>PHEL01000035.1 GCA_002842925.1 Alphaproteobacteria bacterium HGW-Alphaproteobacteria-14
ATTCAGCGCCACTGCCGAGCCAAAACTGTGGGCAGCCACGATGGGTTTTCGGTCATGACCGAAAAGGCCCAATGCTTCGGCAACCCCAATCATCTCGCGTCCGCGCGCCGCCATGTCGCAGTCCGGGCGCACGTCACTGTCGCCCATGCCCGAAAGGTCATAGGCGACCACGTGGTAATCGCGGGCGAGAAACGGGGCGACAAACGCGAAGCAGCGGGCGTGCGAAAGGAAGCCGTGAGTCATCAGCACCGGCGGCGCGGCCGGATTACCCCATCGGAAGTAGTGCATACGCACGCCATCGACGGTTACGAAACCTTCCTCGCGCGGAACAGCCATGGCGTCGACAAACCAGCCTGGCAGGACCGACGGGTCAGGCGCCCAATCCGGCATGATGTCGGATGTAGTCAGGTTCATCGGTCTTGGTTCCTCGTTCATGTCAGTGTGAAGCCGCGGTATCCGTCCGCTGCCACTTCGTCGCAGATCATGGCGAAGCCAACGACGCTTGGATAATTGAGCAACTGGCGCGGCTTGCCAGGAATGTTGTCGCCCATGTACCAGGACTTTGCTCGGGGAAAGAGCGTCATGGCCCCGATCGCTGCAACGCTCTCGGTCCATTCGCGCTCCGCGGCTATGTCCGCCTCGAAACGCGTGAAGTTGTCTTCGCGCAGCTTCACCAGAAGGTCGCAGACCCAATCGCCCTGGATTTCTGCCGCGGTCGGACCGTTGGAAAAGCCCGAAGGGCTGAGCGGTCCGTACAGATAGGCCATGTTGGGAAATCCATGCACGGCATAGCCGAGATAGGCGGTCACCTCGTCATGCCAGGCAGCGGCCAGGCTGCGACCGTCCCGCCCCCTGATCCCGGTTTGCGTCAGCCCGCCGCGTCCGGCGTCGAAGCCGGTGGCAAACACGATAAGATCGCATTCGATCAACCCATCGGCGATTTCGATCCCCTCGGGCACGATCCGCTGAATCGGCGCCTGCGCGAGATCGACCAGCGTGACATTGTCCTGGCTAAAGATCTCGTAATAGTTCCGCTCGAGCGAAGGGCGCTTGGTTCCAAAGGGGTGCGGCGGCTCACTCGGCGCCAGCATCTCGCGCAAGGCCGGATTGGCGATCCGCGCCCTGGTTTTGTCGCGCCAAAAATCGTAGGCATGACGGTTGGCACGCTCGTCGGTCAGCAAATCAGCGAAATTGGCGTACCAGAAGCGCAAACCTCCGGCCTGCCACTGCTTTTCGAACAGACGGTGCCGTTCTTCCTCGTCGACTTCGAGCGCCGAAGCGTCGATGCTGCCCGTATCGAAGCCGCCGGCAGACTGGAGACGGGCGGCAAAGATCGCCGGGTAATCTGCTTTCTCCCGCTCCTGCTGTTCATCAGTCAGCGATTCCTGCCGCATCGGCAACGCGAGAATCGGCGTGCGTTGCAGCAAGGTGATCTGGGCCGCTTCTGCTGCGGCTTCCTGCGCCACTTGGACACCGCTGGCTCCGGTACCAATAATCGCCACCTTGCGCCCGGCCATGGACAGCCCTTGCTGCGGCCAGTGGGCCGTGTGGTGCCATTCGCCCGCAAAGGTCTCCAGTCCGGCGATTTCGGGCACATGGGCTTTTGCGGCAAAGCCGAGACAGGGCAGCAGATAGTGCGCCGTAATTGTTTCGCCGCTTCCGGTCGTGACCCGCCACTTGCGCTGACCTTCATCCCACTCGGCGCCCGCCATACGGGTCCCCATGGTCATGTGGGGCCAAAGCGCAAGGCGGTCACAGACATGGCAGAAATAGTCGCGCAGTTCGCGCCATCCGGGATAGCGTTCGCTCCAGGTCCAGTCGCGCCAAAGTTCGGGCAGCGAAAGTTCGTACAGCGGAACCTGCGAATCGACGCGCGCGCCGGGGTAGCAATTCCAGTACCAGATGCCGCCCGGCTCTTCGGCCGCGTCGATCAACCTGGCGTCGAAGCCGGCCTCGCGCAGGCGGTGAAGCAGATAAACCCCGCTGAAGCCAGCACCGACGATCAGCGCCTCGCAGTCACTAACCGCCCCTCCGTTCGTGCTGTCGCTCACGCCGCCGCGCCCTGACCTATCGCGAAGTCTCTCACTGCGGCGTAGTCAGCCTTGCCGTTCGATGCGCGCAGCGCGATACCGGCCCGATAGACCACCTTGGGGGTCTTGTAACCGGCCAGCTGTCGGCGGACATGGGCCTTGAGTTCGGCCTCGTCGAAGGTGGCGTTGTCCTCCAGGCAGACCACCGCGGTCACGGCCTGGCCCCATTTCTCGTCCGGCACGCCAACGACGAGAGCATCGGCCACAGACGGGTGGGTCTTGAGCACTTCCTCGACTTCTTCGGGATAGACCTTTTCCCCGGCTGTGTTGATGCAGACGCTGCCCCGGCCGAGCAGGGTCAGGCTGCCGTCAGCCTCCACCAGGCACCAGTCGCCGGGGATCGAGTAGCGCACGCCGCCGATAGTCCGGAACGTTTTCGCAGACTTTTCCGGATCCTTGTAATAGCCCACTGGAATGGCACCCTTTCGGGCAATGAAGCCGGGGATCCCGCTGCCGGCTTCCACCTTTGCATCGCTTTCGTCGAACACGTCGCAATGCTCGCCGATCACGAACTTGGCGGTCTGGACGGACCCTTGCGCGGTGGTCACCGACAAGCCATAGCCAAGCCCCTCTGATGCACCGAAGGCGTCCATCAGCGCCACCTGCGGAATGTGCCGTATCAGCCCATCCTTGACCTCGCGGCTCCACATCACTCCTGACGAAAGGATCGAGATCAGACTCGATGTGTCGCAGCTCCGGGGTGCATTGTCGAGCGCAGCAAGCATCGGTTTGGCGAAAGCATCGCCGACGATTGCGACCGACTGCACCCGGTGCCTCTCGACAACGCGCCATAACTCGTCGGCGTCGAACGACGGGTTCTCAAGCGTTACGATGCAGCCTCCCCCCATCAGCGTGCCAAGGGCAGAGAGGAGTCCTGTACCATGCATCATCGGACAGGCGGGGAGGAACACCCGGCCAGGTCCGTCAGTACGGATCATCGTGACGGTTTCGTCCATATCCTGCGGCGCTGGACCAAGCAGGCCGGCGGAATCGAGCTGCGCCCGCCGCAGGTCATCGTGGCGCCACATCACCCCCTTGGGCATGCCGGTGGTCCCACCTGTGTAGATGAACAGCATGTCGTCAGGCGAACGGGCTATGCCCAGCGGCGAACCGTCGCCTTGCGCCGCCAACGCCTCGTAGGGTTCGGCAAATGGCGCGATCGCCGCCGGATCGCCGATTTCGACAAAGATCCGGGCCTTCCCCAGCCGGTCCTTCAATTCGACAATGCAATCGCGGAATTCGCTGCTGTAGACAATCGCCTCGGCATCGGAATCATCGAAAATGTAAAGCACCTCGTCCGGTTTGTAACGGTAGTTGATATTGACGTGGGTCAGCCGGGCCTTGAAACAGGCGACCATCGACTCGCCGTATTCCGGCCGGTTGCGCATGTAGAAGGCTACCTTGGCCCCGTGTTCAAGCCCCCTGGCACGCAGCGCGCGGGCAAGATTGTTGGACCGCGCGGCCATTTCAGGCCAGTTGATCCGCCGATCTCCGTGGATCAGCGCCGGGGCATCGCGAGGAAGCGCCGCTTCGATCGCATCCAGTATGTCGCCGAAATTCCAATCGGTCATCTTCTTCTCTCCCGACCCGTCGTTCTATGTCGTTGCGGTCAATCCCTGTAGCTGCGCTGCGTCGGACCTTACTCGCTCCGGCCCGCCAAGAACTTGGCGGTCGAATCCGATCCGCTTGAACCAGAAGTGCAGTCCAAGCAGGTCGGTAAAGCCCATCCCGCCGTGCACCTCCGTCGCGGTTCGCGCCACGAAGCGGTGAACCTCGCCAGTGAGCGATTTTGCGTGGCAGGCCACCAGCGCCGCCTCCTCGGGAATGGTGTCGAAGGCGTGCGCGGCATACCACACCAGCGCCCGGCAAGGTTCGTGCCGAGCGGCCATTTCTGCGCACATATGCTTGACCGCCTGGAAGCTGCCGATGACCCGCCCGAACTGCTCGCGCTCTCCGGCATAGGCGACCGCCTTCTCGATCATCGCTTCGCCCGCCCCAAGACTGTCTGCCGCGAGCAAGACGCGCCCAGCATCGCGCAGCCGCCGCGCCGCAAGGCCGCCATCGTCGGCAAGGGGTTCGGCGATTGCGCCGGTCAGCCGTAACTCGCCGATGCTGCGAGTCGTATCGATGGTCTGCAAGGCTATCCGCTCGACTCCGGTCGATGTGGCGGCCAGCAGATGGAGCCTCCCCGAAACATCGCCGACAATGAAATAATCCGCCCCCACAAAATCTAACGCAAACAGCGCGGTGCCGGTCAGTCTGCCGCCTTCGGCCCGGACTCTCACTCCGTCGCGCTCCTCGACGATGCCCGCGATCGCGACGCCGAAGCGTACCGCGCCGGAAGCAATCCGGGGCAGCCATTCAGCCTGCTGCGCGGCCGAGCCCGCCAGCATCAGCGCCAGCGGGGCGAGCACGCTGCGCGCCAGGAACGGCGCAGGGGCCACAGCCCGGCCAAGCTGCTCGGCCACCACCGCTGCATCGAGCAGCGTCATCCCTAGCCCGCCATGCACTTCGGGCACCAACAGGCCGGTCAGCCCGATATCATGTAGCGCAGCCACGACCTGATCGCTGACCGCGCTGCCTGTTTCCGAGCAGGAGCGCACATGATCGAGCGGGCAGGTTTCCGCAAGGCAGCGCCCGACCGTGTCCCTGAGCATTTCTTGTTCCGGGGAAAGACCGAAATCCATCAGGCGACTTCCTTCCGGCTCTGGGCGGCGTCCAGCGCAAGCCGCGGCTCGCGCGGCATGTTGAGGCCGCGTTCGGCGATGATGTTCTTCTGGATCTGCGCGGTGCCGCCGCCGATGATCAGCCCCAACTGGAACATATAGTTCCATTGCCAGACGCCCCCCTCGCGCTCACGCGGGCTTTCGGCATAGAGGATGCCCATTTCGCCCATCGCATCGATCGCCAGGGCCGAGATCTGGTGTGCCAGTTCGCAGCTCTGCAGCTTGACGATCAGCTTGGCCATACCCCCTGATTCACCCTTGAGCTGGTTCGAAAGCAAGCGCATCCCGTTGTATTTCATCGCTGCGACTTCCGCCTGCAGAGCGACAAGACGGTCGCGCAGCACGGGATTGTCAATAGCGCGAGCCGACCCGATCTGCTCCTCCTGCATTAGCCTGATCAGCGCCAACAGGCGGTTTTCCAGCGCATCGGGATCGCCAAGCATCCCGCGCTCGTGGCCGAGCGTCGCATTGGCGACGAACCAGCCCTGGCCGCGCTGCCCGACGATCTGATCGACCGGCACCCGCACGTCGGTGAAGAACGTTTCGTTGAATTCAGCGTGCCCGGTCATTGTCTTGAGCGGGCGAACCTCGATCCCCGGCAAGTCCATCGAGAAGATCAGATAGGAAATGCCCGCGTGCTTGGGTGCCTCGGTCTCGGTCCGCACCAGGCAGAAGATCATGTCGGCCTGCCGCGCGGTGCTGGTCCAGATCTTCTGTCCGTTGATCACGAAGTGGCCGTTTTCCTCGCGCGCGCTAGTGCGCAGACTGGCCAGATCCGAGCCCGCGCCGGGTTCCGAATAGCCCTGGCACCAGACGATCTCACCGCGCAGGGTGGGCTCGATCCAGCGGCGCTTCTGCTCTTCGGTGCCGAGTTCGAGCAGGGTCGGAACCAGCATCGAGACGCCTTGGTTGGACAGCCCCCCAGGCACGCCAGCACGGGCAAATTCCTCGGCGATGATCCGCGCTTCAAGGATGTCTGGCTCAGCGCCGTAGCCGCCATATTCGCGCGGAATGGTCCGCGCGGTGTAGCCATGTTCCAGCAGCAGGTTCTGCCAGGCGACCGCGTCGGTCGTCGGGCGCGCCGCACGCTGTGCCGATTCCGGCGCACGCTTGCCATTGCGGGCCAGAAAATCGCGCACTTCGGCGCGGAAGCGCTCGTATTTGGGGCCATATTCGAGGTTCATGGTGCGTGCTCTCCACTCGCGACCGGCCGGAACACCGGCAGCCGAAAATCGTCCCCCAGCGGCTCGAAGGTCAGTTCGACCGGCATTTCGAGTTTGACCCGGTCCTGAGTGCATTCGATCAGCCGGGTCGCCATACGCACCCCTTCCTCCAGCTCTACTACGGCCGCAATGAACGGGATTTCGTGGGCAAATGCCGGGTGTAGGGCCTGGTGCGTGATGGTCCACGTGAACAACGTGCCCCTGCCGGTGCTGGGCTCCCAGGCGAACTCGGGAGAACCGCAGCGGGCGCACATGTAGCGCGGCAGATGGCGCCAGGTGCCGCAGAAGGAGCAACGCTGGAAATGCAGATGACCATCCTGGCACAGCCGCCAGAATTCCTGCTCTACGGGGTCCTGCGGACGCGGACGCGGCTTGGCAGGCGGGGTTTGAGCCTCCTGCCGCTGCTTGGGAGGAAGTTCTGCATCGTGGCTCATGTGAACCTCCGCAAGATGGCGATGCTGCCGTCGCCCAAATCGCCCCAGCCCGTGACCAAGCCGGTCTGGGCGTTCTCGACCTGCCGATCGCCGCAGTCGTGACGCAGTTGTCGGACCGCCTCGACCACATGATTGAGGCCCCAGACATGCGCCTCACTGAGCAACCCGCCGTGAGTGTTTAGCGGATAGCGCCCACCAAGTTCAATTTGCCCGTCCCGGACGAAATCGAGTTGACCTCCTGGCTCGCAGTAACCCAGAGCTTCCAGCTGCAGCAGCACCACGTAGGTGAAACAGTCGTAGATCTGCAGGAAGTCCATGTTCTCACAGGTAACTCCAGCCATCTCGAAGGCTTTCGGAGCGGCGTAGGAAAGCCCGATCTTGAACGGATCGGGACGCGAGGGAATGTCGTCGGCCGGATATGGGTGCCCTTCCGCAGCCCCGGCAATCGTCACCGGCACGTGGGGCATGTCACGCGCCTTGTCGATGCGCGAGACCACCACCGCGCAGGCTCCGTCGGTTTCAAGGCAACAGTCGTAAAGCCGGAATGGCTCAGAAATCCAGCGTGATGTGGCATAGGTATCCCAGTCGAGTGGACGACCGCAGGTGAAGGCCTTGGGGTTTAGCTGGGCGTGCTTGCGACAGGCCATCGCTACCGCGCCCATTGCTTCTGGTCCAACCCCGAACAGCTGGGAGTGACGTGTCGCCAGCCAAGCATACATCTGCACCGGCAGAAAAACGCCGTAGGGTATATAATAGCCTTGGATCGTGTTGGTCAGCGTGGTCATGTTCATCGACCGCGTCGCCGGCGCGCCGGGCTTGGGGCGCAGCGCGGAGAACCCGTTCCAACCAAGGGTGACAAGGACATGGTCGCACAGGCCCGCGGCGATAGCCATGGCCGCGTTTTGCAACGCAGTCGTCGGACTTGCACCGCCCATGTGGACCGTCGCGGCATAGCGCAGCACATCGATCCCAAGGTTGGCGGCCAACTCTTCGGACGTCGTATAAATCGGCGGCGGGATCATGCCGTCGATATCGCCCGGCTTCAATCCCGCATCGGCGATCGCGCGGCGCGAGGCTTCCAGCATCATGTCAACCGCGCTGCGTTCGGTGCCCTTGACAAAATCTGTCTCGCCAATTCCGGTTATTGCGGCTTTGTCGGAAAATCCGGTCATGCGTGACGCCCCCGGATCAGCGGAAACGGCTGGCAAGCGCGAGTGCGCGTTCGGCTTCGGAAACCAGGTCGGCCATTACTGCGGCGGCGGGGCGCACCGCGTGGATCAGGCCGATCCCCTGTCCGGCGAAGCCGGGAAGGATATCCTTGCGCCTGGCCTCGATTCCGGCAGCCATGACCGGGCCTGAAATCATCGACTGATAAGGCATTGGCAGCGGTTCCTTGCCCGCGTCAACCCACGCGTCGGCCCATTTGTTGCGGATCATCCGCGCCGGCTTGCCGGTAATCGAGCGGCTGACCACGGTATCGGCATCTCCGCCCTCGACGATCGCTTCCTTTTGGAAGCCCTCGATGCCCGCTTCTTCGGTAGCAAGGAACGCGGTGCCGACCCAGGCCCCTTCCGCGCCCAGCATGAAGGCAGCGGCCACCCCGCGTCCGTCGGAAATGCCGCCCGCGCCCAGCACCGGCACACGGTCGCCCACGGCATCGACCACCTGCGGGATCAGCGAGATTGTCCCGATCGGTGAATTGTGTCCGCCACCGTCATGGCCTTGGGCGACGATCACGTCGATCCCGTTTTCGACCACCTGCTGCGCGTGCTTGACCTTGCCGACCACGGCCATGACGATCGTACCGTTGGCATGGAGACGGTCCATCCACGGGCCGGGATTGCCAAGTCCGGCGGCATAGACCGGCACCTTCTCCTCGATTACCACTTCCATCTGCGCTTCGAAGAATTCCTTCGAGAACAGCGGCGGGCCGCCCTCGGCATCGCGTCCGCCAGTGGCACGCCTTGCCGCCTCGCCGTCAGCCCTCACCAGCCCTTCGCGGGCCATGAAATCCTCCGCGAACTGGCGGTATTCGGCCGCCAGTCCCATGGGATCGGCGGGCGCGGTACCGCTTTGCGGAGACTTGCCCAGGCGCACAGAGGCCGGCAGCAGGGTATCGACCCCAAACGGCTTATCGGTCAGTTCGCGGGTTTGGCGGATCCATTCCCGCAGTCGTTCTGGCGCGCAGGCTGCGGCGCCCAGAACGCCTAGACCACCGGCATTGGAAACCGCAGCCGCCAGCGCCGGAACGCTCGCCCCGCCCATTCCGGCAAGGACGATCGGGTATTCGATTTTCAGCAGATCACAAATGCGGCTGGTCAAGGCCATTGTCTTTCTCCCATTCAGGCTTCCCGGTTTGCGTTCCCCCAGCGGACCTTTTGCGCGAGCAATGCAGGACTACGCTCTGCCAGATACTGGGTCGATCCATCGGTCAGCCGCTCCATCTGGCGCCGGGCACCCACAGCATCGCGCATCCGCACGGCCTGCAGCACGCGACCGAGGCACCGCAACTGGGTTTCGCGCTCCTGCGCCGAATAGCCCAGACCTTCCGACATGCTGCGGGTCAACAGGTGCAAAGCGGAGACCAGCAGGCCGAAGGTCGAGTTTCCGCTGGCCCAGCCCAGCAGATCGTGAAACCGACGATTGGTTTCCTCGAATTCCGGACCTTCCCGCTCGCGCTCGAGCCGTGCCAGGCATGCCTCGAGCGCAGCAAGATCGGCGACGGTGGCCATTTCCGCGGCCCGCGCCGCAACCGTCGGGGCAATCGCTTCGCGCAGTTCGAGCAGCGCTCGAAGGTCGGTATCCATGAATTGCAGAATCAGCGCCATCGAACTGGCGAAATCGGCTGTCTGCGGACGGGTGATAACCGGCCCACCACCCCGACCCTGAGTGAGATGGATCACACCCTGCAATTCGAGAAAACGCAGCGCCTCACGCAGCGTAGCACGCGCCACGTCATAGCGCGCCAGCATGGCATCCTCGTGGGGAAGCCGGTCACCCGGTCCCTGCGCATTGCTCTCGATATCCTCGACAATCTCGCGGGCCAGCACCAGGGCGCGCTTGACCTTGGTCTGGCCAAGGTTAGCGGCAGGCTCCGCAGGGAGGACATGTCTTGGGCCGGATCTCATGATAATCTGATAAGAATTAAGTGAAATGCTGTCAATGCTCCCGCAAAAACTATCGCACACTGGAGGGTTCTGGATAAACTCTTATACTATTTATTGACGAATCGGTGATCTGCCCTTATCCAGCCCAGGAGCAGACCGAACTTGAGGGAGGTGACGATGGCCACGCAAGCAATTCCGCAGGAACTGGACGGTGCCGAGCTTGCCCGGGCTGTTGCCGGCATCCCGCTTGCTGAGATCGACGTTGCTCGCCCAAGCCTGTTTCAGAGCGACAAGGTCGGGACCTTCTTCGAGCGGCTGCGACGTGAGGATCCGGTCCACTACTGCGCCGAAAGCGCCTATGGCCCCTACTGGTCGATCACCAGATACAACGACATCATGGCGGTCGACACCAATCACAAGGTCTATTCATCCGAAGCCAAGCTGGGCGGGATTGCGATCCAAGACATGCACAGCGACCAGAGCAATCTCGAACTCGAGATGTTCATCGCCATGGACCAGCCCAAGCATGACGCGCAGCGCAAGGCGGTCACTCCGGCAGTGGCGCCTTCGAACCTGCTGCTGCTCGAACCCGTGATCCGCGAACGTGCCGGAGAAATTCTTGATTCGTTGCCGGTCGGCGAGGAGATCGACTGGGTCAAAAGCGTTTCGGTCGAGCTGACCACGATGACGCTGGCGACACTGTTCGATTTCCCTTGGGAAGAGCGAGCCCGCCTGACCCGCTGGTCCGACGTCACGACCGCCATACCTGGGGCGGGAATAGTCGATTCCTTCGAGCAGCGCCGCGATGAGTTGATCGAATGTGCGATGTATTTCAAAGGACTCTGGGACCAGCGGATCGACCAGGCAGGGGGTAACGACCTGATCTCGATGATGGCGAATTCGCCCGCCACGCGCGAAATGCCGTTCCTCGAATTTCTGGGCAACCTGCTGCTGCTGATCGTTGGTGGAAACGATACCACCCGCAATTCGATCAGCGGCGGAGTCCTGGCGCTGAACCGGCATCCCGATCAATATGACAAATTGCGGAGCGATCCCGCCCTGATCGGCAATATGGTTCCTGAAATCATCCGCTGGCAGACCCCGCTCACCCACATGCGCCGAACCGCGTTGGAAGACAGCGAGATCGGTGGGAAGCGCATCGCCAAGGGTGACAAAGTCGTCATGTGGTATCTTTCGGGCAACCGCGACGAAACGGTGATCGACCGGCCCGAGGAATTCATCATCGACCGGAAGAGCCCGCGCCAACACCTTTCGTTCGGCTATGGCATCCATCGCTGCATGGGCAACCGCCTGGCCGAATTGCAGCTTCGGATTATCTGGGAGGAAATCCAGAAGCGCTTCCACTTCGTGGAGGTCGTTGGCGAGCCCGAGCGCCTGCTTTCCAATCTCGTTCGCGGAATCACCCGCCTGCCAGTCAAACTTCACGCGCATTGATTTACGCGCCAAGGGAAAGTTGCAGTTCTATGGTCAAGGTCACCTTTGTTGCCCATGATGGTCGCCGGTTTCCCGTTGAAATCGTATCCGGAATGACAGCGCGCGAAGCGGCACTGTTCAACGATGTTCCGGGAATCGACGGCGATTGTGGTGGCCAATGCGCTTGTGCCACATGTCACGTCCATGTCGATCCCTCATGGATCGACCGGGTCGGATGCCTTTCCGATGGGAGCATGGAGGCCGATTTGCTTCAGTTTGCCGAAGGGACCACGGAAGAAAGTCGGCTCGCTTGCCAGATCACGCTTGATGATCGGCTTGACGGGCTTGTTCTCCATGTCCCGGAGCAGCAGTACTGACGGCGCGGTTATGGCGAGAGCTAGGTTTGCCGAATACACCGCATCCGGCGGGTGATATCGCCATGGCAGCATAACTTAAACCAAATGGCCTCCGGCAATCCCGGGACGGTTCAGAAGGCGAAAACATCACGCTACTGGCATCGCAATTGCTCGACCGAAGGCGAATGCTCACCTGACGAGCTGCAACTCAACTCCAATGTCAGGCGGCAGCCCTCCCCATGCGCGATCGCATGTCAATGCTGGCAGCGCCAGAGAGCGGGCCAGAGCAAGACAGCACCTGTCGCCGAGCGATAACCCCTTGTCAGCCGTAAGCGGGCGAAGCGCACTCGCTTGATAAGCCTGATCTTCATCGAGCGGCACAATGCGAATTGGCAGCTCGCGTAATGCAAGCTCAACCTCGTCAGCGGGCATGCCGCCATGGATGAACGTTGTCGCGACCTCCGCCAGATTGATGGCAGACATTACGGAGGTCGGCATCAGCTGCCTGACAGCGCTGCCGCCGGGCTCATCTTTTAGAAATGCGAGCAGCGCGGACGCGTCGAGCACAACCTCGCTCATTCACCGCTCTCCGCGCGCCTGTTCGCCAGAAAGTCATCGACCGACGTGCCCGGCAAATCGGCATATTTGGCAAAGGTCGCCTTCACTTTGTCGAGCACCTGCTCAACGGAACGAAGCGTTACCTCCTCGTCGCCTACCTCTACGATCACTGTTCCGCCCTTTTCGAGGCCGAGCCGCTTCCGGATGGCAGCTGGCAGGACCATTCGGCCATTTTCCATTACTCTGACCTCGACGCCCATAAATGTCACTCCAAAGGCTTGATGACACGAATTGCTCGATAGCACATTGTCCCGCGAGTGCCAATGAATCTCAGTTATGACTGTTCTTTGCTGATGATGCGCCGCGGCGCCATTTTTCACATTGTCCGAAAGGGATCGGGTCAGATCCCCCTCCCCTCCACGAATCCGGCTTGCCCCGCTCTCTCATTAAGGTGGTACGCTTTATTTTCTCACACAGGGGCCTCATCCGTTACAAATGACCAACACCCTCATCGGATATGCTCGCTGCTCGACCGACAAGCAGGATCTCACCGCCCAGCGCCAGGCGCTCATCGAGCTCGGCGTACCCGAGGATCGCATCTACACCGACCTTGGATCAACCTCCCGCGACCGCCCCGGCCTTGCCCAGCCGGTAGCGGCAGTGCGCGTCGGCGAGACAATGGTCGTACCACAGCAGGCTCGTATCGCCTGATCCGCACCGGATGCCCGAGCGATCGCTGACAAGTCGGAAAATCACGGCGTGAGACTCTCGTCGGGCGAGCAAGTCGAGAGATCAGCAGTTTTGTGGTAGAAGCGGTGCCCCTGCTTCCGAAGCCCGACCAGCTCACCGCCTTTGCGATCCCCGGACGCAACAAGACCCTCACCGGTTTCCCGGGGAGGGTCTTGTGAATACAGAAGCCTTTGTATCAATGCTTCAACAAGGAATTTCCCTTTCGGGATGATCCTTCACAGTGAAGCTCTGTTACCGTGGCTTCCCTACCGATTTGCCGAAATCATGATTGCCGATTGACCTAGCCGGGTCAAGGCGCTTCTTTCGAAAGAAAGGGGAAAGTAATGAGCGGCCTCGTTTTTGGTATCGATCTGGGCATTGCATCTTGCGGGTGGGCCGTGCTGCGCCACCCTACCCCGGGCGATCCATCCGGCGAGATCGTCGCCATGGGATCGTGGATGTTCGATGTTCCAGAGACCGACAAAGAACGGACGCCAACCAACCAGATCAGGCGCGGCAATCGCCTGCTGCGCCGGGTGATCCGCCGCCGTGCACAACGGATGGGAGAAATCCGCCGCATATTTGCCCAGCACGGGTTGCTGGCCGGCAACGAACCGGATGCGCTGAAGCGCGCCGGGCTTGATCCTTGGGAATTGCGCGCGCGAGGGCTGGATAAGCCACTGTCGTCCGCCGAATTCGCCGTTGCCCTGGGCCACATCGCCAAGCGACGTGGGTTCAAGTCGGCCAGAAAGGGCAAGGAGGCGAACACCGCCGGTGACGATCAGAAGATGCTCAAGGCGCTGGAGGCGACCCGCGAGCGGCTCGGCCGCTATCGAACCGTTGGCGAGATGTTTGGCCGCGATGCAGATTTCCGTGACCGCAAGCGCAATCGCGATGGCCTGTTCGACCGCACCCAAAGCCGTGATGATCTGATCCACGAGGTTGCAAAGCTGTTCGAGGCACAACGCCGTCTGGGCAATGATACGGCTTCAGCAGCCCTTGAAGCTGAGTTCACCGCCATCGCCTTTCGCCAGCTGGAGATGCAGGACAGCGAAAAGCTGGTTGGCATGTGCCAGTTTGAGCCCAAGGAAAAGCGCGCCGCCAGATTTGCCCCGTCGTTCGAGAAGTTCCGCCTGCTCGGCAAACTGGTGAACCTGCGCATTACCGCGCCGGAGGGCGAGCGCCCGCTCACGCCGGACGAAATCAGACTGGCGGCGGGCGATCTCGGAAAGTCGGCCAAGCTCTCCGTCAAGGAGGTGCGGAAACGGATCGGCCTGCCAGCGGATCAGCGCTTCACCGTGTTCAAACCAGAGGAAGAGACGCAGGACATCGCCGCTCGTACAGGCGAAGCGATGCACGGCACCAAGAAGCTGCGTGATGCACTTGGGGAGGTGCTGTGGGCGGACTTGCAAACGCGACCGGCGCAGCTCGACCAGATCGCGCATGTCATCAGCTTTCACGAAACTGCCGACAAGATCGGCGAGGAGTTGGCCAAGCTCGGCCTTCCGGCCGGAGCGGTGGACTCGCTGCTTGACAATCTGAAGGGGTTCTCGCGATTCAAGGGAGCTGGCCATATCTCTGCAAAGGCGGCGCGCGCGCTGATCCCGCACCTCGAAGCAGGGCTGCGTTACGATCAGGCATGCGAGGCCGCTGGGTATGACCACGCGGCGTCCCGCTGGAGCAAGCGCGAGCAGGTGGCGGACAAGGCTGGGTTCAATGCGCTGGTGCAATCGATGGGCGACGAAATCGCCAATCCCGTCGCGCGGAAATCCCTTACCGAAGGGCTGAAGCAGCTTTGGGCGATGCGCAATCGCTGGGGTTTGCCAGATGCCGTGCACATCGAGATGGCGCGCGATGTCGGCAACAGCCTCGAAAAGCGCAACGAGATCAAGCGCGGCATCGACAAGAATACTGCAGAGCGCGAACGTCAGCGCAATGAAGTCCGTGAACTGCTGGGCATCGAGGACGTGAACGGCGATACGTTGCTGCGCTACCGTCTATGGAAGGAACAGGCCGGACGCTGCCCCTACACGGACAAGGCGATTCCAGCGACCGCGATCATTGCCACCGACAATAGCTATCAGGTCGACCATATCCTTCCATGGTCGCGGTTCGGGGATGACAGCTACGCCAACAAGGTGCTTTGCACCGCGCGGGCAAATCAAGAGAAGAAAGGGCAAACACCCTTCGAATGGTTCATGTCTTCCCAAGGCGAAGATGCCTGGAATACCTTCCTGGCCCGGATCGAAGGTAACACCGCGTTCCGGGGCGCAAAGAAGCGCAATTATGTCCTAAAGAACGCGAAGGAAGCGGAAGAACGCTTCCGCACCCGCAACCTCAACGACACCCGCTATGCAGCGCGGCTTCTCGCCGAAGCAGTGAAGCTGTTTTACCCGGAAGGTGACCGGCAGGAAAAAGGCGGCAACCGCCGTGTGTTCACGAGACCGGGCGGGCTGACTTCGGCGCTGCGTCATGCTTGGGGCGTCGAATCACTGAAAAAGGTTGACGGCAAGCGGGTCGAGGATGCCCGCCACCACGCTCTCGATGCACTTGTCGTTGCTGCGATCGGAGAATGGGAAGTGCAGCGGCTCACCCGGTCCTATCAGGAATGGGAACAGAAAGGCCTTGCCCGGCCGCTGCGGCAGGTTGATCCGCCGTGGGGCGATGCCGCCAGCTTCCGGCGGGAGGTCAAGGAGGCCTATGACAATATTTTTGTCGCGAGGCCGGAACGGAGACGTGCGCGTGGCGAGGGTCACGCCGCGACCATCCGTCAGGTAAAGGAGCGCGATGGCGCGCTTGTCGTCTATGAACGGAAGTCGATCACCGACCTTACCGAAAAACGATTGCAAGACATCAAAGATCCGGAACGAAATCAGGGCGTAATCGAGGCGATCCGGGAATGGATCGCGAATGGAAGGCCTGCGGACAGTCTGCCGCGCTCCCCTGCCGGAGATGAAATCCGCAAGGTTCGGCTTCGGACAAAAGGAAAACCTGCCGTGCATGTCAGGGGCGGCACGGCAGATCGCGGCGAGATCGTACGGGTCGATGTGTTTGCGCGGCCCAACAAGCGGGGCAAGGACGAGTTCTACCTTGTGCCGATTTACCCTCATCACGTGATGAACAAGCGTGACTGGCCTACGCCGCCTGAGAGGTCTGTCGTCGCATACAAGGATGAGGACGAATGGACGCTGATCGATGACCGCTACAAGTTCAAGTTCAGCCTCCATCCAAGAAGCTATATCGAGGTGACAAAGCCCACGGGTGAATTGCTGGCTGGATACTTCCAGGGACTGAATAGGTCGACCGGTGCTATCAATCTCTCGAACCCGAGAGACCCCCGCTTGTTAGCCGATGACAATGGCAATTCGATGCAAAGCATTGGCGCAAAAACTTTGTTAACCATGAAAAAGTACAATGTGGATCGCTTCGGCGTTTGTTCCGAAGTGAAATCCGAGGTCCGCACATGGCATGGCGTGGTCTGCACATCTCCAATCCCGCCAGACTGACGCATCGCAGCCGTCAGATCGTTGTCGATCCCGAAGGGAGCGATGAGGCGCTGACCTTCCCGGTCGAAGACATCGCCTGGATAATTCTCGATACCCCGCAAGTCTCCGTAAGCGGCTCCCTGCTCAGCGCCTTGGCGGAAAACGGTGTTGCGATGGTGGTGCCAGACGCGAAACACCATCCAGCCGGAATGCTCATGTCATTCCACCAGCATCATGCGCAAGCCGCCATCGCTCACGCTCAGATCGGGATGAGCCAGCCGCTGAAAAAGCGGCTTTGGCAAAAGCTGGTTTCAGCCAAGATCGAAAATCAAGCCGCCGTCCTGCGCGGGATCGGCAGTGATCATGCAACCGCTCTATCCGCCATGGCGGGGCGAGTTGGCTCGGGCGATCCTGACAACCTGGAGGCCCAGGCTGCCCGCGCTTATTGGCAGCGCCTGTTTGAAGGATTCCGGCGCCATGACGAAGACCGGCGCAATGGTCTGCTTAACTACGGATATGCTGTGGTCCGCGCGGCTCTTGCGCGGTCCTGCGCTGCATCCGGCTTGCTTCCCGCCTTCGGCATTCATCACAGATCCAGAACAAACCCATTCAATCTTGTCGATGATCTCATTGAACCATTCCGACCGGTCGTCGATCAAATGGCCCGTGCACGGGTAACCGCCGAAGAACGAGACGAGATGGACGTCGAGGATCGCCGCCATATGGCGGGCATCCTGAGCGAGAACATCTCGATCGGCGAAGAGCGCTTGACGATTCTTGCAGCAACAGAGGCGGTCGCCGCCAGCCTGGTCAGATCGATCGAAGCCGGCAACGCCACACCGCTGAACACACCGGCGCTTCCGCTGGCCCGGCGCAACTAAGCATGGAGGCCGACGAGGTACGCTTCATGTGGTTGATGGTATTCTTCGACCTGCCGGTGAAAACAAAACCGCAGAGACGGCGTGCCAGCCAATTTCGCCAGTTCCTCAAGAAGGACGGCTACATGATGCTGCAACTTTCGGTTTACGCGAGGGTCTGCCGGGGGCAAGATGCTGTGGATAAGCATGTCCGCCGGGTGCGAAGCAGCCTGCCCAAGGAAGGCAGCGTGAGGACGCTCCAGGTTACGGACAAGCAGTATGGCAGAATGGAATTGATGCTAGGGACCGCGCCAAAAACTGAACAAGTCGGGCCATCCCAGATGGTTCTGCTGTGATTTCGGCGGAATATCTCCGCGAAAATCACAGCAGTTCCAATCCGTTACCGTCGAGCTGTCCTACCATGGGCAAATCGGTAGGGAAACCACGGCCTCGGCGCGCGTCTGCCGGGCGGGACGCAAGTCCTACCATGGGCAAATCGGTAGGGAAACCACGGTAGGGAAACCACGGCATGAAGGTGCTGTCTCCTGCCGCGCTTGCAGTCCTACCATGGGCAAATCGGTAGGGAAACCACGGCGCTCTGGCGATTGTAGAGCACCCTGCCGCAGTCCTACCATGGGCAAATCGGTAGGGAAACCACGGCGCTGATATCGAAGTCGCGTTGATCACCCTTGTCCTACCATGGGCAAATCGGTAGGGAAACCACGGCCGCCAGTGTCAAATTATCGTTGAGTGCGAGGTCCTACCATGGGCAAATCGGTAGGGAAACCACGGCACGGTCGATTGCGCACCTGCACCCTCACCGGTCCTACCATGGGCAAATCGGTAGGGAAACCACGGCAAATGAGCCGGTCATTCGTCAATATCCTTTGTCCTACCATGGGCAAATCGGTAGGGAAACCACGGCTGAAGTTGTGTGTGCTTGACATGCCCTGCAGTCCTACCATGGGCAAATCGGTAGGGAAACCACGGCCTCGGCGCGCGTCTGCCGGGCGGGACGCAAGTCCTACCATGGGCAAATCGGTAGGGAAACCACAGGCCCAAATGGGCCTGTCAGGTCGATCGGCGCGGAACGCGCCGAAATGCTGCCAGGAGGATACATCGGGATCGGACGCGCGGTTTCTCAGACGACTGCGTCGAGCTCCCTTACGTTCGATTATCGAAAGTAGCCGCAGCGCTCGCCCCCGGCCTCTTGTTCCCTCGCTCCCAATCAGGATCATGCTTCTTGGATAGATTGAGATAGCGCGCAAAGACTGGCTGCGCGACGGCCTGTGCTTCACGGATCGCTTTGATTTCTTCGGCTGCGAGCGGCACCGCAGGAGCAAGGCAAGCCTCGTCGAATTCCCGCAAGGTCTGCTTGTCGATGGCGCCAGCCTCATGGAGCCCTTCCATCATCTCATGGACGGCTGCTAGCGCCTCGCTTTTATAGGTTCTGGGCATCGTCATTCACCTCGAACAATCTTCCCTCATGAACTTCTGCCTCAATCTGCGCCTGCGTCAGGCCGAGCATAATTCCGGCGACCCGCCTGTAGGTCCGCAATTCGATCGCATTGAGGTTGGCTATGCCGCTCTTGGCGAAGCCAAAGGCGAACACCGCCCTATCCTCGTGACGAAAGAAGAGCAGCGTGCGGTAACCGCCCGATTTTCCTTCTCCTTGGCGCGCGACACGCTGCTTGATGAGGCCGCCGCCAAGGTCGGCGTCGATTAAGCCTCGTTTTGCCTGATCGATGGACGCAACTAGTTTCGCGTCACTTATGCCATCATTTCCTTATCGACAGCTACGCGAGCGACCTGTTCTGCTCGGCCCGGGCTGCTTGTTCGCGCAGCTGCTTTCGATAGGCGCGCTCCCCATGGAGCTGCCGTACCTCGCGGAAGATCATGGCAAGCTGGAAAACGGTCATCGGCACGCGCCAGTAGCGGTTTGAGAGCCGTCCCTCGATCTCAGCGAGCAAGTGAGGCCGTTCCCGGTCGGTTGCAGCGACCAGGGCTGCAGCAATATCGCGGCCGCTGGCAATGCTGTGCATGCGCGCGACGAGTGGGAAGATGGCTGCACCAATAGCTGTCAGGCTGATCGCAGCGACACCGGGGATGAACACCTCCCTGCGTTCGGGCGCGACGTCGAGGACGAACGCGGCGAGGGTTGCGATCCCGAATGCGATAATGACGGCCAGCGGCACTGCAACCGCGATCGGGTGGCGGCTTGCGAAGAACCGGGCGCGGCTGATGGGACCTGGGTGCGGCAATCCAGCGATAGGCTGGGTATTTGCGGACTGATTGTCGATCATGGTGATTCCCTTGTTTGAAGCATCCGGAAGACAGTGCTGATCATGCGCATGATTGAGCGGCGGGCATCAATCGCCCCGCGTGTGATCGAACCCGCCGGCGCCGGTGCCCGACCATTGATCGAAGCTGCTGCCGGTCGACCCGAAATCATGGTGGTGATGGTCATGACGGTGATGATGGTCGTGGTGGCTGTGGCTGTGGTGAGTGTGGTGGTCGTCCCGGCGGTCCAGATTCAGGCCGAAGGGGTTGCCTCCCACATCGACACCGCCGATGCCGGGAGTGATCATGGGAAGGCCGGTGGCGGGGTTGATTCTGGGCCCCTCGTCGATGGGGGAGCTTGGCGGGGTGCTCGAGCTGGTGAACAGGCCGGTCAGCCATTGGAACCGTCGCATGGATATCTCCTGTCATTGAAGGGCTGTTGCACCACGAGCCCTTGGGATGGCGCCTACATGTTCACATGTTCACACGTTCACATGGGCATAGTCTCACATTCTCACTTCAACTCATACCCCTCAAAATCCTGTCTTTTCTCTTGTTCCCCGGGATCGACTAGCGGCCGATAGGGCTCTCGCCATACTTGCGCAGGACGTCGTCGAAGGCTTCGGCCATCAGGTCCTGAAGGCTGAGACCATGGCGGCGGGCACAGGTGTGCAGGGCAAGCGACAGCTCGGGCGAGAAATAGCCGGAGATCGCCTTGCGGCCGACGCGGCTCGGCGGGGTCGGAACCTGGGCGACGGATGATGGCGAGGCAGGCGCGGCGGCCTTTGCCTCATCCTTGGGCGTGCGGTCGGCAAGGTTGGCAAAGCGGTTCATGCGGATTTCCTCTCATGGGCCTGAGACTGTGAGCGTGTGGACATGTGGAGCTGTTCACATGCCCACATGTGCAGATGTTCGATCTCGCAGGCTGCCTTGCCGCCCGCATCGAGCTCAAACACTGTCTGACCGGCTGCGACCGCGTGGCGATAGGCCGCGCGGTCCGGCAGGATGATGGGGCAGGTCTGGCCGCCGAACCCGGCCACCAGCTCGCGGGCATCGGCATAGATGTGCGGAGCATGGGGCGGCCCGGCGGTGAACACTACGAAGGCGGGACGCGCCAGCAGCTCGACCAGACGGATGGTCGTGCGCATCGCGACGAGGTCGAAGGCGCTGGGGCGGCAGGGGATCAGCACGAGGTCGGCGCACTCGGCAGCCTTACTGGCGGCAAGATCGGCGTGCGGCGGCGTGTCGATCACGATCAGCTCAGCACCCTGCTGGGCAGCCGCCGCGATCTTGGCCGGGATGCGCGGCGGGGCGCTGTCGATCACCTCCGGCGGCGCGCCTTGCCGCCACTCAGCCCATTGCGAGGCGCTGGCCTGCGGATCGGTGTCGATCAGCAGGCTGATGCGCCCTGTACGGGCGGCCGCAGTTGCCAGGTGGATCGCCAGCGTGGTCTTACCCGCACCACCCTTCTGGCTGATGATCGCAATTGTTTGGGTGTGAGGATGTGGAGGCGTGGTCATGTGCGGTGGTCCTCATGTTCACATGTGGGCATGTAAGGCCGTGGAATGGTGGGGACGTGCGGGCGTAGGGATCCGGGGGCATCATCGCGGTCACATCCCGAAGTCGTAGTCGCGATCGCGCGACAGATCTGGTCCGCTGGACCCGCGCCCCGGTTCGCTGCGCTCGGGCATCCTTTCGAGGGCCAGTTCGCGGTCCTCGTTTTTGATCGCAGCGTGCAGGTCCTGGCCATTTTCTCGAGCGGTCTCGATCGCACTGCTTTTCTCGCCGGTGCGGGTCTCCACCTGCCGCTCGACGCCTGATGGGTTGTCGGTCACCAGGGTCGCGTTCTCCGCGATCCGGGTCACCGCGACCAGGAACGAGGCAGAAGTATTGAGCATCCGCTCGCGCTCGGACATCATGATGATGCCGTCCTTGGCGGTCATGCCTTGCGCGACATGGACGTTGATGGCGTAGGCAAGGTCGAGCCGCTCGAGCATCGGATCGCCGCGCGGCAGATCGTGGAGCTGGCCGTCGCCTGCCTTCACGGTGATCGTGTTGTCGTTGTCATCGATGCGGGCAACATGGGCGATGTCGCCGTTGAGCAAGCCGCGCTCTGCGTCCTTGGCGGTCCAGCGGATGCGGTCACCCTCGTTCAGGTCGATCTGCTTGCGCTCGAAGATGGTGACCGCGTCGTGCTTGAGGTTGCGGGGTAAGCGATCAGGATCGAAGCGTCGGATCTCGCCGTCGGGCATGGCGAGTTCGACCTTGCCGTCCTTGATGCCGATAACCGTGCCGCGTTCGCCGCGGGCAAAGCCTTGCGCGCGCAAGTTGGTCTCGATGGCAACGATGCGCCCGTCCTGATAGCCCTTTAACTGCCGCGCACCCTCGCGGGTGATGGTGACCCGGTCGAGCACCTCCAGCGTCACCCCACGCTCGCTGATCTCGCCGCGTTCGATCAACGCTTGTTGCGCGGCGGCATTGCCCGCGCTGCGCATCGCACGCCCGGCGGCAAGCAGGATGGTGTTGTCGCGATCCTCCTTGGGGAGATTGGCCCACATGGCAGCGGCGGCATCGGGGATCTTGCCTGAAGGCACCTCGGTCGTGGCAGGCTGCAGAACCGCGAAGGCTTCGCCGATATCGCCCTGTTCTAGCGCGCGGTTGATTGCGACCATCTGCGAGGTCTGCGCGCGCAGGTTCTCAGTGATTTTGCTTTTGCCGAGATCCTGCTGCTGCAATTGCGCGAACGGCTTGCCCGCTTCGATGGCCGGCAGCTGCTTGATGTCCCCGGCGAGCACCAGCTTACCCACGTCCATCTGGTTGGCGAGGGTGATGAGCCGCGCGAGCCGGTCTGTGCCGATCTGACTCGCCTCATCCACCATAACCAGCGCACCGGACAGCTCCGCCCTAGTCGCTGCCACCTTATCTGCGCTGGCACTGCCATCGATGACACGCCCGTACCGGGCCAAAAACGCATCAACGGTTGATGCCGGACTGGCCGTCTTCTCCCCAAACTCCCGCGCGATGCGGCCCACTTGGGACAGCGCCACCACCTGCCGCCCCTCCTCCCGCGCAATGGCTGCAATCGGAGCCAGCGCCGCCGACTTCCCCACACCCGCGCCGCCCTGTACCAGATGCACGCGGTCTTTGGAGGTGAGGATCGCGACGCCCGCCTGCTCCTGCCCGGCATTGAGGCGACGTAGGCCAATCGCCCGCGCCTGTTCCTGTAGCCGCGCTACCACACCGTCAGGCGCCGCAATGGGCTGAACGCTGTCTTTGCCCGCCTGCGCCAGGGCGATGACCTTTGTCTCCATGGCCAGGGCCTGCTCGGTGGTCAGCATGCGGTCGCGATCCGCTGGTCCGCTGCCGACCAGCAAACCGCGCTCCTGCAATAGGTCGATCCGCGCTTCGATCATATCGACGGTAATCGGTCCCTGCCGTTCGAGGGCTGTCCGGATCAGATCATTGCGGGAGAAGGCTGCCTCGCGCTCGCCAAGTTCCCGGGCGGCCGAGGCAACCGCCTGCGCCGCGGCAAAGGCTTTGGGTTCGAGCCGCCCAAGCCGCTCTGGAACCATGGGATCCCCATCTTTCGGGGTCAGGCCCATGGCACCGGCGATTGCCATGCCGCGCTCGCCGATGCCGCGAAGGCCGTCGACGACGCGCGACCAGACAGTCTGCTCCCCCGCAGCACGAGCCATGGCGCTCTCGATCAGCCGCGCAGGATCAAAGCCGATGGCGCGGGCTGTCTCCTTCCACGCAGCGACCTGTCGCGCTGCATCGGGCTCCAGTTCCTTCCCGCGCCGCGTGGAAAGCGCCGCCAACTCGCGTTCTCGGGCACTGCCCCGATCCTCCTTGGCAAGCTCGGCCAGGATCTCGGCGCGGCGGGTTGAGAAGGCTTCGACCGCTTCCCGCGTGACGCCTTTGATCTCGAAAGCGCCATCGATGGAATTGCGGGCAGGAACCGTTTCGTAGCCCAAAGCCTCGACACGGCTGCGCAGCTCGGCATTGTGGACTGCCGACAACACGTGCTGGGCGCGGTAGAGCTCGTCATTGCGCACCGCATGCCATTTGCCGTCCGAGGCCTTGGTCGCGTTGGCGATGACAGCATGGATGTGGAGCTGCGGTTCGCCGTTCCTGTTCACATCATGCAGAAAGGTCGCGGCGATCAGGTTGCCGGTGCGTTCGGGCACCTGTCGCCCTAGAGCTGCATCCCAGACCCGGGCTTCGACAACGTTCTTCTCCGCCCAGCGCAGGGTTGCTGCCACGGAGTCCTTCAAGGCTTCGACCAGACGCTTGTCGCCGCCGAGCATCGCCACCAGCGACACGGACTTCGAGGCCGAGAAGGTGAGATCAACGCCGGGGCGGTGAACGCCGTCTCTCCCGGCAATCACCGATCCGTCGGGCAGCCTGCCCTCGAGCACGGCGGCAAAGGCCGCTTCTTCGACCTTGCCGGTCAGGCCCAACGCCTCGGCACCCCTGCCGAACCACGCGCTGGCATCCTGTGTCTGGTCAGCGGTGTAGTAGTTGTCGGCCGCGTAATACTCCGCCGCCGATGAGGCCGATCCGACCGAAGCGAGCGTAATCATCGCCGATCCTCATGGGCGATGACGCGCAGGCCGAGATCGCGCTCCTGCTGGGGCACGCGGCAATCGGTGGTGGCGTATTCCGCTTCGATCAGGCGACACATCTCTGCCGGGCTATCGATCAGCCTGGCAGCCTGCCACACAGACCAGCTGTCCCACAGGTTCGGTGCCATGAGGCCGACAAGGAAACCGAAGACAATCGCCAAGCCTCCGCACGCTGACAGAAACCTGAGCGACAGCATGCGATCATCGCCGAGGTAGACTGCGCGTATCTGGCGCGGCTCGCTCGCGAGTGCGATCGACTTGTCGAGCTGTTCGGAGATCTTTGCGAGGTGCGGTTCGAGCGCCTCGATGAGCCTGGGCTCCAGCGTTTCGAAACCGGCAAGCAGCTTCTCGACCTGCTGGTAGAAGGCCGAGTAAGCCTCCGAGTTGCGTTGCCGGATTTGGTTGGCAATGTTCTCATGGGCACGTTGGCTAGCTGCTTCGCCGCCATTCCAGTCCGCCACGAGCTTCCCGAACAGCCGAGCGTTCTCGTTCTGCGCCCGGTCGAGCTCGACCACGAGGTCACGCAGCTCATGAACAAGAAAGCTGACCGTGGTGTCGAGGCGCGGTGCAGCCTCCTTCTGGAACAGGGCACGGCCAGCATCGGCGGCCTCAATGAATTCGACGGCCAGATCCCTGAGCAGGGCCGCGTTCGACAGACTCCGTTCGGCCGCGATGGCGCTGAACCGGGTGTAGATGTCAGATGAGACGCTGGTGTTGAGCTGTTCAAGCTTGGCCACTGGAACCTCCTTTGATGACAGAGGCAAGAGGCGACCGTCTAGAAATCAACCTGTTGAAATATGGCGGTTCTATAGACTGGCTATAGACCGATTGTGCTGCTGGGGCAGCTTTCCCGGCGCGATTATGACCCTGTCTAGAGCCTAGAATGGCGGATTTCTGCGGGTCTTTGCCCGCCCAGACCACACCGCCACGTAGCGTGGAGTGTGTAATTCTATTTTCCCCGCCGAGCCCTTGTGCCGTCCTGATTTCCGAATTCCATGATGGTCTGGAATTCCCGTTGAGACCGCCCCGGCAGGGGGCGCAACAGGCTGATAAGCGGCACCTGGTCATTGCTCGGCCCCCCTCATGCGATGTCCACGATCTTCTCCGACAAAGGTCCGGAGAGCTGCCTGACAGGCCATCGCGAAGCTCTGCCCGGCGTCCTGGCGGGATGGAGCGACTTCGAACGGACGGTCAGGCACGGTCCCACCCGCAAAGCCCTTTGCAGCCGCGATCATGGGCGCGAGGCTCGCGGTGTTGCGCATCAGCCCGGCCAGACATTTCCGGCCTGATCGGGCGCGGTATCGGTGCTCTGCCGGAAGCCGCGCGTTGCGGTCGATGACGAGCACCGACAGTGCCGCTCGCTCGCGGCCCATCCTATCGCAGGCTGCAGCCCAGGCGGGCTGGGAGATGCCATGCCACAGGCACGCGATGGCGGCCGCGTCCACGATATCTGGCCAGCCCGGTGGCCGCACGGATGGGAGCAGAGCCCGATAATCCTCGCTCGCCAGACTTGCCGCCATGGCTGGCGTGATCTCAATCGCGCGGTCAGTCGCGCTTTGTGCGGCGGGCGCGCGGGTACAGTTTTTCGATGAGTCTTGGATAGGTATATTGGGTGCGAAGATTTCTTCCGTCCGGACGGAAGATTTCGTGTCACCGGACGGAAGATCCAGCTGCACCATCAGCGCCTCCAGCGACGCTTTCAGGGCCTCAAGCTTCTCGATGGACTCGATGCGGGACACCCGGCCCCGGGGCAGAATGCGATCTGCTTGCTCGACAGCCTCCACCGCCTCGCTTGCCCTGATCTGACGACCGAGCATGACCACCTCATGCCGCAGTGAAGCCACCGCACGCTCATGCAGCTCCATGGCCTCAAGCCGAGCCATCCACCGATGGTAGCCATCGATGACCGGACGAAGGCTGATCCCTGCGAGGCTGACGATGACACCGCCTCGACGCTGGCCAGTGCGGCGCGCATGCGGAACATGGGTCCTCTCGATAAACCCGCCGCGTTCAAGCTCGGCTTCGGCGTTGTGCAGAACCTTCGTCGAAATCCGCAGCGTTTGAGCCGTGGTCTGCGGTTGCTCCCACACACCGCAAATCTTTCCTGACTCAAAGTCGGACGATCGGCAGCCGAGCAGATAGTGCTTCAGGACACGCACTGCGGTCGCCGACAGGCGTTCCTCGCGACAAGACCCCGACGCGATCTTCTCGATCAGATCAGCCAGGCTGAAGTGGGTAACGCCTGGCGGCAAGCCACCATGGGCCAATGAGGCGCTCATTTTGCACCTCCGGCAAGGTTTGTCCTTGCACCCGATTCTTCGGTCGCGTAGATGAGAGAAATAGCCGCAACGCTATTGAAATGACCGCTGTGAAGGGTGCCAGCCCTTCCGGCGGTTTTTCGTAGGCGGTCTGGCGGCCTGCCTACCGGCTTCCCAACGCGGTAATTCCGACCAGACATGCGCGTTTCCGAGGGCCTCAAAGTGCCCGCTCGTACAAATCGCGTACAGTCAGCCCCGTACAGAAGGCAGATTCTACAAAGAAAACATCTGACTATCTGATTTGGCTGGCTCCCTTCACACGGGTGGGGTCACAGGTTCAATCCCTGTCGCGCCCACCATCTTTTCAATGACTTAGGAAAGATGGCGCCGGTGTCCATGAAAAATTGAGAAGGCGTGCGGCGCGGGCGTGCTGAGCGCGCTTTGTGATTATGCCGCTGCGATCCGCATCGCCAGCGCTTGCCGAGCAATCGGCTTCGCCCGAACCCTCAGGCGCGCGCCCACATTCGCAACAGATTGGCGATAGTCTTGTCGAGCGTCAGCAGTTCGGCCGATTGCAGGGGCAGCGTCTGGCGCAGCGCGGTGCGCAGGTTTTCAAGATCGAACAGCATGTCGCGTTGCGCCTGATCAGCGATCAGGCTTTCTATCCAGCCGACGCACACGATCCTTGTCCCGCGGATGACCGGCTTGACCTCATGAATGCTGGCCGAAGGATACAACGCCAGATAGCCCGCATCACCCTTCACTTCCTGGGTCATGCCTGCCGCATGGATCACCAGCTCGCCGCCGTCATATTCGCCGGGCGGGGTGAGAAACAATGTAAACGACAGGTCTGTGCGCAGGCGCGCGGTGCCTTTACCCATCAGCGCATTATCGACATGCGCGCCGTAATGCCCGCCAACCTCGGTCTTGCTGATAAGCAGTGGGGAGAACCGCCGGGGCTGGGCTGCGGCTTTGATCACAGCGTTTTCGGCGATGATCGGCAGCAATTCATCCTGCACCCGGCGACCGGCGGCAGTATCCATCGCGGCTTGCAGGTTGCGTTTCACCTGACGCGCAACCCCACCCGCCGTCTCACGCCCGTCGCGCCATTCGAGCAGGTCGATCCGCGTGCGCAGGGCGGAAAGGTGTTCAGCATCGCTGAGCGCATTGATAACAAGGGTCATGGGAAGCAGGCCTAGCGCCAGACATGCAGCATGAAAAGCGCACGGCGAGCGCTGCCATGGCTTCAGCGGCGCCGGATGTCCTCAGGCAGCGGGCGAGCGATGCCGTGTTGCAGAATGTCTCGGGTTAGATCGGGAATCATATCAATCCGGTCCCCATCGCGCGCCCACACCGCATAGCGCAACCCGAGAAACACGGCCATGCCCATCATCGCCCAAGCGTGCCCCTCGCTTAACCCTTCGCGCAAATCGCCCCGTTCAATTCCTTTGCATAGTCGCTCAAAAATTCTCGTAGCTGTCGTTTCGTAATGCTTGCGATAACAGTCGGGCGCGACGAATTTGGATTCGTCGATGATTTGATAGATTTCGGCAAATTCACGCGCAAAATCGAGGAAAGAGGAAAAGGCTGCCACTTCTTTGTCGACCGAAGTTGCATTCCCTTTAGTTTCAATCTTTTCCACGCCTTGAATGGCAACCAGTTTCACCCGCTCGCTCATGTCCTGAACCAGCGCCCTGAACAAAGCCTCCTTGGAATCAAAATAGGTATAAAAACTGCCTAGCGCCACACCCGCACGGCGGGTGATCGAACTGACCGAGGCTTCGTGAAAGCCCTTCTCGCCAAACTCTTCTGCTGCCGCATCAAACAGTTTGCGTAGCGTTCGACGACCTCGTTCGGTGCGCGGGGTCTTGGCATCTGGCACAGCGCTTTTGGTCAGCACGTCCTCACACTCCATGCTCTTGCGGTCTTTGGGTCGCTCTCGTGACTGTTGCGCATTAGCTACTACCTCTCCTCAATCGCTACGCTTGCACCGCCCAGCATACAAGTCCAAACTTGAAACATGGTTCAACTTTCAATATCAGGGCGACTATAGAGGGCCAGAGAGGATGAACCCGATGATCAATACACTTTGCCGTCGCGCATGGCTGCTTGCTGGATGCGCTGGGATTGCCACTTTTGCCGCTCCTGCCCACGCGCAAGAAGCGGTCGATAATGTTACCAGCGCAAGTGATCAAGCCGAAGACGGCGCAATCATCGTCACCGCTCGCCGTCGCGAAGAACGTCTGATCGATGTGCCACTGTCGATCACCGCGCTGACTGGGGAATCGCTGGAGCAGCAAGGCATTCAAGATCTCACCCAGATCGGCCAGCAAGTGCCCAACATAACTCTGGAGGTCAGCCGCGGCACCAACACCACGCTCACCGCCTTCATCCGCGGCGTCGGTCAGCAGGATCCGGTTGGCGGGTTCGAGGCCGGTGTGGGGCTCTATGTTGACGACGTGTATCTGAACCGCCCACAGGCTGCCGTGCTCGACGTCTACGAAGTCGAACGCATCGAAGTGCTGCGCGGGCCGCAGGGCACGCTCTATGGCCGCAACACCATCGGCGGCGCGATCAAATATGTCACCGCCAAATTGCCCGATGATACCAGCGTGAAGATTCGCGGCACCTATGGATCGTATGATCAGGCCGATCTGATTATCACCGCCTCAACCCCGATTTCCGATAATCTCAAGATCGGAGCGAGCGGCGCGCGGCTATCGCGCGGCGGGTTTGGTGACAACCTCACGCTTGGCACCGAAAATTACAACAAGGACGTGTGGGCCGCACGTGGCACCATTGAATTCGACAATGGCCCATTGATGGTGCGCCTTACCGGTGATTACATCAAAGACAATTCAGAAGCACGCGGTGGCCATCGACTGATCCCTGGGCTGCTGACTGGGGCGCCCGTTCTCGATGATGTCTTCGATACGCGAGGTGGCCTGAATGTCGTTGATCAAGAAGTCGAAGCCTATGGCGGTGCGCTCAATATCGCAGTGGAAGTCAGCGACACGATAACCCTCAAATCGATCACCGGCTATCGTGAGGACCATTCATCCAGCCCGATCGATTTTGATGCCTTGCCTGCAGTCGATCTCGACGTCCCCGCGCTCAATGACAACGACCAGTTCAGCCAGGAATTTCAGCTGCTTTATGAAAGTGACAAGCTGTCCGGCGTGCTGGGCTTCTACTACCTTGATGCCAGCGCTTTCACCGCGTTTGACGTGGCGCTGTTCACCACCCTGCCCGGCCTGACCGCGCAGACGCTGGGCGATGTCGATACCGAAACCTGGTCGGTGTTCGGCGATTTTACCTATGACCTGACCGATACGGTCAGCGTGTCAGTGGGCGGGCGTTATACCAATGACAAACGCACCAGCCGGGTGCTGCGCACCACCTTCCTCGGCGGGTTTTCCGATCTGTTCGATGGCGCAGGCTTTCCCATTGCAGTGACCAGCGATTTTAATGGCAGCCGGACGTTTGAAGATTTCAACCCGCGCGCTTCGATCAGCTGGCAGCCCAACGCCAATCACAACCTTTATTTCACCTATTCGCAAGGGTTCAAGGGCGGCGGGTTTGATCCGCGCGGCCAGTCCACGGCTTGCCGGAACAGCGCCGGTGGGGCCTGCACCGAGCAGGAGGTGTTCGATTTCATGGGCTTCGAGCCGGAGACGGTCGACAGCTTTGAACTGGGCTGGAAAGCATCCTTGTTCGATAACCGCGTGAACATCAGCATCGCCGGGTTCCTCGGCCAGTATGATAATGTCCAGATCCCCGGATCGGTCGGGTTCGACAGCAATGGCGATGGCACCAATGACAGCTTCATCGGGATCACTTCCAACGCTGCCAGTGCCGATGTCAACGGGCTTGAATTTGAAGGCAATGCACTGATCGGCAGGGATTTTGCCGGGGAAGGCAGCCGATTCAGCATCAACTGGTCGCTGGGCTATCTCGATGCCAAGTTCAACACCTTCATCGACGCATTCGGCGTGGACGTTGCCGACCAGCGCGTGTTCCAGAACACCCCCGACGTCACAGCGCATATGGGGTTCAACATGGGCGTGCCGGTGGCCAGCGGGATGGTTGACCTGATCGGGCTTGCCTCGCTGCGGTCGGATGCCAGCCAGTTTGAAACGCCCAATCCGTTCCTCGATCAGGATGGGTTCGTACTGGTCGACGCCAGCGTGGTTTACACGGCGGATAGCGGATTATTCTCCATCGGCGTTCACGGCAAAAACCTGTTCGACAAGGAATATATCGTTTCCGGCTACAACTTTGTCGCAGGCGGGGTTGGCGGCGCGCCGTTCATCCCGACGTTGGGCCAGGAAGGCACTCTGACCGGGTTCTTCGGCGACCCACGCCGGATATTCGTGACCGCGCAGGTCAATTTCTAAGAAGCTCTCCTGAAGGGGCGGCGGCCTCTCACGATATCACCGCCGCCCCTGTTCTTCTGGCCCTTCCCTCTTTCCTTGATCCGCCTGAGCGGGCATAGCGCCACGCCATGCATGATATCCGCTTTATCCGAGAGAATCCCGAAGGTTTCGATGCCGCCTTGGCGCGGCGCGGGGCCGATCCGTTGGCGAAGGCGCTGATCGCGCTCGACGAAGAACGCCGCGCGGTGACGACGCAGGTGCAGGTCGCGCAATGCCCGCATTGGAAGCGCGCGCCGATGAACTGGCAGCGAGGCTTAAGGCTGCTCTGGAGATCATCCCCAACCTGCCCGCTGACGATGTGCCCAACGGCGCGGGCGAGGAGGATAATGTCGAGGTAGCCCGCTGGGGCACCCCGCGCAGCTTCGACTTCGCGCCCAAGGAACACGCCGACATCGCGCCCGCGCTCGGCATGGATTTTGAAACCGGCACGCGACTGTCGGGCGCGCGCTTTACCTTCCTGCGCGGCGATATGGCGCGGCTGCACCGTGCGCTCGGCCAGTTCATGCTCGACGTGCAGACCGGCGAGCATGGCTATGAGGAATGCAATCCGCCGGTGCTGGTGGGCGATGATGCCATGTATGGCACCGACAAGCTGCCAAAGTTTGCCGAGGACAGTTTCTGCACCACCAACGAGCGCTGGCTCATCCCCACCAGCGAAGTCCCTCTCACCGCCAGCGTCATGGGCGAATTGCTCGATGAAAGCGCGCTGCCGATGCGCCTCACCGCGCTTACGCTATGCTTCCGTTCCGAAGCGGGCGCGGCGGGGCGCGATACGCGGGGGTTCATCCGTCAGCACCAATTCGAAAAGTGCGAACTCGTCAGCATCGTGCGGCCGGAAGATTCCGAGGCTGAACACCAGCGCATGACCCGCGCTGCGGAAACCATCCTCGAAAAGCTGAACCTGCCCTATCGCAAGCTGCTGCTATGCACCGGCGACATGGGTTTTGGCGCGCGCAAGACCTATGATCTTGAAGTGTGGCTGCCGGGCCAAGACGCATTCCGCGAGATCAGTTCTTGCTCGAACACCGGCGATTTTCAGGCGCGCCGTATGAACACCCGCTACCGCGTAGCAGGCGAGCAGAAGTCCACCCAGTTCGTCCACACCCTCAACGGATCGGGCCTCGCGGTCGGACGCACACTGGTCGCGGTAATCGAGAATTATCAGAACAAGGATGGCTCCGTTACCGTGCCTGACGCATTGCTGCCTTATATGGGCGGCGTGGCCACACTTAACCCCCGTTCGTCCTGAGCTTGTCGAAGGACCGTCCGTCTTCCTCCCTCGCGCAATCAAAGGAATTACAGTGCTTCGACAAGCTCAGCACGAACGGTTAGAGGTGGTTGCGCCATGAGAATCCTCCTCACCAATGACGACGGCGTCCACGCCCCCGGATTGAAGGTGCTGGAGGAAATTGCCCGCCAGTTTTCCGACGATATCTGGATCTGCGCCCCGTCCGAGGAGCAATCGGGCGCGGGCCATTCGCTTACACTCACCCGCCCGGTCCGGCTCAACAAGCTGGGCGATCGGCGCTTTGCCGTTACCGGCACGCCGACCGACAGCGTCATGATGGCGCTGCGCACGGTAATGGATTCGCCCCCCGACCTGATCCTGTCGGGCGTTAATCGCGGGGCGAACCTTGGCGATGACATCACTTACTCCGGCACCGTCTCCGCCGCGATCGAAGGCGCGCTGGCGGGTATCCGATCGGTCGCCTTCAGTCAGGTCTATGCCCGAGAAGGCATGGGCGATGACGTGCCGTTCGGCGCGGCGCGCGAATGGGGGGCAAAGGTGCTTGCGCCCCTGATCGAGGCCCCGTTGGCCGAACGCACGCTGATCAACGTCAATTTCCCCGCGCTCCCGCCAGAACAGGTCAAGGGCATCCGCGTGGTGCGCCAAGGCTTCCACGACTATTCGCGCGGCAGCATCGTCGAAGGGCGCGACCCGCGCGGCTATCGTTATTTCTGGTTCGGACTTGATCCGATCGAACATACGATGGATCACGGCACTGATCTGGAAGCGATTGATGATGGTTATGTCGCGGTGACGCCGTTGCAGCTTGACCTGACCCATTATTCGACCATCGGCATCCTTGCCGAACGGTTCGCGGATTAAAGGCAGGGGCGGGCCGATGGCTGCGGACAAACCGACGCGCAACCCGTTCAAGCGCAAGGCAAAGCTGGCTGATCAGTTTCAGCCGCTGCGGCGCGCGGTCAGGATCCCTGTTTGGGGCGATGTCGGCCTGAGACTTGGTCTGGCATTCGGGCTGCTGGGGATGGTCATCCTGATCCACTGGCTGGACCGCGACGGGCTGGTTGACCATGTCGATGGCCACATCAGCTTTCTCGATGTGGTCTATTTCACCATGATATCGGTCACCACCACGGGCTTTGGTGACATTGCCCCGGTCAGCGATTCGGCGCGGCTGGTCGAGGCGGTGATCGTCACCCCGGTGCGGATCGCGGTGCTGTTCATCTTCGTGGGCGCGGCCTACGATTTCGTTATCAAACGCAGCTGGGAGAAATGGCGTATGGCCCGCATACAGGAACAGCTGAGCAATCATGTGGTGGTGCTGGGCTACGGCATATCAGGATCGCAGAGCGTGGGTGAGCTGATTGAACGCGGCATCGACCCGCGCCGGATCGTGGTGGTCGAACCGAGCGCGGATCGGCTGGCCGAGGCTGAGAAGCTTGGCGTGAACGTGATGGCCGCCGATGCGACGCGCGACGAAACGCTGAAAGCGGTGCGTATCGCCGAGGCGCAGAGCGTGCTGGTATCAGCCGGGCGCGATGATACCTCGATCCTGATCGTGCTGACTGTGCGCCACCTCGCGCCCGATGTGCCGATCAGCGTGGTGGTGCGGGCGGATGACAATGAATTGCTGGCCCGGCAGGCAGGCGCAAACAATGTCATCAACCCGGTGCGATTCACGGGTCTGCTGCTGGCGGGCAGCGTCAAAGGCGCACATATTGCCGATTATCTCGCCGATCTCGCCAGTGTTAGCGGGCGGGTGCAACTGGTCGAACGGGTGGTGAGCGAGGCTGAGTGCGGATTGCCGATTACCGATCTGAAAAGCGGTGGTCAGGGTCTGCGCATCTACCGCAATGGCCGTGCCATCGGCTTCTGGGAAAATGAATGTCAAACGCTCCAGCCGGGTGATGTGGTGGTGGAAATCGTCCCGACCATTGGCAATGAAGGTGATGACCAGCTCTGATCTAACCTCAGCGAAACAGCAGAAACGCTCCGCCCATCGCTGCCATGCCGACCAGAAAATGACCGGCATCAATCACGAACAGCGCCAGCGGCTTTCTCAGATAAAGATAATTGATTCCGATTGCCGGGATCATTACCCCCACCGCAAAGCCCGCCGACATCATCATCACCACATGCGGCGGCGGATCGGTGCGCGCAATCAGGTGCCACAGCACCATCGCGATCAGCACTTCAAACGCGAAGGTCAGCGCGAAGATCACGCCCATATTGCCAGTTTTGAGCTGGGTGTTGGATAGCCCCGCCGCACGCTGCCACGGCTTGGCAAAGATCACCCCATACCAAAGCGCTCCAACCGCGAAAAACGCGGCCGCTCCTGTCAGGACTGGCCGGGCAAAGTCACTCATTGGCATTCTCCTGGCTGCGGGCCGGCTCAGATCACGTAGTTGAATTCCTCGGCGTCGGGCGAAGGCTTGCGGCCACGCATTTCCGCGTCAAGCTGCACAACGGTGCGGCTGGCCGTCTTGACGAACAGGCTCGGAACCACGGCATGAGCCATGCAGGCAAACCCGCCGATTACCATCCGCCAGCCAAAGCTCATCGCGGTGCGGGCGTGCTGGCCATAGGTTTCGCCGATGGAACGCGGATGTTCGGTAAAGAGCTTGGTGATCATGCTCCTTCAATGCCCGTTGAACCCGATCGCCGTCAAGCCTGCGAATTTGCGGAACGCTGGCTTTATACCAGCGCGCTGAGATGCTGACGCATCACGCGCTGGAAATGCTCAAGCGCCGCACGGGCTTAACCAAAGCGCGATGAGTAAGGATCATCGAGCTTTGGTATTAGGGCCGCAAGAGCGAGGATATTCTGGCGCGATGCGCGCACAAGGTGTAGGGGCGCGCCGCATATGACCACAGCTCCCATCACAAAGCCCACGGTTTTGGCTGAACAGAAGCGCATCGGCATGGTCAGCCTCGGCTGCCCCAAGGCGCTCGTCGATTCCGAACGCATCCTCACCCGGCTGCGCGCCGATGGCTATGCGATGAGCGTGGATTATGCCGGCGCCGACGTGGTGTTGGTCAACACCTGCGGGTTCCTCGATTCAGCCAAGGAAGAAAGCCTTGCCGCGATTGGCGAGGCCATCGCTGAAAATGGCCGCGTGATCGTGACCGGCTGCATGGGCGAGGAAGCCGACGCGATCCGTGCCGCGCATCCGAGCGTGTTGGCGATAACCGGCGCGCACCAATACGAAGCCGTGGTCGAAGCCGTGCACACCCACGCCCCGCCCAGCCAAGGCCCGTTCATCGACCTGATCCCCCAACCCGATATAAAACTTACGCCAAGGCATTACAGCTACCTCAAGATTTCCGAGGGCTGCAATCACTCCTGCGCCTTCTGCATTATCCCGCAATTGCGCGGAAAACTCGCCAGCCGACGGATCGATGCCTGCCTGCGCGAGGCGGAAAAGCTGGTCGCGGCGGGCACCCGCGAACTGTTGGTGATCAGTCAGGATACCAGCGCCTACGGCGTCGATACCCGCCACGAACCGCACACCTGGAAGGGCCGCGAGGTGCGCGCGCACATGACCGATCTTGCGCGCGAACTGGGCGGGCTGCGCACCCCCGAAGGCGCCGCGCCGTGGGTGCGGCTGCACTATGTCTATCCCTACCCGCACGTCGATCAGGTTATCCCCCTGATGGCAGAGGGGCTGCTGACGCCCTATCTCGACATCCCGTTCCAACACGCTGCGCCCAAGGTGTTGAAAGCGATGAAACGCCCTGCGAATGAGGCCAAGGTGCTCGAACGGTTGAAATCATGGCGCGAAATCTGCCCGGACATTGCGATCCGCAGCTCATTCGTGGTCGGTTTCCCCGGAGAGACCGAAGATGATTTCCGATACCTGCTCGATTGGTTGGAGGAAGCCCAGCTTGACCGAGTCGGCGCGTTCCGGTTTGAACCGGTGGCGGGCGCAGCGGCAAATGATCTGCCCGATCCTGTACCCGAAAGCGTCAAGGAAGAACGATACGCCCGAATCATGGCAGTGAGCGAGCGGATCAGCGCCGCCAAGCTCGCCGCCAAGGTGGGCCGGACGCTGCCGGTCATCATCGACGAGGTTGGCGAACCCGACGACGATGGCGATATCGGGGCCACTGGCCGCAGTCAGGCGGACGCGCCCGAGATCGACGGTGCGGTTTATTTGCGCAACGTGCCCGGAAGCCTCGCACCGGGCGATATTGTTCAGGCGGTGATCGAGGACGCCGACGCGCACGACCTGTTCGGCGTGATTGGCTGAACGCGGTTTCGGGCATTAACCCCCAACCCCGCGCCGTCCCTCCAAGGGACGCGGGATGGTTAACCTCTGGTAACGTTGCGGATAAGGCGGCATAATCGCGGGCATGAAGACGATTCTTGCTCTACCCCTCGCTCTGACTGTTGTTGCCGCACTGCCCGTGCTCGCTGCGCCGCAGACCAGCGCGGATCGGGCGGCCGGAACCGCGCAACTGATTGCCGCGCGCGCTTCGGATGCGTTTGAACGGATCGATCCCGATGCCGAAATGCCGCTTGGCGATGACAGCGTGACGGCCAGCCAGCCCGCAGCCCCGCGCGGTGCAGCGGTGCGGATGATCGCCAGCGAGATAGTGCAGCCGCTTCCCAAACCAGCGGCCGCTCCTGCTGCAGCCAGCAAAAACGATTCCTTTGTCATCAAATCGATCCTGCCGATCGAAGGTTCGATCCGCTATGGCGACTGGTTCTGGGATGAAAGCGCTGCGCCCACTGCGGGCAAACTGGTGATCACGGTCGATCTGGAAGCACGCGTGATCAGCGCGTTCCGCAATGGACACGAAATCGGCACGGCGGTGGCGCTGCTCGGCACGCAGTCGCACCCCACACCGCTCGGCACCTTCCCGATCCTGACTAAGGAAAAGGACAATATTTCGGAAAAATACAACAACGCCCCTATGCCGCACACCTTGCGGCTGACGTGGGACGGGATTGCCATCCACGGTTCGCCGGTGATGAACGGCTATGCCAGCCACGGCTGCGTCGCCGTGCCCGATGAATTCGCCGCCAAACTTTTCGCTGCGGCCAAGCGCGGGGACAAGGTCATCATCACGCGCGGCAAGATGGTGAGCGTGGGCGACAAGGTGCTTTAATTGACGCTGCGCGGTGGTTCCGGGCGGAAGTGCCATACCCGCATCATCACCCCGACTTTCTCGACCCGCTCAACGCCAGCCTGGGCCAGCACACCGCCGATAGAGGCATTGTTGCCCTGCCATAGCCGGTCCCACGCCCGCGCGGCTTCGGCCCGTGTGGCATGGCCGCCCAGCGCGGCGATGATCCGCACAATCGTTTCAATCCCCACCACCCGCGGTGCATTGGCGCAATAGGTATAGCCCAGCGCGCCGGGCGCAGTGTCATCGCGCATCACCATCTCATGCCAATCGCATTCCGCATACCAATCGAGCGCCTGCCAGCTTTCGGCCAAATGTGCCGCGCTCGCTGCCAGTTGCACCGGATCGAGCCAGTCCGCCGCCTCTGCCAGACGTGTGCGCATCTGCACCCGATCAAAATCGGGATTGGCGTTGGAGGGATCGCTGGCCGGGGTGATCCCGCCAACTGCCACCACCTGTGCCAACTCCGCCTTGCGCCAACCCAGCAACGGGCGCAGCAGCGTCACCTCGCTGCCAACAATCGTAGTGCGGGCGCGCACCCCGGCTAGCCCCGCCAGCCCGCTTCCGCGGTTGAGCCGCATCAGCAGGGTTTCGGCCTGATCATCGGCGTGGTGCGCGGTGGCGATTGCACCCATCCCCATATTCCGCGCCCAGCCTGCCAGCGCGGCATAACGCGCCTCGCGCGCACGGGCCTGCACATTGCCGGGGGCAAGTTCGACCCGCAGCGCAGTGAAAGGAACCTCTCGCTCGCGCGCGATGCGCTCTACCAGTGCCACCTCACCTGCCGCTTCGGGCCGCAATCCGTGGTCGATGCTGGCTACCGCGATCTGACCGGGCAAGGCCGCATGGGCGAGCAGCAACAGCGCCAGACTGTCCGGCCCGCCCGACACCGCCAACCCCAGCGGGCCATCACGCTCTGCCTCGGGCCACAGCACCGCCAGATCAGCAAGGAACCGGGCGGTTAGCGTTGGCGCGGGTTCGCTTAGTTGCACGTCACCTTGGCGCGGTTGGCCTGATACGCATCTGCCAGTCGCCCGGAAGCGACCAGCGGATATGTTTCGGCAAATTCAGCCAACGCGATACAGGCCCGCTTGGTATCCTTCATCGCGATCATCGACGCGCCGAGATATAACAGGCTGTCAGCCGCGCGGTCGCCGTTCTTGTTCGCCTGATAGTTGCGCAGGAACCAGCGCGCGGCATCTTCGGGCAGGTTGTCATCGAGGAACGCGCGGCCCAGCAAGTTGCGGCCAAAGCTGATGCGCGAATGGGTGGGGTATTGCTCGACGAATTTGGTCAGTTGCTGTCGCGCTTCGGGATAGAAGCCCGCGCTCCACAGGCGGAAGCCATAGGAATATTCGTCATCACCGGCATCATCGGTCTGCGGTTTGGCAATTTCCTGCACGGCGGCCAGGCGGCTTGCGCTGGGCGCGGCCACGGGGGGCGACGCCGCTGGAGCCGAAACTGTTGGTGCCGAAACTGTTGGTGCCGAAACTCTGGGGGACGAAGCCGCCGGGGTCGGAACCGGTGGGATCATAACGGTGGTTCCAGCCGTCGAAGCCGGAGCCGGAAGGTTCATTGGCGCGCCCGCCGCCGTCTCGATCATCGCGAGCCGTGTTTCCATCTGCGACAGCGCATTAGCCTGTTCTTCGGAGCGCGCGGTAAGTGTCCGCAGCTGGCCTTCCAACGCATCGAGCCGCACCAGAATATCGGTCACCGCAGTGGTCGCGGGAGCGCCGATGTTCGACGCAGTAACAGCACCTCCCTCAGTTCCCGGCGCAATCTGCGGTTCAAAAAACCGACCATCGGCACCGGGGAACACCTTGCGCTGCAAGGCGCGCACTTCGGACTCGATCTTGCGGATGCGCGCCTCTGCCGCATTATCCTGCGCCATAACGGGCACGGGCGCGGTTACGATCATCGCCGCAGCAAGTGCCACGCTGGCAAGGCGCAATGGGAATATCCGGAACGCGGTGGTCATGGCTCGTCAGGCTCCCTGGTAATAGCCGCGCGGGTTTGCAGCGCCGCGCATGAACAGATGCGGAATCCTTGCCCCGTCCCGACCGCCAAGTCGAGGGCGCGTTAACCCCTAATCAACGAGAAAATGCGACGCAGTGCGATGGTCAGTCGGGCGTGGCCCCGCCATTACCGTTATCCGAAGGCTCCGGCGCCGGGGCAGGCGTATTAACGGGCGCAGGCGCTGCCGTGACTGCTGGAACCTCCGAACTGCGCGATGTGGTGACGCGTGCAGGCCGCGACGGTGCGCTGCGTATCGCAGCAGGCGCGCTGCCTGCGGCGGCCATATCGGGGACAACCACTTGCGCCGATGGCTTGCGCGCCAGCAGCGCTGCGGCCGAAACCGGCGCGTTTGACAGGGTCATCGACCGGTCAGCCAGTTTGGCGGCCGGCTTACCGCCGACAGTAATATCCAGCGCATCGGGGCGTCCGGTGTTGATCCGGGGATCGGTAGCGGTGGCCGGAACGGTCACAGACTCGCCCCGCTGCAACGTGCGTTCGAGCAGCCGCTCCCCGCCTTCCTCGTATAGTCGCAGCCACACGCCGTCTTCGAGCGCGGTCAGCACCACGGCCGCGTCCGGATCAGGCGAAGTCATCGCCGTGCCCGTTGTGGCGACGGGTGCAGGCGCAGGATCTGGGGCCGGAGTGAGCAGCGGGCCTGGTTCGGTTCCCGCGCCGAAATAGGAATTGTAGAATGCAAACGCTCCGACCGCGAGCACAAGCGCCGCGATCGCCCCAGCCCACGCCAGCCCTGCCGAAGGCAGCCGCGCCGGATCGCCCGGCTCCATTCCCGATCCAGGCACCGTGCGGCGCATCGTGCCATCGGCAAGCTCCGATCGTACCGCATCGGTGATCTTGACTGCGTCCAGACCTACGGCTTTGGCAAAGGTGCGTGAAAAGCCGATCGCATAAGCCCGCGAAGGCAATGCCTCGAACTTCCCTGCCTCTATAGCTTCGAGGTGGCGCACGGGAATGCGGGTTTCTGCCGCGACTTGCGCCAGATCGACCCGCAACGCTTCACGCGCGGCGCGCAATTGCTGCCCTGCCCCTACGTTGGGGGTTTCGCCTGCGCCATCCGCGCTTTCGTCGTGCTCGCTGTCCATGACCCGAATCCCGCGCCTTCTGCCGAGGCTTTAGTTGTGAATGTGCATGATTTGCCCTTTGACGGGACTCGCCTGTTGCGGGGGGGTCTGTCAAGCGCTGCGCAAGCGGGACGGCCCGCGCAGCACTCGCTCAGCCGCATCAGCGATCAATCATACTCGATTTCGCGCGCATCGGCCCATGCTGACAGTTCTGTGCGCAGGTTGCAGCCGGGGTCAGCCAGCCAGCCGGTCATCGCCGCAGACAGTTCGGCAAGATCGATCTTGCGCACCAATTCCTTGATCGGGCCAACCGCCGCCGGGGTGATCGACAGACGGCGATATCCGATCGCCATCAACGCAAGCGCCTCCAGCCTGCGCCCGCCCATTTCGCCGCAGACCCCGATATCAACGCCGCTGCCGATGCTCGATTGCATAACCCGCCGCAGGAAGCGGATGATCGAGGTGCTGAGCCAGTCGTAGCGTTCGGCCAGTTTGGGATTGGCACGGTCGGCGGCAAACAGGAACTGGGTGAGATCATTGGTGCCGATCGACAGAAAGCTAAGGCGCGGCAGCAGCAGATCGAGCACTTCCGCCAGCGCCGGAACTTCCAGCATCGCGCCAAAGTGAATGCGTTCGGGCAACAGTTTCTTTTTCGAGCGCAGGTAAGCGAGTTGTTCGTTGAACACTGCCTTGGCGGCGTCAAACTCCCACGGCTCGGAAACCATCGGGAACATCACGTAGAGCGACCGTCCAGCCGATGCCTCGATCAGCGAACGCGCCTGCACCTTCATCAACCCTTCGCGTTCCAGCGCGAGCCGCAGCGCGCGCCAGCCCATCGCCGGGTTTTCATCCTGAGCGGCGATTTCCGAAGCGAGATAGGGCACCGACTTGTCGCCCCCGATATCAACCGTGCGGAAGATCACCGGCTTGTCGCCAGCCGCCTCCAGCACGTCACGATAAAGCCGGGTCTGGCGGTCGCGCTGCGGCAACGTGGCAGATACGAGGAACTGGAATTCGGTGCGGAACAGGCCGACACCGTCGGCACCGGTCATCGCGAGCGAGCTCATATCATCGCGCAGGCCAGCGTTTATCATCACCTGAATGCGCGTGCCGCAGCGGGTAAAGGGTTCGACATCACGCAGCGACGCATACGCCGCCTGCTTTTCGCGCGATTTGGCAAACCGCGCCTGAAATGCATCGGCAATCTGCGGTAGTGGGCGCACGATGGCATTGCCCGCACCTGCATCAAGCAGGATCTCGTCACCTTCGCGGATGGTAGCGCGCACACCTTTCGCACGTCCGATTACCGGCACGTTCATGGCGCGAGCGACGATCACCACGTGCGCGGTAAGCGAGCCTTCTTCAAGGATCACGCCCTTCAATCGCCGCTTGTCGTATTCGAGCAATTCCGCCGGGCCAAGATTGCGCGCGATCAGGATGGTATCACGGCGCAGCCCTTGTGATGCGGCTGTGCCGACCTGTCCCGAAACCGTGCGCAACAGGCGGTTCGCGAGATCTTCGAGATCGTGCATCCGGTCTGCCAGCAACGGATCGTCGATCTCGCGCATCCGCATCCGGGTGTGCTGCTGCACGCGTTCAATCGCTGCCTCGGCGGTCAGGCCGCTATCGATCGCCTCGTTGATGCGGCGCGACCAGCCTTCGTCATAGGCGAACATCTTGTAGGTTTCGAGCACCTCTTCGTGTTCGCCGCCGACCCCAAATTCGGCCTGGCTGGCCAGCGTGTCGATCTGTTCGCGCATCCGGTCAAACGCGCGGTAAACCCGTTGGCGTTCGGCCTCGGTGTCCTCGGCCATGACCTGGGTGATCTCGACACGTGGTTGATGATAGACCGCAAACCCGGCCCCCAGCCCTTTCACCAAAGTCAGGCCGGTCAGAGTCTGCGGCCCGGTCTGTTCCTGCGTTAGCCCGCGCGCTTCTTCTTCATCGACCAGTTCCGCATTGGTGATCAGTTCGGACAGCACCATTGCTGTGGTCTGGAGCGCCTCGATTTCGATGTCTTCATAGCGGCGCGGCTCGACATGCTGGACGCACAAGACGCCCACCGCGCGCTCGCGGTAAACAATCGGTACGCCCGCAAAGGAGTGGAACTTGTCCTCCCCGGTTTCAGGGCGGAAGAGGAAGTCAGGGTGTGCCTTTGCTTCAGCCAGGTTGAGCGTATCGACCTTCTGCGCGATCACACCGGTCAGCCCCTCGCCAACGGCCATGCGGGTCACGTGCACCGCGCCCTGATTCAGGCCGCGGGTAGCGAAGAGTTCGAGCATGCCTTCGCGCAGCAGGTAAATCGAGCAAACCTCGCTCGACAGGCATTCGCCGATGATTTCGACCACCTGATCCAGCTTGGCCTGCGCGTGCAGGCGCGATGCCATGACTTCGGTCAGGCGGGTAAGGATCTGGCGGGCGGCAGCGGCAGCAGTCATGGAAATATTGGCTTAGGCACTCCGCTGGGTAAATGCAAAAGCGCAGATCACGTCTGCCGCCGCTTGGGCTGAAGTGCAGCGATCAGTGGCTGGCAATTTCTTCCTTCAATCGCAATTTCTGCTTCTTGATCGCCTGGATCATCGCGGTGTCGGGCACAGGCCTTGCCATTTCATTGGGAAGACACTGCGGTCGATGCCATATTGCGTTCTCCTTGCATGCGGGGGGATCCCCCCGAAACAGGCGACTCGGCATAAGCACGGCCGGGCCGCAGAAACCATTGAAACCATATTGAGCCAGCCTTGCAAAGCCCTGATGGACTGCAAATCGAAGCGACCGCGCCGGACTGATACCAAAGCACGATGAGACTGACTTGGCGCGCTCAGGTCAAGCCCGTTCGGCGCTTGTGCAATTCCAGCGCCAGAGGCGTCAGCATCTCGGCGCGCTGGAATGAGAAGAACCGGAAGTTGGCCAACAATGCCGCCGCGTGGTGAAAATATTGCAAGGCACCTTATCGAATCACACGCGAGCGCGTAGCGGGGCCAATGATTTCGTGAATGCTGTGCCAGCGGGCCGGCGCAGCGCATAAGGCGCAGAAAGGGATTAAGGATGACTGAGCAGGAACTCAGGAAAAATCTTGAGCTGCTCAAGACCGAGCACCGCGACCTTGACGCCGCGATTGCCGCCTTGACCGAGGCTGCGCTTGGCAGCTCATCTGCCGATCAGTTGCAGATTGCCCGCCTGAAGAAGCGCAAGCTGCGGCTGAGAGATCAGATCGCGATCATCGAAGACACGCTGCTGCCCGACATTATTGCGTGATCGCCGTTGCCGGCAGTATGGTTACCAAGTGGTGAAAATTGTTCCGTGTCGGGACGTTTGCAAAAATTGCTTGGAAAGTAACCATAACCCAGTGGCGGGCCGCCGTTACCAGGCGTAATCTGGCGCACACCATGACCCGAACCACCAGTCTGTCCCGCCCGATCATCGAGGCGCTTTATACCGAAGCACTTGTGCTTGCTGATGAAGTCCGCGCGGTGTTTGCCTGCGGCACGCGCCCTGCGGCAATTGGCGAGGACACATATATCCGCCTCGCGCTGTCCACCGAAGGGTTGAAAACCACCACCCGGATGATGCATCTGCTGGCGTGGCTACTGAATCAACGCGCGCTGATTTCAGGCGAACTCAGCGAAAATCAGGTGCGACTGCACGGCGCATTACCGCCCGACCGCGGTTCGGACGAGAACCAGCTCGCATTGCTCGAACCCGAAACCCGCGAACTGATCGCCGATACCCAAAAGCTGCACCAACGCATCGCCCGGCTCGACGAGGCGTGGCGGCAACATTTTGAACTGGCCTCACCCGCGCGCGCGTTTCAGGAACGGATCGGGCGCGAATTCGGGCGCAATATCGGGTAGGTCAGTTAGGGTCAGGGCCCTAAGCGGCAGCGATCGCTGTTCGCCACCGCTTCAGCCGTTCCTCGCGCACCCCGGCTGCCAGCTGAGGTGTAAACCGGGCAAGCTGGCCGCGCATCGTCTCTGCCGCCACATCAAGGCTGGGATATAGCCCCACCCCTGTCGCCGCCAGCATTGCTGCGCCGAGCGCGGTCGTCTCGACAAAGTCGGGCCGCTCAACCGTGATCCCCAGCATATCAGCCAGATCCTGCGCTATCCAACTATTGGCCGCCATGCCGCCATCAATCCGCAGGGCTTGCCACGCCGCGCCATCCGCAGCGAAGGCGGTGGCAAGATCATGCGTCTGATGCGCCATCGCCTCCAATGCCGCGCGGGCCAGATGCGCCTTGCCGCTGGAAAAACTCAGGCCCGCAATCACCCCGCGCGCATCCGCCCGCCAATGTGGCGCGCCAAGCCCTGACAAAGCGGGCACAATCACCACGCCGCCGCTATCGGGGATCGACCGGGCGAGCGCCTCGGTCTCTGCCGCAAAATCAACAATGCCGAGCGAATCGCGCAGCCATTGCACCAGACTGCCCGCGACAAATACCGATCCTTCGATGGCATAGGTGCGCTTGCCGTCCAGCTGCGTCAGCACCGTTCCCAGCAGGCGATTGGACGAACGCGGGATGGCTTCACCCTGACAGGTCAGCACGAAGGCGCCGGTGCCATAGGTCGCCTTGGTTTGACCGGGCGCAAGGCAGGCCTGCCCGATGGTCGCAGCCTGCTGATCGCCCGCAAAGCCGGTGATCGGAATGGCGCTTCCGAACAGCGCCGGGTCGGTAGCGATATGATTGCTGGCGCAGTCGATCACCTGCGGCAGCGCGGCGTGCGGCACACCGATGAGATCGCACAGCCCGGTATCAAACTGCGCGCCCTCCAGCTCCATCAGCAGCGTGCGGCTGGCGTTGGTCGCGTCCGATACGTGGTGAGCACCGCCGGTCAGCTTGTAAGTCAGCCAGCTTTCAACTGTCCCGAAGGCGAGCGTCCCGCGCTCCGCCGCGCCGCGCACATCGGGCACATTGTCGAGCATCCAACGCATCTTGGTGCCCGAAAAATAAGGATCCAGCAGCAGCCCGGTGCGGCGCTGCACTTCGGCCTCGTGCCCGGCATCGCGCAGGGCTGCGCAAAATGGTTCGGTGCGGCGATCCTGCCAGACGATGGCATTGGTGAGCGGCTCGCCGGTCTGGCGATCCCATGCCACCACTGTTTCGCGCTGGTTGGTGATGCCGATGCAGGCGATGCTGGCCGCGCCGCCTGCCTTGCGGATCACCGCCCGCGCGCAAGCCAGGCTCTTGTCCCAGATTTCGCGCGGGTCATGTTCAACCCAGCCCGATTGCGGATAATGTTGAGTCAGCGGCTCCTGCGCGCTCGTCACCAGTGCGCCATCGGCTGTGAACAGCATCGCGCGGGTGGAGGTGGTGCCTTCGTCGAGCACCAAGATGTAGTCAGCCATTTTTGTTGCGCTACCGCTTCGCTACTTGAGCGCGAGGGGCCCTGCGCTCTTCTGTGCGACTTAGTCCTAATCGGTTGCGAAGAAACCGCAAGGGCGACCGCCCGCCCGCAGCGATGCGACCTTCAGACCGTATGAGCGAGGATTGCCAAGCGCGCGGATGCGCGCGCCGGCGCTTGAGGCGCAAACAAAAGGCGCTCATATGCTAGGGCATGGTAACGATCCCTCCCCAACCCTGGCCCACCGGCATGGCCGAAGCGGTCGAACCGCTGGTGCGCCGCATACTGGCGCCCAACCCTTCGCCCTATACCTTCACCGGCACCCAGACCTATGTCGTGGGAGAGCCGCAGGGGCCAGACTGTGCGGTGATCGATCCCGGCCCGAATGAGGCTGCACATATTGATGCGATCATCGCCGCGATTGCCGGTCGGCGGGTGCTGGCGATCATGTGCACTCACACCCACCGCGACCATTCGCCCGCAGCAGCGCCGCTGGCCGCGCAGACGGGCGCGCCGATTGTCGGCTGCGCGCCATTGGTGCTCGCATCTAACCTGCCGCGCGCGGACGAAGCCTTTGATCCCACCTACGCGCCTGACCGGGTGCTCGTGGATGGCGAGGGGATGCGCGGCACGGGGTGGACGCTGACTGCGGTAGCCACCCCCGGACACACCTCGAACCACCTGTGCTACGCGCTGGAAGAAAGCGGCGCGCTGTTCACCGGCGATCACGTGATGGGCTGGTCAACCAGCGTGGTGATCCCGCCCGATGGCGACATGGGCGATTACATGGCGAGCCTCGACAAGCTGATGATGCGCGATGATGTGCGCTACCATTCCGCCCACGGCGCGGCGATTGAAAAGCCGCGGCAACTGGTGCGCGGCATGATCGGCCACCGCCGCCAGCGTGAAGCGCAGATCCTGCGCTTGCTTGGCGAGAGCGCGCGGCCCGTCAGCGACTTCATCCCCGCGATGTACAAAGGCCTCGACCCGCGCCTGATCCCAGCTGCCGAGATGAGCGTCACCGCGCATCTGATCGATCTGGAAATGCGCGGGCTGGCATCGCGTGAAAGCGCCAGGCAGGACAGTGTCTGGCGGGTGGCATAACCACGCCCGCGCCCCTATATCCCCCGCAACTCTCCACGACCGGGATTTGACCGATGAGCATTGTCACCAAAAACCCGACCGGCGCCGATCTGCTGGCCGAAATTAACCGTTTGCGCAAAGAGCGTAACGCGGTGATCCTCGCGCATTATTACCAGACGCCGGACATTCAGGACATTGCCGACTTCGTGGGCGATTCACTGGAGCTGTCGCGCAAGGCAGCGGCAACCGATGCGGACGTGATCCTGTTTTGCGGGGTCAAGTTCATGGCCGATACGGCCAAAATCCTCAGCCCCCAGAAAACCGTCATCCTGCCCGACATGGACGCCGGGTGCAGCCTTGAGGATTCCTGCCCGCCCGAGAAATTCCGCGCGTTTCGTGAAGCCCACCCCGATCACATCGCGCTGACCTACATCAATTGTTCGACCGAGGTGAAAGCCCTGTCCGACGTGATCGTAACCAGCTCCAGCGCTGAGACGATCCTTGCGCAGATCCCGCCCGAACAGAAGATCATCTTTGGCCCTGACCGGCACCTTGGCGGATACCTTGCCCGCAAGTTCAACCGCGAAATGCTGCTGTGGCCGGGCGTGTGCATTGTCCACGAAGCCTTCAGTGAGACCGAACTGCTCAAGCTGAAAGAACAGCACCCCGGCGCGCCGGTTGCCGCGCACCCGGAGTGTCCACCGTCGATCATCGACCACGCGGACTATGTCGGATCGACCAGCGGCATCCTGGCCTTTGCCAAGGATTTTGAAGGCGACACCCTGATCGTTGCGACAGAACCGCACATCATCCACCAGATGGAAAAGGCGCTGCCCGAAAAGACCTTCATCGGCGCGCCGGGGGCGGACGGCAACTGTTCGTGCAACATCTGCCCCTACATGGCGCTCAACACGATGGAGAAGATGTACACCGCGCTGCGCGACCTTTCCCCGCAGATCGAGATCGAGGAAGGCATCCGCCTGAAAGCCAAGCGCAGCCTCGACCGGATGCTCGAAATGGCGAGCGGGACTGTGGGATTGGGCGATCTGGGGGCAAAGACATGATTCCGGATTTTCAGACGTTAATGTTGCCCGTATTGCGGCTCGCGGCGGAGGGTGAGGCGAGCATTAGTTCTGCGACTGAGATCCTTTCAGACCAATTTTCGCTTACGCCAATCGAGCGCGACACACTACTGCCTAGCGGAAAGCTGAAAGTGATCCGTAGCCGGATTCATTGGGCCAAAGCATATCTTAAACAAGCCGGACTGGTTGAACCTACTAAGCGCGGACATTTCCGCATAACCGACAGGGGTCGGACCGTGCTGCAAAATCCGCCAACACGGATTGACATCGCATTTCTGGACCAGTTCCAGGAGTTCCGCGAGTTCAAGGCGCGCGGCAAGCAAACCGAAGGACATGACGCGGCTCCGCAATCGCAAACCGATCCTTCCGCTTCGCCCGAAGATGTACTGACCGGGGCCTATCAGCAGATCACCGATGCTTTCATTGCCGAACTGATCGACCGGCTGCTTGGCGGCACTCCGGCCTTTTTCGAGAAGGCGATCGTGGAGCTATTGCTGGCCATGGGCTATGGCGGCAGTACTGAAGAGGCAGGTCGCGCAATTGGCAAGGCGGGAGACGATGGGGTGGACGGCGTGATAGATCAGGATCCGCTGGGAGTGGATCAGATTTACATTCAGGCCAAGCGCTACAATGCGGGCAATACCGTGGGGCCTGCTGCTATCCGCGAATTCTATGGCGCGCTCAGTATGAAGAAGGCGCAGAAGGGCATTTTTGTCACCACTTCAGGCTTCACCAAGAGTGCGCTTGATACAGCCAGCCAGATCGGCGGGCGCATCGTGCTGATCGACGGGCAACAACTTGGCCGATTGATGGTCCGCTACAATGTCGGTTGCCGCGACAAATACACCTTGCACGTTAAGGACTTCGACGAAGATTTCTTCGACTGATCGCCCGAGATGCCAGCTTTCGCTGGCATGACGGATTACGCCCTCGCCCGCGACACCGCCAGCGCCGCGCCGACCAGCAGCATCCCCGCAATATCCAGCCCGCTCAGCACTTCTCCGAACGCCAGCCAGCCATACAGCGAGGCCACCGCAGGCTGGGTCAGCAGCGCGAGGCCGATCACCAGCGGCGGGAAATATCGCAGGGCATAGACCATCAGCCCCTGGCCCAGCAATTGGCTGACGATAAACAGCCCCACCACAGGCGTCCAGTCGGTCGGCCACACCGGCTCCCCCAGCAAAAGCGCGATGCCGAGCAGCACCGGGCTGCCAAAGATGCATACCCACACCAGCAGGCTCCACGAACCGAACACCCCGCGTGCCCGCTGCAAGGTCAGCAGGTAAACCGCGTATAGCAGCCCGGCGGCCAGACAGAACAGATCGCCAACCAGCGTTGCGGTTGAGATTTCAAGGCTGCGGCCCATCAGTATCGCTGCGCCCGCCAGCGCGAACACAATCGCCAGCCACTCAAGCCCTTTGGGCAGCATCCGCGCGGCGATGAAGCCCCAGAACAGCAGCACGATTGATCCCGCATTGCCAAACAGTGTCGCGTTGCCCAGCCGGGTCATGCCGATGCCGATGTGCCAGCTCGCCAGATCGAGCGCGAAGGTCACCGCGCCCAATGCCACCAGCGCCAGTGTTTTTGCTCCCATGCCGCCCAGCCGCTGACCGTTCGCTCGTGCCAGCATCACCAGAAACGGCAGCGCAAGAAACAGCCGCCAGAATCCGGCGGAAACCGGCCCGGTATCGGCCTCGCGCACAAACCACGGCCCCAGTGCCAACGCGATATTGCCGCCCAGCAGCGCGGCCAGCAGCAGCCAGCCCGCCGGGCGCAGCGGCGTGGTCACAAGGTCGGCGCTGACGTCTTCTTCTGGGGCCGCAACATTTTCCATCCTTGCGCACTAGCCTTGCGCGCCCCAAGTGGATAGCCAATCGAAACTGGTTCGAAAGGATTACCCACACATGCACGACGTCTTGTTCCAACCGCTCCAGATGGGCGCGCTGACCGCCAAGAACCGTATTTTCATGGCTCCGCTGACGCGCGGGCGCGCGGCTGATCCGATGTTCACCCCAAACGATCTGATGGCGACCTATTACCGCCAGCGCGCCGGTGCGGGCATGATCCTGACCGAAGCGACCGGCATCAGCCGCGAAGGATTGGGCTGGCCCTCTGCGCCGGGCATCTGGAGCGATGAACAGACCGAAGCGTGGAAAGTCACCACCAAGGCGGTGCACGACGAAGGCGGCATGATCGTGATGCAGCTGTGGCACATGGGCCGGATCGTCCACCCGGTGTTCCTCGATGGCCAGCCGCCGGTTTCGGCCAGCGCCACCACCGCTCCCGGCGATGCCCACACCCCGCAGGGCAAGCAGCCCTATGCCGAAGCGCGGGCGATGACGCATGAAGACATCAAACGCACGATTGGCGATTACCGCCGTGCGGCAGAAAACGCCAAGAAGGCGGGCTTTGACGGGGTGCAGCTGCACGGCGCGAATGGCTATCTGGTCGACCAGTTCCTGCGCGACAACACCAACCTGCGCACCGATGAATATGGCGGCTCACCCGAAAACCGCACCCGCTTCATGCGCGAAGTGCTCGAAGCGCTGATCGACGTGTGGGGCGCCGATCGCGTCGGCATCCGCCTGTCGCCCAACGGCGATTCGCAGGGCACCGATGACAGCAATCCGGCGGCAACGTTCGGCGCGGCGGCCAAGGTTTGCGAAGAATTGGGCCTCGCCTTTGTCGAACTGCGCGAGCCCGGCCCCAACGGCACTTTCGGCCAGACCGACGTGCCCAAGCAAAGCCCGCTGATCCGCCAGATCTATACCGGGGCGCTGATCCTCAACAGCGACTACACCGCCGAGGAAGCCGTGGCCGATGTCGAATCCGGCAAGTGCGATGCGGTCAGCTTTGGCCGCCCGTATATCTCCAACCCCGATCTCGAAAAGCGGATCGCAGCAGGCGCGCACTGGAACCCGAACAAGGACGTGCCCAAAAGCTGGTATTTCCCGATCCCCGAAGGCTATGTCGATTACCCGACACTGGCCGAAGAACAGGCCGAAGCCGCCGAATAGTTACTCGGCAGGTGCGATTTCAGGGGCCGGGGCAGCGGGAGCTGCTTCGGCCTCTTCGCTTGAAACATCAGGCTGCTCGGCATCCAGGTCTGCAGCCGACTGCGCGGCGCGCGGCGCAAGTGGGGCCTGCGATGTAAGCTGTTCCAACGGGATCATCGCGTCGCTGATGTCGCCGCCCAGCACTTCGCCAGCCGCTTTGCCGCCGCTTTCGGCAGGGGTGGCAGGATCATCGGTGCAGGCCGCAACCAGCAGCATCAGGGCGAGCAGGGCAAGGCGTTTCATCCGCACGCCTTTCGCGCAGGCCCGCCTAGCGCGTCAAGAAAATCATCGCTGGCAGCGATCAGGGCCGCATCCCATTGCCCGGCCGAAACGTTCAGCCCCAGCCGCGCCAGACTGGTCACACCATATTCGGCAATCCCGCAAGGCACGATCCCGCCGAAGTGACTGAGGTCAGGATCAAGGTTGACCGAAAACCCGTGCATCGTCACCCAGCGCCGCACCCTCACCCCAATCGCGCCAATCTTGGCCTCGGAGCCGTCAACATCGCGCGTCCAGATGCCGACCCGGCCTTCCGCGCGCCAGCTTTCGACCCCGAAGCTGGCAAGTGCCGCGATCACCCAGCCTTCGATGGCGTGGACGAAACAGCGCACGTCTCGCCCGCGCTTGCCCAGGTCTAGAACCAGATAGCCCACCCGTTGACCCGGCCCGTGATAGGTGTAGCGCCCGCCGCGCCCGGCCTCGACCACCTCGAACCGCGGATCGACCAGCTCTGCCGGATTGGCGCTGGTGCCTGCCGTATAGACCGGCGGGTGTTCGAGCAGCCAGATCAGCTCCGCCGCTTCGCCTGCCGCTACCGCCGCGTTGCGCGCCTCCATATCTGCCAGCGCCTGCGCATAGGGCACCTGCGCGACTTCGCGCCGCCATTCAATCGGCAACCCCGATACAGGTGCAGGAGCAGTGCTTGCCATGACGCATCGGTGGGGGCATTGAGCGGCGAGATCAAGAGGCGATTGCGCGTCGCCTCTTCAGCCACGGAACGGGACGCAGCATATGGCACATCACAAACTTGATATGGGCAAGGCATGGACGCAGGCGACCGGCCTGATCGGCAGCAACCGCGATACAATCGGCGCGATTGCCGGGCTGTTTTTCTTGCTGCCCGCGCTGGCGCTGGCACTGTTCGCGCCCGAGCTGGCCAATCCTGAAGCCGGTCCACCGCCGAGCGCCGATCCACAGGTCGCCATGCAGGCGATTTTGGATCAGATGGCCCAAGCCTATGCCGATAACTGGCCACTAATTTCTGCGGTATCAGTGTTGCAATTCATCGGCTCGCTCAGCTTGCTGGCACTGCTGACTGATCGCGGGCGGCCCACCGTGCGCGAGGCACTGAGCAACGGGCTGGGCAGCACGCCATCATATTTTGCCGCACAGGTGTTAGCCGCCTTTGCCGTGGCGCTGGCAATCGGCCTGCCCGTGGGGCTAATCGCTGCCGCAGGGTCGCCGGTCGCAGCGGTGCTGGTAGGGATCGTGCTGGCGGTGGCTGGTATTTATGTGTTTATCAAATTTTCGCTGATCGCGCCGGTAATCGCGATTGAAGGTGTCCGCAATCCCATCACCGCGTTGGCGCGTTCATGGCACCTTACCAAAGGCAACAGCCTGCGCATATTCGGTTTTTTCATTCTGCTATTTCTCACAATCGGTATCATCGCCGCTTTGGTGACTGGCATTTTCGCAGTGGTGTTTTCCGCGTTCGATTCGCAGATTGCCAGCATTGGCAATGGGTTGGTGGGCGCGGTGATCAATAGCGGCCTTACTGTGCTCTTCCTGGTCGTGATCGCCGCAGTCCATCGCCAGCTCGCCGGGCAATCGCCCGAAGGCCTCGTGGCGACCTTCGAATAGAGGCCATGCAAACACACCATGGCTGAAACCGGTCCCGAAATAGCCCGCATTGCGCAAGGCACCAAGGCTGCGGGCGTGATTCCGCCGGGGCGCATGGCGTTGCTGTTCACGGTGATGCTGGTAACCGCAGCAGGCAACACCGCGATGCAATCGGTGATGCCGTCAATCGGCACCGCCTTGCAGGTGGACGACGTGTGGATCAGCCTGGCCTATAGCTGGTCGGCGCTGCTTTGGGTGGTGTGTGCGCCGTTCTGGGCGCGGCGATCGGATCGGCGTGGGCGCAAGGCGATGATGGCGCTGGGGCTGGTCGGGTTCATCGTGTCGATGCTCTTATGCGGGTTGGCGCTCTATGCCGGTCTGTCGGGCTGGCTGACGGCGGTGTCGGCGCTGATCGCCTTTGCGGCTGCGCGCAGCCTGTATGGCGGGTTCGGCAGCGCCGCGCCGCCAGCGGTGCAGGCCTATGTCGCATCGCGCACGCCGCGTTCCGAACGCACGCAGGCATTGTCGCTGATCGCATCCAGTTTTGGGCTGGGCACGGTGATTGGCCCGGCGCTGGCCCCGCTGATGGTAATGCCGCTGCTGGGGTTCGGGCTGACCGGCCCGTTCGTCTGGTTCGCGGTGATCGGAATGGCGGCGCTGGTGTTGCTGCGCTGGCGCCTGCCTGATGATGAGCCGCAATTTGCAGCGCGCGGGCTGGCCGCCACCTATTCGAGCGGATCGGGCGCACCGAGCGACCCGCAGGCCGCGCTCGACCCTGAGGAGGAGGCCGCAAGGATGGGCGAGCCGCCGCGCCTGAGATGGCTTGATGCGCGACTGCGCCCGTGGGTCATCGCGGGCTTAGTCGGCGGTCATGCGCAGGCGATGGTACTGGGGATTTCGGGCTTTCTGGTGCTCGACCGGCTGGGGCTGCGCGATACGCCGACCGAGGGGGCCGGGCCGGTGGGGTTGGTGTTGATGAGCGGGGCAATTGCCACGCTGCTGGCGCAATGGGGACTGATCCCGCGCTTCAACCTCGGCCCGCGCGCGGCGACCTTGTGGGGGATCGCAACGGCGGCGCTGGGCACAGTGATCCTTGGCGTGGCGGGCGATCTGCACACGATTGCGCTGGGCTATGCGATTGCATCGCTGGGCTTTGGGCTGTTCCGGCCCGGCACCACGGCAGGCACATCGCTGGCGGTAACCCGCGCCGAACAGGGGCAGGCTTCGGGCATCGTCGCATCACTGGCGGGGGCGAGCTACATTTACGCCCCGGCGCTGGGCGTATGGCTTTATGGCCATTCGGACTGGCTGGGGTTTGGCCTGATCGTGGCACTGTGCGCTGCGGTGCTTGCGCATGGCTGGTTCACCTTGCAGGCCGATGCTTCCCTGACTGCCGAACGCGAGACGTTTGAATAAGCGCCTTGCGCGGGCGGTCTACAATATCTCCAGAACCACATCCTGCGGTCGGCACAGCCGCACACCCTTTTCGGTTTCAACCAAGGGGCGTTCGATCAGGATCGGATCGGCCACCATCGCCGCGAGCACGGTCGCATCATCGGCTTCGGGCAACCCGCGATCCACCGCATTGGTGCCGCGCAGTCGCAGGCCTTGCTGCGGCGTGATCCCGGCATCGCGATAAAGCTGCGCGAGCTTTTGCACGCTTGGCGGATGGCTGAGATACTCCACCACCGTCACTTCGACCTGGCTAAGGTTATCAAGGATTGCCAGGGTCTTGCGCGATGTTCCGCAAGCCGGATTATGCCAGATTGTCGCCTTCATTTCGGTATGCCTCCTGCTGCGCGCACTGCGAGAACCTACGTTCAAAGCGGCACAAATGCTACAGTTTGATGATTATCAATCGCAGTTCTGTTTTCCGGTTGTAATTGCGAATAAGTTGCAATAGCCAGCCGATGACCACGGAAAGGCACTCAATGATTCACTCCTTCGCGCGCGCCACCCTGCTGCTGGGCTGCGCCAGTATCGCATTACCCGCTTTGGCCGAAACCGCACCCGAAGCAGCCGCTGTGGCTGACGTAAGCGCCGCTGATGATGCCGGAGACCGTAGCCCAAACATCATCGTTACTGGCGGCGTTCTTTATAACAATCAGCTGAACGCGCTGAAAACGCCAACCCCTATCATCGACGTGCCGCAATCGCTTTCGATCACTACCGCCGATCAGATCGTGCGACAGGGCTTCGACAGCATCGGCGATATTGTGCTCTATACCCCCGGCGTCACCAACTCGCAGGGCGAAGGCCACCGCGATTCGGTGGTGTTTCGCGGGGTGCGTTCGACCGCAGGGTTTTTCGTCGACGGGGTGCGCGATGATGTGGAATATTATCGCGGGCTCTATAACCTTGAACAGGTCGAAATCCTGCGCGGCCCCAACGCACTGCTGTTCGGGCGCGGCGGCACCGGGGGTATCCTCAACCGCGTGACCAAGAAAGGGGTGGTGGGCGAAACTTTCACCGGATACCGCGCTGCGGTCGATACTTTCGGCGCTAACGACATCTGGGCCGATCTCAACCTTGCAACCGGCGACAATTCGGCGCTGCGCATCAACGCTGCCTACGAAAATCTCAACAACCACCGCGACCTGTTCGATGGTGAACAGATCAGCGTAAACCCGGTTTTCCGCACCGAATTTGGCACGGCAACCACGATCGACCTGTCTTACGAATATGTCGATCACGATCGCTTCATCGATCGCGGCATCCCCAGCGATGACAGCGGCAATCCGGCGCGCGCGCTGCGGCGCATCACTTTCGGCGATGCGGAAAACAACTTCACCACGTTCCGCGCCCATGTGCTGCGCGCCGCAGTGCAGCACACCTTTTCGGATAGCCTCAAGGGCAACCTTACCGCGTCGTGGGGCGATTACGACAAGGCTTATTCGAACTTCTTCCCGGTCGGCTACAATCCGGCGACCAATGTGGTGGCGATTGATGGTTATATCGACACCAACCAGCGACAGAACCTGGTGCTGTCGGGCAACCTGATCAGCGAGTTTGAAACCAGCGGGATCGGCCACACGCTGATTGTGGGCGGCGAATTCATCGATACCAGCAACAACAACGATCGGTTCAACGCGGTGTTTGATACTGCTGTTGCCGATGGCCGCCGCGCGGATGTGGAGTTCTTTTCAGCGACGCGCCCGTTTACCCTGCGCGGCAACACCGGGACGCTGGCTGACGGTCGCGCCACCAATGTCGCGTTCAGCGCGCTCAATGATGATACCGAGGCTGATGTTACGGTTTATTCGGCCTATCTTCAGGATGAGATCAAGCTGGCCGACTGGCTGCGGGTGGTGATTGGCGCGCGGTTTGATTCGTTCAAGATCACCGTGCTCGATAATCGCAATGGCGCGGTGCGCACCCGCAAGGACGACAAGGTCAGCCCGCGCCTCGGCCTGATCATCAAACCGCAGCCGAACCTGTCAATCTACACCAGCTATTCCGAAACCTTTCTGCCGCGTTCGGGCGAACAGTTTGCTGACATCAACCCGCCCAATGATGCGCTGGATCCGGACACCTACTCCAACCTCGAAGCGGGGGTGAAGTGGGACATCCGCCCCGGCCTCGCGCTGACCGGCGCGGTGTTCGAGATCGAGCAAAGCTCGCCGCAGGTGGCGGATAGCAATCCCGATACGCTCGACGTGATCGATTCCAGAATCCGCGGGTTCGAAGCGCAATTGCAAGGGCAAATTGCCGATGGCTGGTTCCTGACGACCGGTTATTCCTATCTCGATGGCAAACAGCAGAGCCGCACTGGCCCGACCAATCTGCGCTTGCGCGAATTGCCTGAACACATGTTTTCGATCTGGAACAATTTTCAGGCGACTGACCGGATTGGCTTCGGCCTTGGCCTGACTGCGCAGGATGATAGCTTTGCCGATAATGGCAATTTCGCCACCCTGCCCGCCTATGCGCGGGTCGATGTCGCCGCGTCCTATGACGTAAGTGATAATGTCCGCGTGCAGGTGAACATCGAAAACCTGTTCGACGAACTCTATTTCCCCAACGCCCATTCAGCGAACGAGGTGACCGTGGGCGCGCCGTTCAATGCGCGGTTCACGATCACGGGGCGGTTCTGATGGTTATTCTGACTTCACAACACGCAGTGCCGGGACGGCCTTCGCCGCATCTTCGGCGCTGATGCCGGGGGCGGGCGCGGCGCTGATGCTTTCGCGGCGCTGCGCCACCCGCCCGGCCTGCTCGACCGCGCGGATCAGCCGCGGATAGACCCCGCAGCGGCAGATATTGGGGATCGCGGCTTCGATATCCTCGCGCGTGGGCGCAGGGTTACGCTGGAGCAGCGCGGCGGCTGAGATGACGATCCCCGGCGTGCAATATCCGCACTGAATCGCGGCCTGCGCCACCATCGCCTGTTGCACCGGATGCGACCGGTCAGCCGACAGCCCTTCGATCGTGGTTATGATCCGCCCCTCGGCCTCGGCCAGTGTGATCCTGCATGATCGCAGCGCCACCCCGTCGACCAGCACCATGCAAGCCCCGCCGCAGTCCCCGCCGCCGCCAGAGCCGCCACACGCCTTGGTGCCTGTAAGGTTCATCGCCTCGCGCAGGGCGAACAATAGCGGCATCCGGGGATCAAGGTCGAACTCGATCGGCCGTTCGTTGACGGTCATGCGCGGCATGGGCGGTTCCTGTGAGGGGGCTTACTGGCGCCAGCTATCGTCGATCTTGTCGACCCGGCGCTTCCACGCTTCGAAATCGAACATCCCGGCCCCGCCCTGCCCGCTCATCACTGCCAAATCGCGCTGGTGCACGTCAACCACGGCCTGCGGGACAAGATTGGGGTTGCCCATACTCAACGTCGCCACCTGAATCTCGCACGCGCGTTGCAATGCCCACATTTTCACGAACATTCCCTGGATGGTCTTGTCCATCACCACAGGGCCATGATTGCGCAGCATCAAGATGGTATGATTGCCCAGATTCCGCACCAACCGCTCGCCTTCTTCCGCGCGCACGGTGATGCCTTCGAAGTCGTGATAGCCGATCTGGCCTTCGAAATTGCAGGCGTAGAAATTGGTCGGCACCAGCCCGTCCTTGTGGCTGGCGACCGCCATGGTCGCGGTGGTGTGGACGTGGCAGATCGCGTCAGCGCGGCTGCCCAGATGCTTGTGGAAATAGGCGTGCTGGGTGAAGCCCGCCTTGTTCACCATATAGGGCGAACCACCGACATTATTGCCCTCGACATCGATCTTGACGAGGTTCGATGCGGTGACTTCGCTATACAGCAGCCCGAACGGGTTGATCAGGAAGGTGTCTTCCTCCCCCGGCACCTTCAGCGAAATGTGGTTGTAGATCGATTCCGACCAGCCAAGGTGATCGAAGATACGATAACACGCCGCCAGATCCAGCCGCGCCTGCCATTCTTCCTTGCTGCATTCGATACCGGGTTTGAGCTGGGTCGCCATGTGCAATTCCTCTCGGTCTGTCCTCAGGATTTGCTATCGCACGCACAGGGAATGCTTTGCAAGCTGCCTGCACCACGGCTACGCCCGGCGGCAATGGACGCGCCCGGATCACCTTCTGCAAAACTGATCAGCGGCAGCATCCCGGGCCACCTTGTCAGCCAGACCATGCCGATGGTGATCGGGGTGGCAGCGATCATGTCGATCGGGATTGTGGACGCTTTTTTCATCGGCCAGTTGGGCCGCGATGCTTTGGCGGCGATATCGTTCATCTTTCCGGTCTCGGTCGCGATCACGTCGCTCGGCGTCGGGATCATGGTGGGGATCAATTCGGTGGTCGCCCGCGCCTTGGGCGAAGGGGATCATGAACGGGCCGCCCGGCGCGCCAATTTCGGGATCGTGTTTGCGGCAGGCTGCGGCGCGTTGATGGGGGCCGCGCTGTGGCTGCTGATCGACCCGATCTTTGCCGCGATGAATGCGCCTGCGCATCTGATGCCGCTGATCCGCGCCTATATGCAGCCCTATGCGATGGGCTTTCCGCTGATGCTGATCATCATGGGTTTCAACGGCGTGCTGCGCGGACAGGGGGAGGCGCGGCGGACGAGCACGATCAGCATCGCCTATGCCGCCGCCAACTGGGTGCTCGATCCGTTGCTGATTACCGGCGTGCCGGGACTTTTTGGCGGATTCGACGGATTCGGCATGGCAGGCGCGGCCTATGCTTCGGTGATCGGTTGGGGAATCGGAGTGGGGGTTGCCTTGTGGCTGATCCGTAACACCGCGCTGCCGCTCAGCCTGGCGCTGGTGAGGGAATGCCGGCTGATTGAATCGGCGAAGGCAATTATCAAGGTCGCACTGCCCGCAGCATTCTCGAACGCGATCAATCCATTGGGCCTTTCGATCCTGACCGCGCTGGCGGCGCTGGAGGGCGAGGCGGCGGTTGCCGGGTTCGGCGCGGCGGGGCGGCTGCAAAGCTTCGTGATCGTCCCGCTGCTCGGATTGTCGGGCGCGATTGGCGGGATCGTCGGGCAGAACTGGGGCGCAGGCCGGATTGACCGGGCGCGCGAGGCGGCGCTGTGGGCGGCAGGATTCTGTGTGCTGTGGGGGCTGGTGGTGGCGATTGCGATGGTCTTTGCGGGCGAACAGTTTGCCCGCCTTTTCACCGATGATCCGGCGGTTATCGCGGAGTTTGCGCTCTATCTGGAAATCGCGGCATGGGGCTATGCCGGGTTCGGCCTGCTGATCGTTGGCAATGGCATCATGAACGCAGTCGACAGGGCGACTTTCGCGCTGGTGCAATCGGTGGCGCGGGTGTTTCTGGTGATGCTGCCAGTGGCGTTGATCATGCAGCCGGGGATGGGCAGCGCGGCGATCTACACCGCTGAACTCGCCGCCAATCTGTTCGGCGCGGTGTCTGCGGTGCTGATCGTTCGTTACATCTTCATGCAGCGCGCCCCGGCATGGGCGGCGCGCTAGGCCATTATTAACCAACTCTGCGCATAGAGTGTCCTGAAAGACAAAAGGGCGCATAGTGCATGGATGATCTGCTGGCGGAATTCATCGCCGAGACTCGTGAAATGCTGGAGGCTTCAAGCGGCGAAATCGTCGCTTGGGAGGCCGATCCGGCCGAT
>PHEL01000195.1 GCA_002842925.1 Alphaproteobacteria bacterium HGW-Alphaproteobacteria-14
CCAGCCATCACAAACCTCCTTCGGCTCGCGACTCTGAATCAGAAAATCAGCCCCATGGGAATCCCCTTAATGAGTCAGGATCAATGGGACTTGGTATAAATGGTCATGGAGCGTGTCCAGCCGCCGCATCACGCGCGGCGACTCGGATCAGGCGTCGCGCGAAGGCGCGCGTCTACCCAGCGCGATTGCGCCGGGCGAGCAGACGCAGCCGCAGACCGTTGAGCTTTATAAACCCTTCGGCATCCTTCTGATCATAGGCTCCGGCGTCATCCTCGAACGTGACGTGCGCTTCGGAATAGAGCGAATAGGGCGATTTGCGCCCGACCACGCTGGCCAGCCCCTTGTAGAGCTTGAGCCGAACAGTGCCGCTCACCTTGTCCTGGCTGTGGTCAATCGCAGCCTGCAACATTTCGCGTTCGGGCGAGAACCAGAAGCCGTTGTAGATCAGTTCGGCATAGCGCGGCATCAGCTCGTCTTTCAGATGCGCCGCGCCGCGATCCAGCGTGATCTGTTCGATCCCGCGATGCGCGCGGGCGTAGATTTCGCCGCCGGGGGTTTCGTACATTCCGCGCGATTTCATCCCGACAAAGCGGTTTTCGACCAGATCGAGCCGCCCGACCCCATGCTTGCGGCCCAATTCGTTCAGCGCGGTCAGCAGCGTGGCGGGCGACATCGCCGCGCCGTTCAGCGCCACCCCATCGCCGCGTTCGAAATCGATGGTGATATATTCGGGCGTGTCGGGCGCGTCTTCCGGGTTGACGGTGCGCGAATAGACGTAATCGGGGGTTTCTTCCCACGGGTCTTCGAGCACTTTTCCTTCGGACGAGGTGTGCAGCAGGTTCGCATCGGTTGAAAACGGGCTGTCGCCGCGCTTGTCCTTTGGCACCTGGATCTGGTGCGCTTCGGCCCATGCGATCAATGCGGTTCGGCTGGTCAGATCCCATTCGCGCCACGGGGCGATCACCTTGATATCAGGATCGAGCGCATATGCAGAAAGTTCGAACCGCACCTGATCATTGCCCTTGCCGGTCGCGCCGTGGGCGATGAAATCCGCACCGGTCTGATGCGCGATTTCCACCAGCCGTTTCGAAATCAGCGGGCGGGCGATTGATGTGCCAAGCAGGTAATCGCCTTCATAGCGGGCATTGGCGCGCATCATCGGGAACACGAAATCGCGCACGAATTCTTCGCGCAGGTCTTCGATGAAGATGTGATGATCGGGAATACCCATGGCGCGGGCCTTGGCGCGCGCGGGTTCGATTTCCTCGCCTTGCCCCAGATCGGCAGTGAAAGTCACCACTTCCAGCCCGCGTTCCGTGCTCAGCCACTTGGCGATGACGCTGGTATCAAGCCCGCCGGAATAGGCGAGGACGACTTTGAGAGGCTGGGCCATGGCGGGGTTCCTGATATGAAAACGCGGGGGCGCGGTTGCAGTCGTTCCCCGTGTTGTCAAGCAGGCGTGCGGTTACCGCAGCAGGTAATCACGGGTGATCGGCAGCGCGTGGCGGCTGCGGATGAACTGGATCTGGTAATTGCACATGCTGCCATGTTCAAACACCGTCGCCGCGCCCGCCAGATAGAACGTCCACATCCGGTAGAACCGTTCATCGTGCAATCCGATGATCGCATCACGGTGGGTGACGCAGTTGTCATACCAGACGCGGATCGTTTTGGCGTAATGCAGCCGCAGCGTTTCTACATCGGAAGCGATCAGTCGAAACTTCTCCGAAGCGGCGACGGTTTCCGACAGTGCCGGGATATAACCGCCGGGGAAGATATATTTGCGGGTGAAGGCATCGGTGGTGCCGGGCCCGCCCATGCGCCCGATGGTGTGCAGCAACATCACCCCATCATCGGCCAGCATCCGGGCGCAGGCTTCAAAAAAGGTTTCGAACTGCGCGCGCCCGACATGTTCGAACATCCCCACCGACACGATCCGGTCAAACCGGCGGCCAGATGCGGCGGTGTCGCGGTAATCTTCGAGCACGATCGTGACCATGTCGGCAACCCCCGCCGCGCGCACTTTCTCGCGGGCAAGCGCGGCCTGTTCTTCTGACAGGGTGATCCCGGTGACGTGAACATCGTGGTGCCGCGCCAGGTGGATCGCCATCCCGCCCCAGCCGCAACCGATATCCAGCACCCTCTGCCCCGGCGACAATGCCAGCTTTTTGGCGATATGCGCCAGCTTTGCACCCTGCGCTTCGCCCAGTGTCATGTCGTCGCGCGGCCAATAGGCGCAGGAATACTGCCAGTGTTCGCTGTCCAGCATCAGCGCGTAGAGCGCGTTGCCGATGTCATAGTGGTGCGCGACGTTCTTTTTCGATCCGACCCGGTTGTTGATCTGTTCAGCGGCAAAGCTGGCGCGGTTGACCAGCCGTTTGATCAGGCTGGGCGAGCCGATATCGCCGCCCTTGTCCCATGCGTTGTTGGCGCGCAGCAGGCTGACGAGGCCCAACACGTCACCTTCCTCGATCAGCAGGCGGCCATCGATGAAGGCTTCTGCCGCGCCCAGACGCGGATCAAGAATGATGTCGCGCGGCACTTTGGCATCGGTGAAGCGC
>PHEL01000196.1 GCA_002842925.1 Alphaproteobacteria bacterium HGW-Alphaproteobacteria-14
GTCGCAAGATCGGACAGCATGAAATGCGCTGGCGTGATCCCGCAGGTCACAGCGAGGCCCTGGGCCTTCGCCGCCCTGACCAGCGCAAAGCCACGCGCGGTCGTCACCTGGCGGATATGCAGCCGCGCGCCTGCAAGTTCAGCCAGCGCAATATCGCGCGCGATCGCCAGCGCTTCGGCTTCTGCGGGGGCGGCGGGCAGGCCCAGCCGCGTTGCAATTTCGCCAGCGGTCGCCGCCGCTGCTCCGGTTATCCCGCCGTCCTCGGCATGGGTGACGACCACCAGATCCAGCATCGCGGCATATTGCAGCAGCCGCAGCATCACGCCTGAATCCGCAATCCAGCCCCGCCCGGTGGCAATCCCGCGCGCGCCCGCATCCTGCATCAGCGCGATTTCAGCCAACTCGCGCCCCTCCAGCCCGCGCGTCGCCGCAGCGAGCGGGTGCACCCACAAATCGGGCTTGCCGCTTTTGGCGATGAAATTGACCCGGCTCGGCAGATCGAGCGGCGGAGATTGATCGGGCATCAATGCCGCGCGAGTGATCCCGCCAAAATGAAACGCTGGCTTGTCGACCGCGAACACGCCCAGATCAACCAGACCAGGGGTAACAAGCCGCCCGCGCGCATCGATCACCTCATCGCTTTGCTGCGCGGCAACATCCGCACCAACCGCCACGATCACGCCATCAGCGCAGCGGATCGCACCGTACACCAACCCGTCGGGGGTGACTATCTGCGCGTTGGTGATCGTGAAGGGTCGCGTCTGCTTCATGCCCTCCAGCCCTCCAGCCCGCGCGCTTCCCGCGTGAGTATGTCGAGGCACGCCATGCGGATCGCGACGCCCATCTCCACTTGCCGGGTAATCAGCGACCGCCCCGCCATGTCGGCGACTTCGCTATCGATCTCCACCCCACGGTTCATCGGGCCGGGGTGCATCACCAGCGCACCGGACGCAGCGCGCGCCAGCCGCGCTGCAGTCAACCCGTAAAGATGGCGATATTCGCGCGCCGAGGGGACGAATTGCCCGCTCATCCGTTCGGATTGCAGGCGCAGCATCATCACCACCTCTGCGCCTTCGATCGCGGCGTCGAAGTGGTGGAATACTTCCACACCCATCGCTGCGATCCCGGCGGGCATCAGCGCAGGCGGTGCACATACCCGGACATTGGCACCCATCGCGGTCAGGCACAGGATATTCGATCGCGCCACCCGGCTGTGCAGAATGTCGCCGCAGATAACGACCTTGAGCCCGGTGAAATCCTCTGCCCCATCGCCCCGCTCGCGCAGTGCATGGCGCAATGTCAGCGCATCGAGCAGCGCCTGCGTGGGGTGTTCGTGGCTGCCGTCGCCTGCGTTCAGAACCGGGCAATCGACCTTGTCAGCGATCAGCCCGGTTGCGCCCGAAGATCCGTGGCGAATGACAATCGCATCGGCGCGCATCGCATTGAGCGTGATCGCGGTATCGATCAGCGTCTCACCCTTCTTCACGCTCGACGTGGCGGCGTGCATATTGACTACATCCGCCCCCAGCCGCTTGCCCGCGATCTCGAACGACAACAGCGTGCGGGTAGAGTTTTCAAAGAAGGCGTTGATGATGGTCAGGCCGCTGAGCAGATCGGTGTGCTTGGCGCTCTGCCGGTTAAGCGCGACCCATTGATCGGCCTCGTTCAGCAGATAGAGAATCTCGTGGCGCTGCAATTGGCCAATAGCGGTCAGATCGCGATGCGGAAACGCCAGCCGCCCCGCTGGAAAGCGGCCCGCAGCCGGGGAATGATCGCGTACATCCATCTCGAACCAAGCCCCTAGTCGAGCGTCGAGCGCTGCTCAACCCATTCCGGCAGCGCTTTCTCGTGGAAGTTGCCAGCATCAGCGCCTAGATAGCAGCCAAGCGTGAAAAAAGGGACGGTGAATGAGCTTTGTCGGTAAAGTGTGGAAGGTTCTCGTCGGGATCAAGGACGCTCTTGTCCTCATGTTCATGCTGCTGTTCTTTGTCGCGCTGTTTGGCATCCTCTCGGCCCGCCCCAGCCCCGGCCAGGTGCGCGATGGCGCGCTGTTGATCGAACTTAGCGGGGTGGTGGTTGAGGAAAAATCGGCAATTGACCCCATCGCTGCGCTGCTTTCCGGCAGTGCTCCGATCGAAGAATACCGCGCTCGCGATCTCGTCAGCGCGCTCGACGCGGCGGCGAGCGACGACCGGATCAAGGCAGTAGTGTTTGATCTCACTACGTTTCTTGGCGGCGGTCAGGTGCACCTCACCGAAATCGGTGAAGCGATGGACCGGGTGCGCAAGGCGAAAAAACCGGTGCTTACCTACGCGCTTGGCTATGCTGACGATCACCTGCTGCTGGCCGCCCATGCCAGCGAAGTATGGCTCGATCCGCAGGGGCTCGCGGTGATTTCCGGGCCGGGCGGCAGCAATCTCTACTACGCCGGACTGCTCGAAAAACTCAGCGTCAACGCCCGGGTTTACCGCGCGGGCGAATTCAAATCGGCGGTGGAGCCCTATTCGCGCAGCTCGATGTCG
>PHEL01000197.1 GCA_002842925.1 Alphaproteobacteria bacterium HGW-Alphaproteobacteria-14
AGCCATCACAAACCTCCTTCGGCTCGCGACTCTGAATCAGAAAATCAGCCCCATGGGAATCCCCTTAATGAGTCAGGATCAATGGGACTTGGTATTAGCGTGTCGAATTCGCTTCGGGGTTTGATGAAAGCGCCGCTGCCCACTTGATCTGCGTGCGGCGCGCAAGATTGCATTGTCGTGACTTTCCACCGCCATCTCGCCGCACCCCGCTTGCTTTGCGTGGCCCCCGCCTTACCTTCGCGACTCAGGGCAAGGGATTGTCCCCTGCCGCCAAGCAAAGGACGCTATGGGCCGACGACCCTCCCGTGCCGGACACCCGGCTCTCTCGCCCGATCCGCGCGATATCCCGGAACCCCGGCGCGCGCGCGTTGATCTGACCTTTGAAAACCAGTCGCTGCTTGGCCCCCTGTTCGGCCAGTTCGACGCCAATCTGGTGCAGGTCGAAAACCGGCTCGGCGTGTATATCCATGCACGCGGGCATCAGGTGGTGATCGAAGGGCCGGAAGACGATGTCGCGCGCGCCCGCGAAACGCTCAAAACCATGTATGACCGGCTCGCCCGAGGTGAGGCGCTGGATAGTGGCGGGATTGAAGCGCTGATCGCGATGTCGTCCGAACCCACGCTCGAAGGGATTATCTCAGGCGACGCTGATGGCCCGCCGATCATGATCCGCACGCGCAAGAAAACCATTGTGCCGCGTTCGGCCACGCAGATCGAATATATGCGCAGTCTGGCGAAGGACGACATTATCTTTGCGCTCGGCCCGGCTGGCACGGGCAAGACCTATCTGGCGGTGGCGCAAGCGGTTGCTCAATTGATCACCGGCAGCGTGCAGCGCCTGATCCTGTCGCGCCCGGCGGTTGAGGCTGGGGAAAAGCTTGGCTTCCTGCCCGGCGACATGAAGGAGAAGGTCGATCCCTATCTGCGTCCGCTGTATGATGCGCTGAATGACTGCATGCCGCCCGAACAGGTTGAGCGGCGGCTGGCCAATGGCGAGATCGAGATCGCGCCGATTGCCTTCATGCGCGGTCGGACGCTGGCCGACAGCTTCATCATCCTCGACGAAGCGCAGAACACCACCAAGGAACAGATGAAGATGTTCCTCACCCGGTTTGGCCAAAACAGCCGCATGGTGGTGTGCGGCGATCCCCGTCAGGTGGACATCCCCGGTGGCGACCGGATGAGCGGGCTGGCCGATGCGGTCGGGAGGCTCGAAGGCGTGGAAGGCTTCGGCACGATCCGTTTCACCGCCGCCGACGTGGTCCGCCATCCGATCGTGGGCCGGATCGTCGAGGCGTATGAGGGCGAGGGGGCGTAGGTGGGTTTTTCTTTGCCTGTGCTCGAAAGCCGCCCTTCTGGAAGCGACCCCGAAGCGGTCATCGTGACAACACCAATGGCCAAGGTTATCTGTGTCCCCATAATGCACTGGGGCAATGGAGTTCTCCCCGGATCAGGTCTGGGGTGGGCCAAAGGCAGGAGCCGCCAGCGGCGATGCGAAGCTGAGTGAGGTCGCGTGATGGCTTGGTTCTTGATGATGGATTCGCGCAATCGCGGCGATGAGGACGAGACGTATCTCAGCCCTGAAATTGAGGAGATCCCCGAGGAACTGGAGCGGTTCGAGGCGATGGGCAAAGCGCTGGGGCGTGAGCTCTACGATGCGGTCGATGCTCCAAGCGTAAATGTTTTCGATACCACCCATATGATTGAAAATCCCTGGCATCCCGATTGGCATCCATGGGAATATCCTCCTCCGATGCAAGGCTGGCGCTGGCCGATGCCCGATGCGCCGTTCCGCGCCAAGCTCAAAAAAGCGCAAAAGAACATCGTCGATGTGATTGATAGTAGCTTCGGATGCTTTGCCATCTCGCAGCGCGCGATCGACATCATCGAATCGATCGAGCCTGGCGTACATCAATATCTGCCCTTTGAACTGATCAACCCCGATGGCTCAGTGCACCCAGAGCCGCGCTGGTTGCTCAATGTTTGCACGCGCACCTTCACGCTCGATGTGGCGCGCTCGAACATCATCCCGCGTAACAATCGCCCGGGCGTTTTCGTGCATACCTCAAATGACATCAAGTTGGTGGTGCACAAGGAAATGGTCGCAGGGCGCGCGCTGTGGTATGAATATCGTTATCAGAAGGCAGGATATCAATTTCTTATGTCGGATGCCTGCTGGAGCGCATTTCAGTCGGCGGGGATCAGCGGCCTGCGCCCCGATTACGGCGACCGCGGCAAACATATCGAAGAACTATAAGGGGGATTTTTGGGGCGGTGACGGGCTGCGTCGGTCTGGCAGTGACTAAACATGCTCGCTTTCTCGTGTTCTTTCGGCAGCAGCCATTCCGAAAACCACCCAATCTCCGCCACCAAATCAAGCATCGCCGCAACCCGATAGTGAACCGCCCCGGGATTGTCGGAGGCTCCAACTCTTGAGTAGATGGAGTCCTTATGAGCAAGACAACGAACAAGTTTTCGCCGGAGGTTCGCGCCCG
>PHEL01000198.1 GCA_002842925.1 Alphaproteobacteria bacterium HGW-Alphaproteobacteria-14
TCCCTCCATGACGGCACATCTCGGCAATGCAAGAAACCAACCGGCAGACAATCCACTTATCCGTTGCCGATCTCTGTGCAGACAAACCGGGCCACCTCTAGTGTGTCCCCCCGGCTTTGGCGGGTCGGGTTATCCAAACAAGCGAGGGCGCGTCATTAAATTGGCGCGCCTTTTCTTTTGCCCGTTTTCCATAGGCTGACGGGGAATTTTCTAAGGGCGGATTAGAGGGTGGAGCGAATGTTGCGCAACCCTAAAAATCCCTGTTTTCCAATGATTTACTAGGAAAATTGGCTCCCCGAGTAGGATTCGAACCTACGGCCAAGTGATTAACAGTCACCTACTCTACCGCTGAGCTATCGGGGAGCAACTCTTCCAAGCGGTCTAAGGAAGAGCGAAAGCGCGCCTATATGGGGCAGGGCACAGGATTGCAAGGGGGTATTGAGCCTGCCCGCGCTGCAATCATCCCGTGACAAATTGCTCGGCCACGATGCGTTCCTCGAGCGATTGGCCGGGATCGAACAGCAGCGTCAACTGGGTGTCCTGCGCAATTTGCAGCCGCACCTCGGCGATGTCGCGCAGTTCCTTTTGATCGGCGACGACAGACACTGGACGCTTGACCGGTTCGAGCACCTTGAGCACGATCTTCATCCGGTCAGGCAAAATCGCCCCGCGCCACCGCCTCGGGCGAAACGGGCTGATCGGGGTGAGGGCGAGCAGCTTGCTGTCTAATGGCAGGATCGGGCCATTGGCGGACAGGTTATATGCCGTCGATCCCGCAGGGGTTGCCACCAAAACCCCGTCGCACACCAGTTCCTCAATCCGCACCCGGTCGCCCACGGTAACTTCAATCTTGGCGGTCTGGCGGGTTTCGCGCAGCAGCGAAATTTCGTTGATCGCACACATTGCGTGGCTTTTGCCGTCTTGCGTGATCGCCTCGACCCGCAAGGGTGCAATCGTCCAGCGCCGCGCTTTGGCGACCCGCGTGGCGATGGCTGCACGCTTGTCAAAACGGTTCATCAGGAACCCGACCGAGCCAAGGTTCATGCCATAGGCCGGGATCACTCGCCCGGCATCAATCATCGCGTGCAGCGTTTGCAGCATGAACCCGTCGCCGCCCAGAACCACCACTGCGTCGGCCTGTTCCAATGGCACCCAATCGTGCTGCGGCAACAAAGCCGCAAAGGCTTCTTGCGCGCGCGGGACATCCGAAGCCACCAGCGCGAGGCGCTCAAAGGGTGCTGCGTTGCTCGCCATCTATCGCTCTCCTCCGGGTTGAACGTGATCCCGGCTGACTTATCCCCGGTGCATTGTCGGCAGAATGGCCTGATGTGCCAGATTCGGGCGGATTGCAATTGAAGCAAGCATTGCGCGCATTCCATGATTATGAACGCTGATCCACAAGGGAGCAGAATGGAACAGAGTCGGACTTCTTTGCGCGGCAGCACGCGTGGGCGCTTTCCCGGCGTCAGCGCTGGTGTGCTCGAAGCCGACTTGCTCAGCGCTCTCGACCGGCGTGAGATCGAGGTTTTGTTTCAGCCGCAATTTTCCTGCGTTACCGGGGCAGTTGTCGGGGCCGAGGCGTTGGCGCGCTGGCGGCATCCCTCGCTCGGCGAAATTGGCGCGCGCGATCTGTTTGCGGTGGCAGAGCGCGCCGCGCTGGTCGCGCCGCTATCACGCCATGTGGTCGCCCGCGCGCTGGAGGATGCGGCGACCTGGCCGGATAATCTGACGCTGTCGCTCAACATCACGCCTGAAGAACTGGGCGATCCGCGCTTTGCTGCCGACTTCGCCGCTTTGATTGGCCGTTCGGAAATTGCGCCGCAGCGGCTGATGCTGGAGATTACCGAGGATCTGCTGCTGCGCAATCTGCCGCAGGCGGCCAGCGCGCTGAAGGCGCTGCGCGGGCTGGGGTTCCGCACCGCGCTCGATGATTTCGGCGCAGGGTTCTGCAATTTTCGCTACCTGCGCGAATTGCCGCTGGATGCGCTGAAGCTTGACAAAGCTATGGTCGATAGCGTGCCTGGCGATGCCACCGCGCTGGCGGTGCTGCGGGCAATTATGCAGCTGGGAAAAGCGCTCGGCCTTGCGGTCTATGCCGAGGGCATCGAAAGCGAAATCCAGCGCGCGGCGATCACCGCCGAAGGCTGCGACTACTGGCAAGGCTTCCTGCGCGCCCAGCCGATGCCGAGCGAAAGCGTGCTGGCTCTGGCGCGCACAGCGCGGGGCATGGGGCACGGGTAGAAGGCTTCAGGCTCGCGGATCATGCTGCGCGAGCTTTCGGGACATGCGGTTTGCGATGCCGATGAACGGTAGGGGATCGAGAGTGGCATTCACTCTCAGTTCACCGCAAGAAGCTGCTAGAATTGCTTTTCAATATCGCGAGGCCAGCCATGGATATGAACCGCCCCGGGATTGTCGGAGGCTCCAACTCTTGAGTAGATGGAGTCCTTATGAGCAAGACAACGAACAAGTTTTCGCCGGAGGTTCGCGCCCG
>PHEL01000036.1 GCA_002842925.1 Alphaproteobacteria bacterium HGW-Alphaproteobacteria-14
GTTCTGCAGGTTGGGCAGAAACACGCGCTTGGTCTTGTTGTTGGCGTGGCTGACATTGTTGCCAGTCATGCGGCCCTTGCCGGTCAGTTCGCAGATGCGAGCCATGGTGTATCTCTTCTCGTAATGTTCGGGTCTGAGCCCGGGCCTAAGCATGGAAAGCGGCGCGCATAACGGGGCAGACCCGAATCGTCAAGCAAGTTGCGCCTGCCCCGCGTCCCGGCTAGCCCGAACCGTATGACCATATGGCCGCTACCCCCGCCGATGCAGCGCGCGCTGGCGCTTGCCCGTGCAGGCGCGGATGCCGGCGAAGTGCCGATTGGCGCGGTGGTGGTCAAGGACGGAGTGGTGATTGCCGAGGCGCACAATTCGCCCCGCGCCGATCACGATCCCACCGCCCACGCGGAAATCCTCGCGATTCGCCGCGCGGCGCAGGTGCTGGGCGATGAGCGCCTGAGCGATTGCGAGCTGTGGGTGACGCTGGAGCCTTGCGCGATGTGCGCAGGCGCGATCGCCCATGCCCGCATCGCGCGCCTTTACTACGCCGCAAGCGATCCCAAGGGCGGCGCGGTCGAACACGGGGCGCGGGTGTTCGAGCAGCCGCAAGCCTTGCACCGGCCCGAAGTCTATAGCGGCATTGGCGAGGCCGAGGCGGCGAAATTGCTCAAAGGGTTTTTCAGGGAGCGGCGGTGACGGAAAATGTTTCACGTGAAACATCGTGAACGCGCCGATCAAGGCAGGGCCTGGCAGGGGTCTAACCGCAGCCTGGGCCAGCCTATAACCCCCGCCAGATCTTCGCGGCAGCCCCATCCTTCGCCCCCCACCTTGCTGTCGGGCAGCGCACGGGGCGGAAGGTCTTGGCGTAACACAGCCGCACTTCCTCCAGCCAGCCGCGTTCGTTCAGCTTTACGCCGATGGCGCTTTCGGGAATGCCGGGGTTGGCATCGGCAAAGGCTGCGCGGATGCGGCCTGCGGTCAGGCTGTCTTCGCGGCTGATGCGGTCGTAATCGGGGATGCGCAGGCTGTCCCAAAGGATCTGCGTGACCTTGAGGTAGTTGGCCGGGCGCGTCACCATGCACGAACCATGCTTGGCCCATTGCCGCGCGACGAGCCGCGACGAGGGCATCATGCACATCGCGCTGCGCACCTGCGCCGGGGTCAGCGCCGCGCCCGCCGTGCACCATTGCGGCGATCTTTGCCCGCTTTCGGGCCACAAGCCATGGACGACGAGGCCAAAGCTGCCCTTTGTGCCCGAACATTGCACCGCATGGCCGCGATCGCCCTTGCGCGGTTTGCAGAACTCCGGGCTCCAGCTGAGTGCCAGCGTGTAGCCGGTTATCGGCATCACCCGGCGCGGGCCATCGGGCGCAATACGCGGAACGGTGCTGACCTGCGGGGCGCGGCATTGATAGGCCTGCGCGTGGGCTGGCATGGCGGCGGCGGCGGGCAGAATGCCAAGTGCGATGGCGATAAATACGCGCATTACAGCGGAGAAAAATCCAGCCCGATGTCAGCCGCAGGCGCGCTTTGCGTCAGCCTGCCGACCGAGATGTAATCCACCCCGCTCGCCGCCTTTGCCGCAATCGTATCGAGGTTCACCCCGCCGCTCGCCTCGGTTGGCACGCGGCCTGCGACCAGCGCCACCGCTGCGCGCAGCGTTTCGGGCGACATATTGTCGAGCAGCAGGTGGTGCGCGCCCGCTTCCAGTGCCGGTTCGATCTGATCAAGGGTGTCGACCTCGCAGATGATCTTCTCCACCCCCGCATCGCGCGCCCGCCGCACCGCCTCGCCCACGCTGCCGGCCACCGCAACGTGGTTATCCTTGATCATCGCTGCATCCCACAGCCCCATGCGGTGGTTCTGCGCGCCGCCTTGCCGCGTCGCGTATTTCTCAAGAAACCGCAGGCCCGGAATGGTCTTGCGGGTGTCGAGCAAGGTGCAGGCGGGGTTTCCATCCGGGCCGCGCATCGCGGTGACATAGCCTAGCGTCATGGTGGCGATGCCGGAGAGGTGCTGGACGATATTGAGCGCACTGCGTTCAGCGGTGAGCAGCGCGCGGGCCTTGCCTTCGATCCGCATCAGGTCGGTGCCCGCAGGCACCTTGTCGCCATCATGCGCGAGGCATTCGATCATGCAATCGGGGTCGAGCGCGCGAAAGAACGCCTCGGCCAGCGGCAGCCCTGCGACCACGATGGCATCACGGCTGTCCATCACCCCGGTAAAGCGCGCCTCGGCGGGAATGACGCTCTCGCTCGTCACATCCCGCCCGCCACCGGACAGACCCACGCCCAAGTCTTCGGCCAGCGTTTCGCGGATGAACTTTTCAAGGTCGAAGCCGGGAAGTGTGAAAGCTGTCATAACGGGCACCATAACCGGAGCCGCAGGCTCCGCAAGCACGACCGTGCGCCCGCAGGTGCCCGAAGCGAAGCGAAGGAACAGCACCGAGGACGAAGGCGCGGAGGCGCCTTCGCCACTCAAAAAATCAATGCACGAAGCGGGCCACAACATCCCGATACGATCGCGAAACCTTCACTTCTGCGCCTGATTCCAGCACCAGGAAGCATTCGCCGTTGGTGTGGGGCTTCACCTGCCGCACCAGATCGAGGTTGACGATGGTCGAACGGTGCACCCGCTGGAACTTGCGCGGGTCCAGCCGGCGTTCCAGATCCTTCATCGTTTCGCGCAGAACCAGCGAATTGTCGCCGGTCGAAATGATCATGTAATCGCCCGCCGCCTCGATATGTTCGATGGTGTCGACTTCGACGCGGAAGATCTGGCCGCGATCCTTGATGTTAATAAGCTTTTCAAAGCGATCGGCGCTTTCGGGGGCGGTGGCGGCAGTATCGACGAAATCCGCCGCCCGGTCAGGCGCAATTTCGGACAGCACATCGAGCAATTGTTCGGCATCCTCGGCCGATTTCTTGTCTGCAAGCCGCTGCCGCACGCGTTCGATGGTGTCGGCAAGCTTTTGTTCGTCGACCGGCTTCATCAGGTAATTGACCGCGTTGGCTTCAAACGCCCGGATCGCGTGTTCCTCATAGGCGGTGACGAACACGAATAGCGGGGGTTCGATCTCCATCACGCCCTTGACCACCGAAAATCCGTCAAATCCGGGCATCTGGATATCAAGGAACACCAGATCGGGTTTTTGCGTCTTGATCTTGCGAATCGCCTCGCGGCCATTGGCGCAGGTGTCGATGATCTCGACATCGTCAAACGCGGCGAGCCGCAATTGCAGGCCCTGGACGGCGAGCTTCTCGTCGTCGACGAGGATGGTTCTGATGGTCATGCGGGGGTTCCGAAGTTGCGTTGGGGTGGGGTGATGGCGATGACATTGTCGCTCGCGCCGGCAGCAGCGGAGGCCGCCGCTGGCGCCGAGCCGAATTGGGGGTTGGGTTGGGCGGCATCTTCCCTGGCAAAGGGAATCTCGATCATCACCGTAAAGCCGCCGCCAGCTTCCGACCGGGTTTCGAACAGATGATTTTCGCCGTAAGCCTGCCTCAGGCGGTTGCGGATATTGGCAAGGCCAACCCCGGTGGAGACCGGACGGCCCGGCACCGGGTTGGCATCCACAACAGCTCGCAAGTCGCCATTATCGCGCGCCAGATAATGCAGCGGCTCATCCACGCCGGGGCCGGTATCTTCAACCGTCAGACGCAGCCGATCACCAATCACCCGCGCGGTGAGCGAGATGCGCGCGCCTTCTTCCTGCGTGCTGACCGCATATTTGATCGCGTTTTCGACCAATGGTTGCAACAGCATCGATGGCAGCCGCGCCGACAAGGCGGCGACGTCAATGTCGAAATGGGTGCGCAGGCGTTCTTCAAACCGCATCCGTTCAATGTCGAGATAGAGCTGCAACGTCTCGATCTCCTGCTCCAGCGTCACCTGACTGCCGGGTTCAGCCACCAGCGTGTGGCGCAGAAAACCCGACAGCCGGGTGAGCATCGCATTGGCAGGCCCGGTCTGTTTCAACAGCACCAGCGTGCTGATCGAATTGAGGGTGTTGAACAGAAAATGCGGGTTCAATTGATAGCGCAGCATGGCCAGCTGCGCGGCGGTTGCCTGCGCTTCGAGCCGTTCGAGCCGGTCAGCCTGCTGTTCCACCGTCAGGAAGAAATTGATCGCGTAATACAATGCGCTCCACCCGCCCAGCAATGTCAGCGGCAGATAGAGCAAGCCGATCAACCGCTGCGCGAAGGTCGTCTCGCGGCTGGCGGCGTAATAGATCCCCTGCACCCAGGCATCGATCGAGGCGTGCAGCACCACCGCCACCAGCAGCACCAGCGCGGTCAGCCCCCAGGTGACAAGCGGCTGTTGCCGGATCAGCTGGCGATAGATCACCGACAGGATCAGGCTGATCGAAAAGCCGGTGATGGTGGTGACAAGGATCAGCGTCAGCAGGTCAAGCGGCTGGCCATTTGCCAGCGCCGATGCCGCGCGCAGCAGAAATGCCGCGCCCCAGCCAGCCAGCTGGAGGTTCCAGAACGCCCGGTTCTTGCTTGCAAAGAACGGCGCAGCCTGGATCTGGAGCACTGCCATAGCCTGAACGTCCTAAACGATTTCGCGGCGATCCGCACCGCAAATCGCGGCGGCGGGCGCGGGCCAGCCACGGTTGGGCGCAGCCATCATTTGCCGGGCTTGGCCGCAAGGCTGCCTGCGGGGTCGATCTCGCGGCGGAAATGCTTTACCCAGTCGGCCCGGCCGCCGTGCGCCATGGCCTCGGCGATGATCGGCAGTTCGGCAGCGATGAAGCCGGCGCGCTCGTCCCAGCCATCGTGTTTGCGCACCGTCAGGAACCCGGCGGCGTGTTGTGATCCCCAGCGGGTCATGAAGGTGACGGCGGCGGAGGGATCATAGCCCGCATTGGCGAGCAGCCACGGGATCAACCGGTCGGCCTCGCGTTCGATCCGGCGCACATGGCGGCGGCTGCGCCCGTTCTGATCAAGCCACGCATCATGCCCCAGCACATTATGCGCCAGTTCATGCGCGACCACGCCTGCAAACACGGCTTCTTCATAGGCGAAAGCGGGAAAATCAATGCCGATCACCACGCGCGCGCCGTCTGCCACGGCGGCCTTGCCTTCGCCCATCAGTTCGAACCGGGTAGCGCATACCTCGACCGGCCGCACCCGCGCTTCGCTGCCATCGGCAAAGCCAACCGTGATGCCGCCATGTTCGGTCAGCATTGCGTCAATATGATCATGCGCCCACACCAGTCGCTGCCAGTCCATCGCCTTGCCTGCGGGCCATTGATTGGGGTCGAGCCGTTCGAGCCGGGCGATCTCACGGTTGCGGACGAAGGCACCGGCTTGCGCGGCAGGCGATCCGCGCGCGGCGGTCTGCACCGCAAAGTCACCGGCCAAACCGATCGCCGTTCGGGCAATCGCGGGCGCGCCGTAACTTGCCATGTCCTGCAATTGCAGTCCGATCGCGGGCACTACGCGGGGGCAGAACCCGGCATTGCCGCGCGCCAATTGCCAGCCCACGTCTTGCAAGCGCTGATCGGCGTCCTGATAGTGAGCAATCGCAGCGCGTTCAGCGGCGTAATCAATCGCGGACGAGTAAGATTGGGCCGAAAGCGGGGCCGAAAGCGGGGCAGCGAGCAGCGTGGCCCCGATCAGCCCCCCAGCCGCCGCCCGGCTGGCGCGCATCAGCTGGCCTTGTCCCCGGCAAGCGCGGCTTTGAGCTTATCGTAACCCACCGCGCCGCTGATGGGCTTGCGGCCCGCGATCCACGCCGGGGTGCCGGTGAAACCGAGCGACTGGGCGAGATTGTAATTGCGAGCGATCTCGGTTGAAACAGCCTGCGACGCCGCATCAGCCTCTGCCCGCGCCATGTCGAGTCCCGCTGCCTGCGCGGCCGCGGTAACATCGCCAGTGCTGAACATCGCGTCGTGAAAGGCGCGATATTTACCCTGCAATCCGGCGGCAAGCGCCATGCGTGCGGCCAGTTCACTGCCTTCGAAAATCGGCCATTCGCGCACCACGACCATAAGGTCGGGATCTTCGGCGACCAGCCGGTTCACGTCCTTGAGGCTCGCCTCGCAATAGGGGCAGTTATAATCGGTAAACTCGACCAGCACCTTGCTGCCCGACGGGTTGCCGATCACCACGCCGGGAAAAGGGGTGAACAGTTCGGGCCCCATATCGGCCATCCGCTTTTCAGCCTCCTGCGCCTCATAGGCTTCGACCATCTGCGGCAGCATATCGGGATTGCCGAGCATGAACGCGCGGGTGCGGTTATCGGCGAGACCGGAATAAGACCACCCCGCCGCGCCGATAAAGCCGAACACCAGCGCCAGCAGCGCGGTCAGCAGCGTGTGGCGCAAGGTCGAAGGCGCGGCGTGGTTGTTCGCTTCGGGCAAAGGCGTAGTGGACATCGGGTTTCCGTCAACAACAGGGGGGATCATCGGTCTAGCGCCGGTCGCGCAGCCGTTCCAGTTCGCTGCGCGCCTGCAGGGCAATATCCTGTGCGCGGATCCAGTCGGCTGAACCATAGGGCAGGTTCGCTTCGGCCGCCTGCGCGTTTTGCAGGGCCTCGGGATAGCGGCGGCTCATCACCTGCTGTTCGGCGCTCGCCAGCCGCGCGCGCGGTATATCGCCGCGCGCGGCATAGACCACGCCCAGCTGATACCAGGCGAAGGGATTGTAGCGATCGCGCGCAGCACGGTTTCCGCTTCGGCGAAATTGGCTGCGTCCTCGGTCGCGATCAGCGCGTGACCCAGCATCCCGGCGATCAGCGGATGGGCGCGGGTGATCTCGGTCGCACGGCGCAGCGGGGTCAGGGCGTCACGCGGGCGCCCGGATTCGAGCAGCACCTGACCCTTGAGTTCGAGGAACCACGGATTGTCAGGCTCAAGCGCAAGCAGTGCATCGGCCTCGGCCAGCGCCATATCGACCCGCGCCTCCTTGTGATAGGCGTAGGCGCGCGCATAACGGGCGGGAATGCTGGTATCGCTCGGCGGGAAAAAGGTCAGCGTGCGGCGCGGTTCGGCGAGAAAACCGTAAAGCTTGGCGCGGACGCGCATGAAGCGCTCCTGCAATTCGGGATCGGGGGGAGCACCCCACGCCGGGTCTTCTGTTAGCAACCCGCGCAAGGTCTGTATCCGGTCGCCTGACAGCGGGTGGGTGCGGGAATAAGCGGCTTCATCCGCCTGGCTATAGCCCCGGCGAATTTCGTTGCCGCGCAGCCGTTCGAAGAACTTGATCATGCCGCGCCCCGAAATCCCCGCGCCCGAGAGATAGCGTGCCCCGGCAAGATCGGTCGATGCTTCCTGATTGCGATTATAAGCCAGAAAACTGCCAAGCGCGGCCTGCTGCCCCGCCATCACCGCGCCAATCGCCGCATCACCCGATCCGGCGAGCGCCGCGCCAACCCCCAGCAATAATGACAGGATGGAGATGTTGGTCGCCGTCTTTGTCCGCTCATTGAAGCGGATCACGTGTCCGGCAGTGATGTGGCCCAATTCGTGCGCGAGCACACCTTGCACCTCGTTGGCGGTTTCAGCCTCGTTGATCAGGCCCGAATGGACATAGATTGCCTGCCCCCCGGCCACGAAGGCATTGATCGAACCGTCATTGATCAGCACCACTTCGACATTGCCGGGTTCAAGCTCAGACGCCTCAACCAGCGGGGCGATCATATCGGTCAGCAATTGTTCGGTTTCGGCATCGCGCAGAATCGATTGCGCCGCGACCGGCTGAACCGCGACCAGCGCGCTCGCCAGCAGGGCGAAGATGTAAGCGACAAAGTTAGGGTGACCGCGCATGGCGGCAATCCTACCGTGTTTCAGCCTGAACTCAAACTGAAGCGGATTGCAGGGCGATCCGGAATGGCCGGAAAGCGGGGCTAACCAAACAGCTTGCGCGCCGCGCGTTCGATCTGGGCAATGTCTTCCGGCACTTCGGCGAGAATTGCCGCGCAGCCGGTTTCATCACGGCGGATCAGTGCCAGAGCGAATTCGGGGCCTGCGCCGTCGAGTTCTTCGAGCATGATTGCTTCGAGCGCGCGCAATTGCTGCGCCAGCGCCTCACGCACGGCGGCGGGATCGTCAACCGGCTTGCCCTGCTCTTCACGGCGCAAGCGACGTTCGTCCTTGACCACCGCCTTCACCCCGCCTTCGGTTTCGGCAAGGAAATCGGCCAGCCGCCCGCGTTCAAGCCTGATCCGGTGCGCGTAGGACAGCACGGCGGCATATTCGGTCAACCGGGTCTTGTCGTAATCATGCCCGAAGACCAGCTTGACCACCGGGGTCATCGGCGCGCGTTCCTGCACCGTCAGCCCGCTTTCAGCGACCAGTTCGGCATAGTCATCCGGCGCAGCCTCGGCGGCGAGCGAGAAGTCGTAAGCGCGGCTGACCGCAGCATAGAGCGCGCTGCGACTGCGGTCTTCGGTGGTTTCAGCCGAGCGCGCCAATTCGCGGGCCGAAGCGAGGCAATCGTAAAGCCCGGCATCGGCTGGCAGGTCTGCTACGAAATGCTCGTCATCACCATCATCGCCAACGGCGGCGTAATCACTATCAACGCTGGCATCAACATAGGGATCAAGCGCGAATTCTGACGGGTCGATCGCCTTTTTGACCGGCGGTTCGATATAATCGGCGAGGCTGGCAAAGCTGTAACCGGGGCTTTCGGCCTCGCCTTCGTCCTCGTCATATTCCTCATCATCGTCATCAAGGCCGAAGTGACCGAAATCGGGCTGCGGCAGGTCGGCGGATGAGGCGTCCTCCGATGGCGCAGCATCAAGCGGCGCGACATTGGCAAAATCATCGTCGCCATCATAGGCGTCAACGCTGGAAGGCTCGTCAGAAAACCCGGACACAAACGCAGCCGCGCCGGTTTCAGGGGGTAGATCGTCGGCTTCGTGCGCGGGCGAATCCGCCCAGTCGGTTACGGGATCAGCGGCGCGAAGCGGCTGTTCGGGATCAACCTCAAGATCTTCACCAAGCTCAAGCGCCTGGTCGATTTCGAGCAGCAGTTCATCGGCAGTCAACTGGTCAGCCATTTCTTTCCAGTTGATCACGCCATAGATGAAGTCGATCGTTTCATCATCGCTCGAATAGGGCAGCAGGATGCCGCGATACAGGATCGCCGCGCCGCGCTGATTGACGAATTCGGCTTCGAATCCGATCGGGGCCTGATTGGCGAGGATCTGCATGTAGTGATCGGTAATGCGGCTCAGTAACGAGCGCGGCGGCACGTCCGAAAGGCGGTTGATCGCCTTGCCGTCAGAACTGCATTCGCGCGCCAGCGTTTCGCCAACGAACCGCACCACCGGATCATCGATCCCCAGCGAGAAATCGAGCAGCACGCTATAGGGGCCGAAATCGGGCAGGTGCGCCGGTTCAAGATCATCGATATTGGGGAACATGCGTTCACCCAGCAGGCTCGCCCAATGATTATAGGCGCGCACCTGCATCCGGCGTTCGTCCTGCCCGATTGCTTCGGGCGGCGACACGCGGTTGCTTGCCGGTTCGGCGCTTTCCTCATCGGATGCGTCCCAGCTCCGATCAGCAGAATCGCTGGTGTCGAAGGTGCCGCGCAGAGTGTCCATGGCTGTCATCCGCCCCTTGTGTGAACAATTACCCCGCCGTTTTGGCGTGGCGTGGTAAACATCACGTTAAGCGATCGGCGGATTTGGCAGGGTGGCTAGAGGAAATAACGCATCCTGATGGAGACGCGGCTCAGGCCTTCTTCAATCTTGAATACTGCATCCTTGAATTCGGGCGGCGCCATCCTGACCGGTGCATCGCGCGAAAAGCCATAGCCTTCCTTGGGCATCATCCCCAGCGCACGGTCGGCCTTGCCATTGTCGTTCTCGTCATGCAGCAGCGCGATTGCATAGTCGCCGGGCTTTACCCCGGAAAAGCGGATCTCGATTGTTTTGCCGGCTGGCACCACCGTGCGGTGCGCGGTCGGGTCTTTGATGCATTTGGGGAAGATATCAGCGCGGGTCGTCATGCAGGCGCGCACCACGCCCTTGGCTGATCTCAGGTCGGTGACGGTAATTACCACATCGCCCGCCAGCGCGGGGCCTGCAGCGGCCAGCGCGCCGCCGCCAGCGATTATCAGCGCTGCGATCCTCATGAAACCGCCGCTTGGCGCCCATGCCCGGCGGCTGCAACAATCCGCCGTGACAGCCCCTTGTCGGTGCCGCACAAACGATCCCAGATGCGGAAATAGAGTCCGAAATTGCATCCATATTCCTCGTGATGGCGTTCGTGATGGCTGGCAGTTATCAGCCAGTTGCCCAATGGCGAATGAACAACCCAGCGCGGAAACATCTCCCACCCCATGTGATTGGTAACGCCCATCACCGTCGCCACTGTCAGCACCAGCCCAAGCATCGCGACATTGATCGGCACGAAAAACACCAGCAGCGGCACCACGATCGCGCCGGTCACCGCTTCGAACGGGTGAAAACTCATCGCGGTCCACGCGGTTGGCGGGCGGCTTTGATGGTGGACGGCGTGGACGATCCGGAACCAGCGTGGCTGATGCATCCAGCGGTGCGCCCAGTAAAAACAGGTGTCCTGCACCGCGAGGTAGATCAGCACCGACAGCGGGTGATACCACCATGGCAGTGCGACGAAATCGGCGGTGATCCTGGTCCATCCGTGGTGCTGCCAGCCCCACAACACAATCCCCGCAGGCGTGCCGTAAATCGCCGCCGAAAGCATCGACCAGCGCACCTCACGCATAATCTGCTGACCGCGCCCGGCATAGAGGCCGGGCCGCACCCGCGCGGTGACAAAGGCGAACAGCCCGCTCGACAGCACATAGCGCAGCGCGACGATCAGCGTCACGACGCAGCTGACGATCAGCAGCGCAAGCGGGACGGGCAGATCAGGCGGGAGCATGACGGCAGGCTATGGAACAAATCGCTGCGGCGCGACACAATAATATCAGCCGCGCACACCGGTCGCCGCGGACAGCGGATCGATCAGCCCCGCGTGCCGTCGCATCGCCATCCGTGCCAGCCGTTCCACCTCAACCTTGCGCCGCGCCGGGGCCAGCGGGGCCAGCGCGGCCGGGCGCAGGATTTCGGCATCATAGCCATCGGCAACGATTACGCCGCAGGTTTCGGGCCGATAAGCCTCGCTCTCCAACGGGCTGCGATCCAGCCCCGGCGGCACTCCCCAGAAGAACCGGTCGCAAAAATCGAGGTAATCGGGCCATTTGGTGTCGCCCAGAAGATCAGCCCGCGCAACCTTGATCTCGACGATCACCACCAGCCCTTTGGCATCGATCCCCATCAGATCGGCGCGGCGACCATTGCGGATCGGGACTTCGCCCAGGCACCAGATATCGTTGCGCGCGAACAGCCGCCCGATCCCGCGCGCGACATCGCCAGCGGTCAATCCCGCCAGCGGCGGCGAATCAGCGGACGAAGAAAGCGCATCAGCCATTGCCGTGAAATGGAACAGAGTGGGAACGCAGTCAAGCCGGTCGGGGCTGAGTCAACTGTCCCGGAGCCTGACCCTGGTCGGTGTGCAGCACCGCCAGCAGCGCGCCGCGTGCGGCATGGAACTCGCGCCAAAGCACCAACGCCGGGGCGCCAGTGTCCTGCCCTCGGTCTGCAAGCGTCGCCAATGCAGCCATCCCGCTGCCGAGCATCGCCGCGACATCCTCGATCCCTTGGGTCAGCAAGGTGTGTTGCCACGGTTTGGCTTTCGCCATCAACAGGTCAAACGCAGGGGTGATTTGCGCAGGCTCAGCGGCGATTCGGGCGAGCTCTGCCAGCTCCTGCGCTTGCCGGTGGATGGCAAGCCACTCCGCCTCGATTGCCGCCACGCTTGGCAGGGCCGAATCTATTCGGGGCAAGGTCGTTTCGGGCGGGAGCGTAGCCATCGGGTAAACCTAACCGCCGCACCTTGCCGATTGGTTAAGCCGGGCCGTGCCAATCCTGCGCCCAGACGAGTCTGCCCCCGCAAGGGAACAATTGTGTAGCGCCGCGCCCACGCTCTTGCTAAGCGCCGCGCCCACAGGCAAAATTGCCGCGTGACGCATGGCCCATGCACCCGTAGCTCAGCTGGATAGAGCGCTGCCCTCCGAAGGCAGAGGTCACAGGTTCGAATCCTGTCGGGTGCACCAGCTTTTCCAAAAAGCGCAGTTCTCCGCCAAACCCGCAGAACCGTTGGGGTTTTCTTGACGAATTGGTCCTAAGGCTGGTCCTAATGGAGCCGAGCCGATGAGCCAGAATGCGAAAGCAATCCCGGGATACGCTTACCTCTATCGGCGGGGCGGGCGTTACATTGTCCGAGTTCAAATCCCCCAAGAGATTAGGGCTGCGCTCGGCAAAAGCGAGTTCAAGAAGTCGGTTGGCGGCGATCTCGCGCTGGCGAAGCGGCGATCTCATAGTCTTGTCTCTCAGTTCCTCGCCGAGATTGACGGCGCTCGGCGTGGTGCTGTGCAACCGGGTGCAGATTTCCGCATGTCAGGCAATCAACCAACTGCGGAAGACATCGACGCCGCCTGCTACGCGCATTTTAAGCGCATGGCGTTGAACATGAGGGGAAAGGTGGCCCAACCAGCCGGGGACGAGCCACGCGCACTCAGCAATCGCGCCGAGGGCTTGCGGCTCATGATCGAAAACCAAGCCTCTGCCAATGCTCATGATGCTTGGAGCAGTATGAGCGTGGAGGCGAAATGGCTCTGCGATGAGTATAGCTGGGACATCGCGCCCGACAGCGGACAGTTCGAGCATCTCTGCCGGACGATGTTGCGCGCCCGCCTGCAATGCTATCGAGATGAATTGCGGCGGCTGGAGGGGAAGTTCGCGCCGGACCCCGACGCCGACCCATTGTTCGGAGATCGCCCACCAGTGCGCAAAAAGCCTGCAATGGCATTGGGTGAATTAATGGACAAATTCACTGCAAGCCGAGAGGCGAAGTGGTCGCTTTCTACCAAGCGCAATTACATCATCATCAATCGCGTGATTGAGGAAGTGTGTGGCAGAGACACGCCACTTGATCACATTGATGATGATTTCTGCGAAAACGTCCGTTCAGTCTTGCGTCGCCTACCTGCCAACTATCAAAAGCATCCTGCAATGGCGGGACGTCCCATACCTGAGGTCATTGAAATTGCCGCTGCAAAAGGATTGCCACTGATTGGACCGGCCACAATCAATGGCCACTTAAATAAGCTGGCAGCGATCATAAATTTTGGGGCAAAGAAAGGTCTGATAGTTGGAGACCCCATGTCTGGCATTGATGTCCTAGACCCCATCGACCCTTCGGAAAAACGCGATCCGTTCACAACGCAACAACTAAACGAACTTTTCGCCACTGCTCCATGGACCAAACCGTTTGACCCCGATGATCCTAACCCATCCCGTTATTGGGCACCATTAATCGGATTATATTCTGGAGCGCGGTTGACTGAAGTCTGCGGCCAGTTGGTCGAGGAAATGATCGAACTCGACGGCGTGCTTCTTTTTGACTTTCGTCATCGCCCGGATGATCGCCAAATCAAAAATGGCAAAAGCAGACAAGTGCCCGTCCACCCTCAGCTAATCGCTCTCGGATTTTGGGACTTCGTGGAAAGCGCGCGCTCGTCTGGCCGCAGACAATTGTTTCCCGAAGTGAAACGCGGTCAAGTCGGCAAGTGGGGTGATAACACCTCGAAATGGTTTTCGCGCAAAATCAAAAGCCTAAAATTTCAGGGCAGGAACCTCTCGTTCCACAGCTTGCGCCATAGTTTTGAAGATGCGCTCCGCCGCGCTGAATTGCATGACACCCCGATTGGTAATGCCATCACGGGCAGATGGTCCCCCGGCACCTCGAAGACCTATGGAACCAACTACACGCCCGAAATGCGGCGCGATGCAATCGTGAAAGTTAGTTACCCCGGGCTGGCGTTCGCGGTCCCCACAAGTGCTGTGGAGGCTCACAAGCGCTCTTCCGAATGAAGGCGCCATCTGCTGTTTATCGAGATCGGAGATGATTGGGGGAAACCGGGCTTCTTGCGTTCGTTTGGCCCAATCAAAATCCTAACCTTTCTCTCGTAGACCTACCGGAACGATACGATTTCGGTAGGTTGGCATGACATTCTACTACGCGCGGCAGCGTGGCGCAGAGGGCATATTCGGACTAGATCACAGAGCGGCCCCCGAGACCCGAGAGTGGTTTGCCGACGGTCTGACGATTGTCGTCAACGGGGCGCTAAGCGCGAGCCAACCTGACGACCCCACGCTTGATGTGTTTTCGCGGCATCGGGAGGCTCTTCGTCAGCACTGCCGTAGCGAACCACGTGCATGGCAGTTCGGTGAGGGCAATGGCGAAGCTACCGTCTCGTTTGTTGGCTCGGCTGCTGGTGTATCACCGCCTACCACAGCAAAATTTCGGCTGGGGGAACCACCTGCCTCGGCGCTCTCGCACTTTCGTGCTCCGCAGATGCACCCAGTGAAAGTTCGCCTTTATGCGAACCCGACAAGAGCAATTTCGAACTTCCTCGCGCTTCGGGCAGAAAGCCCGACCAGACTGATGGATTGCCAATACGGCCAGATACTCGGACTTGAGCAAAACTCTGGGCCGGTTGGCGTCAACGGACAGACCAATTGGATCGAAAGCATGGCGCGCGCGCGATCCGTGTTGGGGGACGACGCACTTGCTGGCTTCATTCCATGGTTTGAGGAGGCACTAAAGGCCTTCTGCATCGAAATGATCGCCCCCAACAGTGCGGGCTTCGAGGTCATTGCGAATGACGAGCGCATTGTCGCCTGCAATGGTGTGCAACGGGTTGCATTGGAATGGTCGCGGCTGTCCCTTTGGCGCGCGGAGGTGTATTTTGACCGGCGATACTCAAGTGCGCCAGCACTTATGAACCGATGTTTGGCCCGCGTAACATCGGGCCAATCAGAGGCGCACTGGACTAGCTATGAGCCACTGCACGGGGCAGCACGCTCAGTCCGTGGCGCAAGCGTATCGGCGGACCTGACCAGTTCAATCAAGCAAGTCCTATACGCGAAGACCGAAAACCTCGTCCGATCTGAATTTCGCTATCAGAAGCGCATCAGAAATTCGCTTGGCGATCCCCAGTTGAATTCCTTGTCTGAATGGGTTTTGGCGGTCCGCGCGGATGCGGTCCGGAGATTGCGCTGGCCTTCGATGCTACGCTTAATCGAACCAGTCAGAGGGGGCGACATCCAGCACCTTGCCGAATTTCTGGGTGCACTGTCTCGCGCTTTCCGAGGTGACGCAGAGAGCGAATTTGTGATCCGGATGTTGCTGACTACCGGCGGTTTGGACAGCACTGCACCCCGGCGGCTCATCAACCGACTGCGCAACGCGGAGATCATTGAGGATGCCCGCCTACAGCAAAGAACAATGCCGGGGCAGAGCCGCCGATATGCGCTTGCGCCGCGATACCATGAAATTGTCACCCTGTTGCAGGCGAGCACTCAGTTCTCATCCGCAGAGGCTTTGACGACGGACATTGAGGAACCGGAACCGCAAGGTGCGGCGTAGCCGCACCTTGCCACTGCCCTATCGGTCAGCGCCACCGCTGTAGCTGAGGCGCAACCGCGCCACGTATCCCGGACCCTTCAGGAACCCCTCAGAGACCTATTGGAGCGCGTTTCATAAGCCTTGTAGGGGTGGGGGGCGTGGGGCGAGGTAAGCGATCTGAGGCGTTTTTTGCGGCTGTGCAACTGTTGCACAAGTAACAAATGAGGGCCGAATTTCCTTTCCATGACCACAAACCCATAGGTTCCTATGCAGGTGCAAATTGCAGTGGCAGCTTTGTGCAACAGTTGCACAGCCGAAGACGGATACCGACGCTTTCGCCAAAGCCATATCTGAACGTCATGGCGGTCATGGTCGGTTGCCGATCACGCTCTCTGTCGGCTACACCCGCGCCAAAGGGGCAACGATTCAATGGCATCGCAGGTAAACAGCGGCAGTGATCTTGGTTTTGAAGCCGAGCTGTTCAAGGCGGCGGACAAGCTGCGTGGCAATCTTGAGCCTTCTGAATACAAGCATGTAGCGCTTGGCCTGATCTTTCTCAAATATATCTCCGAAGCATTCGAGCATCACCGCGCCAAATTGCTGCTGGAAGAATATGCCGATGCTGAAGACCCGGAGGAATATCTTGCCTCCAACGTGTTCTGGGTGCCGCAAGAGGCGCGTTGGGAGCATTTGCAGGCCAACGCCAAGCGCCCGCAGATCACTTTCACCGATGTTACCACCGGCAAGGAACGCGTGGGCGACATCGGCAATCTGATCGACAACGCGATGGACGCTATCGAGCGGGCCAATGTCGCTGTGCTGAAAGACGTTCTGCCTAAGGAATATGGCCGCCCGCAACTCGACAAGACGATGCTGGGCGAACTGATCGACCTGTTCTCCAAGGTCGGGATGCGCAGTGCAGATGGCAAATCGAAAGACCTGCTGGGCCGCGCCTACGAGTATTTCATCAGCCAGTTTGCGGGCGCGGAAGGGCGGCGCGGTGGCGAGTTCTTCACCCCCCGGTCCGTTGTGCAGGCCATCGTGGAGATGCTGGAGCCGCACAATGGCCGGGTTTACGATCCTTGCTGCGGTTCCGGTGGGATGTTCGTGCAGTCCGAGAGGTTCATCGAGAACCATCAGGGCCGCCGCAGCGACATCGCCATTTACGGACAGGAGCGCAACCACACGACGTGGAAACTCTGCAAGATGAACCTCGCGGTGCGCGGGATCGACGCGGACATCAAATGGAACAACGAAGGCTCGTTTCTGAGCAACGCCTTCCCCACGCTCAAATTCGACTATGCAATGGCGAACCCGCCATTCAACATCTCAGATTGGTGGCAGCCTCAGCTTGAAGGCGACGTGCGCTGGAAATTCGGCCAGCCGCCCGCAGGCAACGCCAATTTCGCTTGGCTCCAGCATATTATCCATCACCTTGCCCCGCGCGGCACGGCGGGCGTGGTGCTTGCCAATGGTTCAATGTCATCGCAGCAATCGGGCGAGGGCGAAATCCGCAAGGCGATGATTGAGGGCGATGTGGTCGATTGCATGGTCGCCCTGCCCGGACAGCTTTTCTATTCGACGCAAATTCCCGCCTGTCTGTGGTTTCTGGCGCGGGACAAGAGCGCGAACGGCCATCGTCACCGCAAGGGCGAATTCCTGTTCATCGACGCCCGCAACCTTGGCCATATGGTCGACCGCACCCGGCGCGAGTTTTCGGAAAGCGACATCGCCACGATCACCGGAGCCTATCACCGCTGGCGGGCAAAGCCGGACGCAGGGCTTGGCGAGTATCAGGACATCCCGGGCTTCTGCCGCTCCGCGACGCTGGAGGAGGTCCGCAAGCATTGCTTTGTCCTGACGCCGGGGCGCTATGTCGGGGCGGAAGATGCCGAAGATGACGGGGTCAGCTTTGAGGAGCGGTTTGCCGCGCTTCAAGCCACGCTTGCCGATCAGTTCTCCGAAAGTGACCGGCTGACCGCGCTAATCCGCGAACGGCTCTCCAAGGTGGTGGCCGGTGATTGATCGCTCTGCCCATAACGGATCGTTATCTCAAGCGGGGGCGCGGCATGGCCAATGACCTTGTGCCCCTGCCCGGCCATGGCGCGCCGGTTCCGATTGTCGAGGTGCGCGGGCAAGCTGTGGTTCTGGCGCACGATCTGGCTCGGCTGTTCGGGACAAGCACCAAAGCCTTTAACCAGCAGGTCAAGCGCAATCGCGAGCGGTTCGAAGGAGACTGGTGCTTTCTGCTGAGCGATGCCGAGTTCGCCGACTTGAAGTCACAAAATGTGACCACAAGAGGCTGGGGCGGGATAAGCAATCCGCCCTGGGCCTTTACGGAGCATGGGCTGGTGATGGCCGCGACCGTCACCAATTCACCGCTGGCGGTGCGCGCAAGCCGCGTAATCGTGGAGGCGTTTGTCGCCTATCGCCAGCGCCATCGGCAGGAAGCCAATGCACTGGTTCCCACTGGCAACGATCCGCACGCCGCATCCCCCATGGGCATGGCGCTGGCTGTAACGCGGGAGAAGGTGCAGCAATTGCTCGCGCTGGAAATCAACCCCAAGCAGGGCACCAGTGTCGCCGATGAGGCAGAGGATTTGATTGATCGCGGCTTTAGCAGCCTGAAAGCGTTTCTCGACAAGGGCGGGCTGGACAATGAAGAAACCAAAGCCCGGATCATGAAGACCATCACCGAGGCGCAGGAGGCCAAGGCCCGGACCGAAACCCAGATGGAGTTGACCGAAAAGCAGCGGATCAAGAATTTGGCCAACCGCCTGCGCCTGCTCATCATGGCCGAGCGCGCCGTGACCGAGCAAGGAATGCAGGACTTTCTCGCCGCGCTCGATGATCTGGGCAAGGACGGATGATGGGTTCGGGTAAGAATAACGGGCTATCATTGCCTTGGCCGACATCTAGTCTTGCTTCGCTCCTGTCGGAGCCAGTGCGAAATGGTATCTATAAAACAAAAGAGTATCATGGTCGCGGTTGTAAGATCGTGAATATGGGGGAGCTGTTTGCTCATTCCCGAATGTATTCCATTCCGATGAAGCGCGTTCAATTGAACGAATCAGAGCAACGACGTTTTCTGCTTGAAGCTGGCGATCTTATTTTTGCTCGCCGCTCTCTAACTGCGGCAGGTGCTGGAAAATGTAGCATCGTTCTTGAAGTTTCAGAGCCAACCACATTTGAGTCGTCAATAATTCGGGCGCGACCAGACCCTCAGAAGGCGAACCCTGAATTCCTATATTATTTTTTCAGCTCATTGCAGGGTTATCAGGCTCTCGACACCATTCGAAGGCAGGTGGCTGTCGCAGGCATCACGGGTGGCGATCTATCGCAACTGCCTATCCCAACACCCCCCATGTTGGTTCAAAACTCGATTGCCGAAACGCTCTCCCAGTTTGACAAAAAAATCGAACTAAACCGGCAAATAAATGAAACGCTTGAGGGGATGGCACAGGCGATATTTCGGGATTGGTTTGTTGATTTCGGCCCGGTGCGCCGTGCTCAGGCGGGCGCAACCGATCCGGTCGCCATTTTGGGCGGCCTCACCCCAGACCCCACCCGCGCCGCCCAAATCGCCGCCCTCTTCCCCGTCGCCTTCGGCAATGATGGCTTGCCGATGGGGTGGCAACGGTTGTCTCTCGCTGACATTGCGGTGCAAGGGAAGGGCAGCATCAACCCTCTTCGCCAGCCTGACACTATTTTTGAACACTATAGCTTGCCTGCCTTCGACAAGGGGCAAGAACCAGCGATGGACGCGGGATCGAAAATCAAGAGCAACAAGACGCCAGTGCCACAAGGCGCAATCCTACTGTCCAAACTGAATCCTGAAACTCTACGCGTTTGGTTGCCGAATGACTGGGGGGGTGTGGTCCAAATTGCATCGACGGAATTTTTGGTGTTCGCCCCGAAAGCGGGCGCATCTCGTTCGCTCCTCTTTGCGCTCTTCCGCGATCCAGAATTTAGAACATTGATGCAGGGGATGGTTACTGGCACTTCAAGAAGCCATCAGCGGATTTCTCCACCAGCCTTGCTCGCACAAGAAGTGCTTTCTGCCGATCACGCACTATTCCCTGCGTTCGCGTCCATTGTGGAGCCGATGCTTGAACGACTTTTGGCAAGCCGCGCAGAAAACCAAATCCTCACCGAAACTCGCAACTATCTACTCCCCCGGCTGATGTCCGGCGCGGTGCGCGTGGCTCCACAGGCTGAGGCTGCATGATGACAAAGCCGCATTACCTCTTGCTTCCACTATTTCCTGAATATGCCTTCGGCCCCGAAGACATCGACGGGCTTGTGCCTGCTTGTCGCGTCGAAAGCTGGCGTCACTTCATTGAGGCGATGCAAGTTCCCGATCATAACAAAGCCTCGGGTGAATTTGTTTATCGCGGGCAACGCGGATTTGATTGGCATTTGTCCTCCACCCTCGCGCGCTTGTTTGACGGAGGATCGGTGCCCGGTGACAAGGAAAGCAAGCTGCTTCACGAGTTCCGCCTAGCCATGCGCGGGCGCGGGCTGGACATTAGCAATTTGGCTGAACAGGAAATTTGGGCTTTCGGTCAGCACAATGGACTGCGGACGCCATTGATCGACTGGACCAAATCACCCCACGTTGCGCTGTTTTTCGCCTTTAATGAGCCAGATCAAGAGGGAAAAGAGAACGCTTCGAGGGCGGTATTTTGCCTGAATATGGCAGCTATCCGTGCCGATGATACGCTGGCCGAAATCATCTTCGAGCCGACGCATCACGAGAATGCGCGCTTGGTCAATCAAGCCGGTCTGTTCACCGTCACGCCCAGCGGCAGAGACAATCTCGTCACGGCCATACTCAACGAACTGACGGACAATGGCCTGATTGATCCAAACAATCCGAATGAGGTTGCTCGGTTCATCAGCAAAATCCATATTCCCAACGAACACCGCGTTGAGTGCCTCAACACTCTTCGAAAAATGAACATCCACCACGCCAACCTCTTTCCCGATGCAGGTGGGGCGTCAAAATATTGCAACGACTGGCTTAGCAGACTGATTGAGGAGGAAAGGCGGGACGCAGCCGAAGCAAGGGAAATCGAGGAGGCGGCAGACCGGGCGCTGGCCGAGGCTGATCCGCCATTGATATCTGGCGAGGCAATCTCCGCCGAGGCCATTGCCAATCTGCTGAGAAACACATTGCGGAACGACAGTGAATACCCGCCGGAATTGCTGGACGGATGGGCTTCCAAGATCATCTCACTCTATGAGCGGACAGCGGAAACCGACTGGCCGGAGCGCGCTGCTTCTGAATTGCGGCTCAAGTTGGAGTTCCGCAAATTCCTGATGAGCAACAGCATCAACCGCGCGGTTGCCGAAACCGGTGCGCGGCACTTGGTGGATTTCTTCAAGGCAAATTGGCGGGCCGCGAATGCGACGTAAGCCTTCCCGCCTTCAGATTTGGCGCAATCGACTGGTGACGTCCCGCGCCGCCACAAGCTGGCGGAACTTTTGGCACGAAACCAATTTCCCAATGGCGATTGGCTTGTTCTTCGCTTGCGCCGGGGTCACCTATCTTTGGTGGCGGCTCGACCCCCAAGACCTGAGCAATCTCTGGCCCGAAATGGGCGGGATGACGCTGGACGTATTCTTTATCCTGATCGTGTTCGCCCTGTTTGAGCATCGCCGGGGCAAGCGCCAAGACATCGCTCGCCAGCGCGAAGTGATCGACGATTACAAGCGTTGGGATCACCCGGAAGCGCACTTACGGATTGCAGGGGCCATTCGCCGCCTTAATCGGTTGGGCGAGTTTGCGCTGGATATGGCCGGTGCGCGGCTGACGAAATTTGAGTTTGCTCACAGCGGTATTCAAAGCATCGAAGGCTCGACATTTTTTGATGGCCGATGGGGCGAGAAATTTGGCGACAGCACGGTAAAGATGACCGAAGTATCGTTCGATCATCTGAATTGCCGCAAGGTTATCTTTGCGCCCTACAACCCCCTTGCCGGACTTGGCGATTTAGCTGGGATTTTTGCGCATCTCGTGGATTGTTCGTTCATGGACAGTGACTTGAGCGATGCGAAGTTCAACGGCGCTAAGCTTCAATGGTCAGAAATTCCACCGGAAACGCATGTGGAATTTTTCGACAATGATGACGGAAGTTCTGGCTGCGGGCAGGTCAGCTATGGTCCATTCTGGCACGCCAATTTGCAGGGAACGTCGTTTAAGGGATGCCAGTTCAAGAACGCCGATTTCCGCGACGCAGAGAACATTTTGGATGCTGACTTTACCAGCGCGAAAGGGCTGGAAGACGCATTCTTCGATAGCGACGAAATCCGGGCGGCAGTGCTGGCACAAGCTGGGGGCGGCACGGGCACGTGAGCATTACCGAAGACATCATCGAACTGGCGGCTATCGAAACGCTGCAAGATTTGGGCTGGTCCTATGTGCACGGCACCGTCATCGCCCCCGATGGCGTCCAGCCGGAGCGCCGGTCATTCGGCGATGTCATCCTGATAGGCAGGCTAGAAGCCGCCATCGCACGTCTCAATTCCGATGCCCCGGAGGCCGCGCGTGGCGAAGCGCTACGGCGCGTCTTGACCGGCGAGCTTCCTTCGTTGGTCGAAGAGAACCGGCGCATTCACAAGCTGCTGACCGAAGGCGTCGATGTCGAATTTCGCGGCGACAATGGCAAAACCGCCGCCACAAAAATCTGGCTGATCGACTTTGCCAACCCGGACAAGAACGACTGGCTGGCGGTCAATCAATTTGTCGTCGTCGAAAACCGCGCCAACCGCCGCCCGGACCTTGTGCTGTTCGTGAATGGCTTATACCAAGTCCCATTGATTAGAACCCATGCGCCCATTGGCGCAGGCCGATGGACATGATGCGCCACGGCTGATCGACGAGTTTGTTCCAGGCGAAGC
>PHEL01000199.1 GCA_002842925.1 Alphaproteobacteria bacterium HGW-Alphaproteobacteria-14
TTGTTGCACTTCTCCGGCTGCCAGCCCAGTTCGATGGCTACGGGACGGATCACGTCCAGTGCATTGTCATCGCAAATATAGGCCGAAAACGGATCACGATTGCCGGGCAAGCCCGATTTCCAGGGAGCGTTCATTGGTCAGTTTCCTCCGCTGCCGCCGCCGCCACCGCTGCCGGTGGACGCATCGATCAGACCGCCGGCTCCGGTTGGAGCTGTTTCACGATAAGTTGAGATCGCCTTGTTCGACGTGGCGATCACGGTTTCGCTCGCGCCCTTCTTGCCTTCGAGCAGGTCCTGCGGGTCGGCTATCATCGCCGCCAGATTGCTGTTGGTGGCACAGCCAAAGTTAGGGCTGGTGGCGTTGTTATAGTTCATGTCGGACTTGGCCGACCAGTCCGGGCAACCCGGAACCGCAGCAGTCGAGCGGGTGATCACCACCCTGGCCTGCCCCGGTTCGATGAAACCGTTGGTTACCGGTGCCGTATCGCTGATCATCAGGCCATGACGCGCTGCCAGATCGCGAACCGCATTGGTTACCGCCGGGTTCTGGCCGGGGTTGTCGATCGCGACGCGGTCACCGTAGCGCAGATCCATCGTCTCGAACCAGCCAATCAGGCGCTGTTGTTCCGAAATCGGCAGACCGCTTGCGTTGGTGGTGACATCCATCGTGAAGGTGGTGCGTTCCACCACCGCCTGTTTGGTGCTGTAAAGCGAGGTATTGGTGGGCATCCCACCGCATCCCGTCAGCCCCAGGCCAAGCGTAACGGCAAGAGCGAGGGCGGGCATCCGTGCCAGCGTATTGTTTCGTGCAGGAGGCATCGTTTTGACCTTTCTCACGTTAGAGGCTGAAGCCCGGGGCAGCTGCGCTGGCCTCGCGTTCGTCCTTGCGGGTTTTCTTTTCGGCGCGGCGCGGCTTTTCAGGCTGCGTCGGGACGATTGCGGCCGGGTCGGCTGCGCTCACTTTGGGTTGCGGCGCATCGGGCTGCGACGATGTCGGCACGGGGCGTTGTTCGCCCGTCTTTCCGGCGTTGTCCTGATAGCCGAGCAGCTGCTGGAACTCGTTAGCGGAGTGGAAGCCATCAGTCGGCAACTTGATATCCTTGGCGTCCACCGGCTTGACCAGGTAAGGGGTGACAACGATCACCAGTTCGGTCTCACCACGGCGGAATTGGCGGCTGCGGAACAGGTTTCCAAGGATCGGCACGTCACCAAGGCCGGGTGCCTTGTCGAGCGTATTTTGCGAATTGGCGCTCATCAGTCCGGCAATCATGAAGCTTTGGCCCGAACCCAGTTCAACCGTGGTTTCAGTCCTGCGCGTGGTCAAAGATGGAACCTGAAAACCGTTCAGCTCGATCGAACCTTGGGTCGACAGTTCCGAAATTTCAGGGCGCACGCGCATTGAGATGCGGCCGTTCGACAGAACCGTCGGAGTGTAGGCGAGGCTGACGCCGAACTGACGGAACTGGACAGTCACCTGTCCCAGACCCTGTGCGATCGGAATCGGGAATTCGCCGCCCGCCAGGAATGTGGCGGTTTCACCTGAGAGCGTGGTGAGGTTGGGTTCGGAAATCGTGGTTACCAGACCGAGGCGCTCTGAAAGATCGAGCGTGCCAGCCAGATCGACCCCGAACAGTTTGCCAAGGCCCGCAATCGTGGTGCCGCCCGCCGTAGTGATGACAGACGTGCCAGCACCACCTGTGGTCACGTTGGTTCCAACCGGTCCTCCGGGATTGAATTGGGTCGCCGCTCCGCGCCCCGAACCGACACCAATCTGAAAGCCGTTGGTGGCATCGGCTGAGGTCAGGTTGGCACCAATCTCGCGCAGCAGGCTGCGGCTGACTTCGGCGAACTTCACATGGAGGTTCACCTGCAACGGCGTAGCGGTCTTGAGGCGGCTGATAACGTTGGCTTCGTCGCCAAGGAAGGCCTGGACAAGGCGTTCAGCCTCCGCAGCATCTTCGGGCGCACCCACGGTGCCGGTCAGCAGCACGGTGTTGGTGCCCATCGTCGACACGCTTACCTTGGCATCGGGCATCGCCATTGCCAGCATCTGATCGACGCTGCCAATGTTCGAGCCGACCCGGATATTGGCCGAAAAGATTACGTCGCCGGTCGCGTTACTGGCGTAGATGGTGGTTTCACCGCCCGCCTTGCCGAACACATACAGCTGGCGTTGCGATTTGATCTGCACATCGGCAACAGCATCGTTGGCGACAAACACATCCGCCATCGCGCCAGGCACCGTTACCAGCTCGCCGCGACCGATCGACAGGACGATTTCCTGCGCCGGGCTGACGACCTGCTGGGCAATCGCCGTGGTCGCGGGCATTGCCACCATCGGGACTGCCGCAAGGGCAGCCACCAGCAGCTTGGTCCCCCCTCGGGTTTACCATTGGTCGCCTTGGTCGAAAGCGGACGAAACGAAGTGATGATCGGCATGGTGCGGTACCCCTCAGAACGCCACGGTCGAACCAGCGGCGGGCAGTTTGGACCCGGCGCGGCGCGTGCCGTTCGATTGAGCGCTCAGGATAGCAGTGCTCGTGGCCTTGCTGCTGACCGGTGTATCGGTGGTTGAATTGCCGCGGGTCACCCGCACGCTTGGGCCGACATTGACCGGCGCACTGCTGCCGCCCGCAGTCCGGGGTGGCGAATTGTCACTTGTGGCCGGCGAATCCTTAACCCCTGCGGTCGAACGCTGGAAGCGCGACACGTCGGCACCGGTTACGAAAGACGCGTTCTTGTCGATCGGACGGGCCATCGCAGCCTTCAGCAGTTTTTCTTCCTGTTCGGGCGTGGCATTGGCCGGGATCTGGACATCGCCTGAGGCAATCGCCCGTTCGAGCTCCGACTGGTTGTCCGCGATCGAACGCAGCGCCAGATTGATCGTGCCAAAGGTCTGGCCCACTGCGATCTTCTCAGCGATCTTGGGTGTCACTTCGAGCGTGACGGTGCGGAATTCGGTCACCACGGTCTTCCCGTTTTCGTCGGTGGTTTTTTCCGTAGTCTGGTCAGTGGCGAGCACGCGCAGGTTGCGCACCATCGTTTCGGCAGCACGCAGCGGCGGGCCGTCGTCCAGACTTTCGATCTCCTGACTCAGCAACAGATCGACGCGGTCGCCCGGGAAGATGAACCCGGCAACCCCGGTCATCGCCGACACCGGCACCGTCACGGCGCGCATGCCCGGCCCGAGAGCCGCTGCAAGAAAGCCGCGATCACCCGGCGCCACCAGCGAACCTTGCGTGACCGGTTCACCAGCGGTGATCGGATAACGCACGACCGTGCCGAGCAGGGTGTTCATGTCAGCTTCGCCGTCGATGAAATAGGCATCCTGCACCAATTCTTTGGGCCAGGGCTGAAAGCCCAGCGCATCGGCGGTGATGATTGTGCCTGCGGGCAGAGCGCGCTTGGCCACGAGAACCCGTGGGCCGGTTGGTTGAGCGGCGGCCTCGGCTTTGGGGGCCGCGTCTCCAACGAAGATGCTCCGAGCGGCAAAGGCTGTTCCGATCGCGATGATCAGCGCGCCGAGCAGCAGAACCAGTTTCTTCCTATCCATGGCTTTTATAGCCCCCTCGTAAATGCCCTTAGTTGGTTAGCGGGCAGGTATGGTTTCTGCGTGTAAGTCCCGAGTGGTTAAAATCGGGTTCACAGCGGTTGAGCCGCAACAGCGGCGCTTGGCAGATAGTTGGCGGCGAGCACCCACAGCCCGCCAAACGCGATGGCGACGCCATAGGGAATCGCCAGCCGTTCCTTCTGCCGACGGGCGGTGTGCCAAAAGAACATCACAATGGTCAGCACGCCCCCGGCGATCGCCATGATCACCAGCAGCTGCATGAACAATTCAGGCCGCACCCACAGCGCGAGCACGGTGAGCAGCTTCACATCGCCGCCGCCCATCGCCTTCAGCGCAAACAGTCCGGCCAGCAGCGC
>PHEL01000037.1 GCA_002842925.1 Alphaproteobacteria bacterium HGW-Alphaproteobacteria-14
CAGCAGCCCGATCACGAATTGGATAATGATCAGCATCACCAGCACATTGGTGAGCATCACGATGATATCGACGAGTACGGCCAGTCCTTGCATTGTGATTAGTTTCCATTGCCGGGGCGGCGTGGTGCGCCACCCTGTGATGTCCCTTGCAGGCGTATTAGCGTCTTAATACGCCTCGCGCCACATTTGTGTTCCCGCGCGCCGCGTTCAGGCGCGCACCAGCGTGCCCGCGCCGCGTGCGGTGAAGAATTCGAGTAGCATCGCGTGGCCCACCCGGCCATCGAGCACCACCGCCGCCTCGCACCCTGATTGCACAGCAGCGACGCAGGTTTCCAGCTTGGGCACCATTCCGCCACGGATCACGCCGTCTTCGCGCAGGCGGGCAATGTCGGCCGGGGTAAGATCGGTCAGCAGCTTGCCCTCACCATCCAGAACGCCCGGAACATCGGTCAGCAGAAACAACCGCGCTGCGCCCAGCGCCGCCGCAATCGCACCCGCCATGGTATCAGCGTTGATATTATAGGTCGCGCCGTCCTCGCCCGCCGCGATCGGGGCGATCACCGGGATCATCCCGGCGGCCACAGCAGTATCGATGATGCAGGTATCGACCTTGGCAGGTTCGCCCACGAAACCAAGGTCAACCACCTGTTCGATCAGGCTTTCGGGATCGCGGCTGGTGCGGGTAACCTTGCGCGCGGTGACCAGCCCGCCGTCCTTGCCCGATATCCCGATAGCCTTGCCGCCTGCCGCTGCAATCCAGCTGACGAGTTCCTTGTTGATCCCGCCTGAAAGCACCATCTCGGCGATCTTGGCGGTGGCTTCATCGGTGACGCGCAGCCCATCGACAAAGGTGCTTTCCACCCCCAGCCGGGCGAGCATCTGGCCGATCTGCGGCCCGCCGCCATGCACCACTACCGGGTTGATGCCGACGGCCTTCAGCAGCACGATATCCTCGGCAAAATCGCGCGCGGCGGCAGGATCACCCATCGCGTGACCGCCATATTTCACCACGAAAGTGCGCCCGGCATAACGCTGGAAATAAGGCAGAGCCTCGATCAGCACTTCTGCCTTGGCGAGATCAGGGGCGTCTGCCCGGAGGTGGTCGTTTGTGTCAGTCACCGGCGTTCCAGTTCTGTGGCCAATCGGCTTGTCGCCGCGCGCCCTAGCGGTTTGACGGCGCGGGGCCAAGCGACTTGCTGCGCGATCTGGCAAGCTGACGGGCAATGCTAGGAATTTCGTCGATTCAGTGTTACCTTAAACTCGCTGCAATGTTTGAATCATGTAGTGCAACAGGGGGCGATGGCACGGGATAATCCGGGCATGGTCTGGGGAGACATGGTCATGAGCGACGAAAATTCGGGAGCGCGGGGCACCAGTAATTCGCCTGCATCATCCAGCGAAGGACGGCGGCAGGCCGACCGCCGCAAATCGCAGCAGCCATTTGACGGCCCCGATCGCCGCAAGGCCGACCGGCGTTCCGGCACAGACCGCCGCACCACGCCACGCGCCGATGGGATCGTTGGCGAGGAGGAATAGCGCCCAATTGCAGTGATGAGGCCGCGTTTTGTGCTGTCCTCCGTCAGCACCAATGGCACAGATTTGAAGTTGTGATTTAAGGAGGATTGGGGCTTCGTCATAATGACGAAGGAACGAAGATGAAGACCCAATCCTCCTTTAAAAAATCGCCAACGAAGGCCCCCGCTGAGCGGGTGGTGAAGGACATCCGGCGAGCAACCCGTCGCCATGGACTTGTAACGGTTTTGCGCCGGTCACCTGAGCATTTTGAGCTCGCAACAGGAGACCGACGAGATGATCAAGCATTCAGAAGAGTTCAAGCGCGAGGCTGTGCGTATTGCGCTGACCAGTGGCTTGCCGCGTGTGCAGCGCGACAATCAAGGTGAGAATCTGCCGGGGTGGCTTGGCGTAGGGCGTAGCCCGGAGCCAGTTCACCCCGGGAGGTCGATCCTCAGGGGCCAAGGCGCCGCATACGCGGCGGCGTCCTGATCCGCTGGAACATATCTTCGATGCCGAAGTCGTGCCGCTCCTGGAGGCGGCACCCGGTTTGAGGGCGGTTGCGATTTACGAGGAGATGCGCCGACGTCATCCTGAGCTGCCTGCCGGGATCAGGCGCACGCTGGAGCGCGGGATCCGCAGCTGGCGTGCTCTTTACGGCCCGGAACGCGAAGTGATATTCCGGCAGGTTCACGAACCGGGTCGACAGGGCCTGTCGGATTTTACGGATATGGCCGAGCTGAGCGTATCCATTGCCGGCGCCGTACTCGATCACCGTCTCTACCACTTCCGGCTTGTCTGGTCGGGCGTCGAACACGCCCATGTCATTCTGGGCGGCGAGAGCCATGTCGCGCTGGCAGAAGGGCTGCAAAATGCGCTTTGGGCGGCCGGGGGCACGCCCTTGGAACATCGCAGTGACAGCCTGTCGGCAGCGTTCCGCAACCTCACGGCCGAAGCGGCCAGCGATCTTACGCAGCGGTATGATGCATTGTGCATGCATTACGGGATGACGCCGACGCACAACAAACGCGGTGTCGCGCATGAGAATGGTTCAGTCGAGAGTGCTCACGGCCACCTGAAAGCGGCGGTCCGCGCCTCGCTCAACAACCACAACTCGGACAACAGCAGCGCCTCCTCAACGCCGCTATTGAATCAAACCGTTGCCGTCAGCGCAAGTGATTTAATAGGTCCTGGGCCTAGTTGAGACGCTGGCGGCAGTGGCGGGAGGTGCCTTGAAGATCGGCTTACCCACTGGCCCGGTACGCGCCGACCCCGACGCGGCGCGATCGTCAAGCAATAGCAACGAAATCCGGCGGTTGCGCGGATCGGCAGGATTATCGGCAATCAACGGTTCGGTATCAGCGACGCCTTCAATCCGAGCAATCCGCGGCATTGGCACCCCGCTCAGCACCAGCGCTTGCCTGGTCGCCTCAGCCCGCCCGGTGGATAGCGACCAGTTATTGGCCGCAACCCCGCTGCGCCACGGCAGCGAATCGGTATGGCCGCGCAGGATCAACGACGCGTTTTCGTCCCGCAACGTTTCGCCCATCACCTCGAGCAACCCGCGTGCGTCCTTTGTAAGGATGGTAGTCCCCAGTTCGAACATCGAAAAATCGGCATCATCCATCAGATCGATGCGAATGCCATCGGGCGCGCGCATCACGCGCACCTGCCGCGCGAGGTGCGACAACTGGCGGCGCTGCACCAGTTTCTTTTCAATCGTGTCGCGCAATTCCTTGAGCTTGTCGGAATCGAGCTCGCCGCGCCCGCCGCCTTCGACCGGACCGCCGGTGACACCGCGCGGAATCGTGATTGAACGCGTGCCAGTTTGGCCCATAGCATTGGGGTAATTATCCACATCGGTAAGCGATGATCCACCCAGCAATCCGTCAGAGCCCGCGCTTTCCTTGCGCATCTTGACCAGCGTGGGGGTGAAATAGTCGGCGATCCCCTTGCGCTGTTTTTCCTCTGTCGCCCCGAGCAGCCACAGCAGCAGGAAGAACGCCATCATCGCGGTCACGAAATCGGCATAGGCAACCTTCCAAGCTCCGCCGTGGTGTCCTGCTTCCTGAATGGTGATCCGTTTGATGATGATCGGTGCCGGAATGTGCTGGGCCGCAGCCAGCAGTTTGGGATCAGCCTCGGCCACGTCACCGCCCTCGCATCATATCGAGCAAGTCGGTCAATTTCGGACGGTGCGCGGGCGGCAGGCCCGACCGCGCGGCTTCGAGCACCAACGGCTGCGGATGGCCGTGCAGGCTGGCGATGATCACCTGCTTGATCGAATAGAAGATCTGCTGGTCATGGGTGTTGATCTGTTTGAGCCGACCACCCAGCGGCGAAGCGAAGCCATAGGCCAGCAGCACGCCCAGAAACGTCCCGACCAGCGCAGAGCCGATCATCTTGCCAAGGATTTCCGGCGGTTCGTTGATCGCGCCCATCGTCTTGATAATGCCAAGCACAGCAGCCACGATACCCAGCGCCGGCAAGGCATCGGCCAGCGACTGGATCATGTGCTCAGGCTCGCTCATTTCGTGCAGCTGGGTCTTGATCGCGCTGTCGATAACGTCTTCAACCGCATGGGTATCAAGCGTGCCCGACGACACGACCAGCAAGGTCAGCGGGTCGCAGATCATCCCGGTGACAATCGGATCGCCTTGCAGGCGGGGATATTCGCTGAATATGGTGGAGCTTCCAGGTTCAGTGACGTGGCTTTCCAGCGCCACTGCGCCTTCGGCCCGCAGCAGCTTCATCAGCTTGCTGGTCAGGGCGATCGCATCAATGTGGTCTTCGTGGGTGTATTTGGGGCCTTTGAACACCTTGCCCAACCCCCCGCCAAGCAACTTGATCGCGTGCATCGAATTGCCGATCAGCGTCGCGCCCAGCGCCGCGCCGCCGATGATCATGAATTCGAGCGGTGCGGCCTTCAAAACCGGGCCCATAGCGCCGCCAGCGAGCATGAACCCGCCAAACACCATCACCAGCAGAACGACAATTCCGATTGCAACGAACACGGTTCAGGGCTCCTGTCAGCGCAGCGCGTTGAACAGCGACAACGAGCTGATGCGGGCAAATGCCGCCTGGCTCGCTTCGAGCGCGGTCAGCGATTGCTGAAGGCGCGCGATGGCTTCGGCGATGTCGGTATCGCCTACCCGCGAACGTCGTTCGGCGAGCGCGATATTGCGGGTTCCCTGTTGCTGCTGGACCTGTTCAACCCACGCTAGCCGCGTGCCGAGAATGGTCTGCGCGCGGTTCGCCGTATCGAGCGCGGCGTCGATCCCATCAATCGCCGCTAACGCGGCACCGGCCGGATCGGGCGACCCACCGCTAAGCGCGGCAGCAAGACCGCCCAGCACCGCAAAGGCGCTTGACGGGGTGCCGCCGAGGTCGAACTCGAACACTTCGTTGCCCGGCAGCCCGCGTTCGATCGCGGTGCCCGGCGCAACTGGCACCGCGCCGCTGGTGGGCGTGCCGACATAGGTGACATTGCCCAAGGCATCGCGCGTGAAAGCTGCGCCTGATGAAAGCCCTGAAAACAGCGGTTCGCCCGTCAGCGCAGTGCCATTAGCGCGCGAAAAAAGTTCCTCGCTCAACTGTTCCAGTTCAAATGCAATCGCCTGCCGCCCGTCCGGCCCGGTTGGGGTGTTGGCAGCCTGAACCGCCAATTCGCGCGCGCGTTGCAGCAGCGTTTTGACTGCCTCGACCTCTTGCGAGGCTGAGCTGATGTCCTGCCCCAGCCGTGCGGTATTATCGCCTTCGACGTTGGCAAGTCGTTCGCGCCGGGCGACGTTGCGCAGTTGCGCGGCGGCGGCGGGATCGTCCGATCCGCGTTCGATCTTGTTGCCGGTCGCGATCTGGGTGCGGGCGCGTTCGATCCCCGCGCGCAAATCCGCCATCTGAGCGAGTGATCGGTTGAAGAACGAACCGGTGGAATTGCTGACAAAGCTCATGCCTCTTGCTCCCCTTACCGCAGCGCCAAAATCGTATCAAACAGGTCGGCGGCGATCTGGATTACCCGGCTGTTGGCTTCGAATGCCTGCTGCAGGCGAACGAGATTGGCTGCCTCATCATCAAGATCGACCCCGGTTTCGCGCAGCAGTTCCGCTTCGGCGCTGGCCGCGACCACGCCTAGCCCATCGCGCCGGGTTTCCAGCGCGGCGACCCGGCTCGACAGGTTCAGCAGCAAGGCATCGGCTCCGGCAGCCGGGCCGGTTGCAGCCCCAAGCGCGCCAATCAGTGCGGCAAGATTGCCAGTGTCACGGCTGCCGGCAGGCGCACCAGCAGGTGCGGTAGCAAGCCCGTTTGCCGATCCAAGTACCATGGCAAGATCAGCCGCTCCGGTTCCGGCAAATAAAGGCTGGCCCGGCGTTCCATCCGCGCCCACGCCGTTGGCCTGCGCGTTATTGGCAATGGTAATCAGCGAAACGGCAAGCGTATCGAGTCCGTTTTGAAGATCCGCCATCTGACTGAGCGCCGCAGCGCGGCCCGCCATCGCCCCGCCGCCGGGCACAAAGCTGACCCCGCCAACCGAAAACGCCAGCGTGCCATCGGCAGCAACGCTGATGCCGACGCTATCCGCCACCCCACCAGTAACCAGCGCAACCGGCGGAGTACCGTTTAGCGTGACATCAACGGTGCCATTGGCGTTGATTGTGGGGGTGATCCCGAATTGTTCGGCAAGGCCGCGCAGCGCCTTGTCGCGCGCATCAAGCAGCGCCGCACGCCCTGCGGTGCCTTCGCGCGTGCCGACCAGATCACGGTTAATCTTGGCCAATTCGGCCGCCAACTCGTTGACGGTGAGCACTTCTGCACTCGCCTCACCCTGCACCAGACTGCGGGTATTGGTGAGAGTGGCACTGGCAATCGCGAAAGTGCCCGCCAACTGCCGCGCGCTTTCCAGCGCGGGCACCCGCAAGGCTGGTTCAAGCGGGTTGGCTTCAAGCCGGGTCAACGCAGCCTCGAAATCGACCAGCCCGGTGAACACGCCAGAATTTTCGATCGCGCTTTCGGCATCGCGCATGGCGGAAAATTCCACTTCGGCAGCGGCCAGTGCGGACGACGCATCGCGCGCCTGACGCTGCACCAGCGCGCTTTCGGCGCGTTCGATCACACCGGGACGCACCCCGCCGAGCGAATCCGCAGCATTGATTCCGATCGAACCGGTCATCACCAGCTCACCCTGCGACAAGGTGCGGCGCGAATAATCTGCATTGGCGGCATTGGCGATATTCTGCGCGGTCAGCTCGATGCTGGCTCGGGCCACGGAAAGGCCGCTGCGTCCGATGGTGAAGATTGCGCTCGTCATCGGCTACCCCCTTGACCTGAAAGGTGTTGCGTAAGCTGCGCCTCGATACTCCGTGCAAACCCGAAGGCTCCGCTATTGGCGGCGATTTCGGCGAAGTGTTCATCGCGCATCGCCTGGAACTGCTGCATTCCCCCGCCAGTAAGCGGGGTATCTTCGGCAAAGCTTGACGCGCGCGCGGTGGCGAGCATCCGGCGCAGCATGATCGCCTCGAACCCCTCCGCCGCCTTGCGCAGCTCGGCGTGCTCCGGAGAGAGGGCCGGAGTAGTCGCCGGGCTGCGGGGGGCGACCGGCCCTTGGGGGGCAATCGGGCCGGTCACAACACGATCATTTCAGCTTGCAGCGCGCCTGCCTGCTTGAGGCTTTCGAGGATCACCACCAGATCCGATGCGCCCACGCCTAGCAGGTTCAGCGCATCGACAATTTCCGACAGCGAGGTCGCGCCGGGCATATAGGCGACCCGGTCGGCGCGTTCCTCGATGGTGATGTCTGAGGATTCCTCCACCGCCGTTTCGCCGCGGCTAAACGGGGCGGGCTGGATTACCGCCGGATTCTCGTCAATCCGGATCACCAGTTTGCCGTGGCTGACCGCGGCAGGTGAAAGGCGCACCGCGTCGTTGATGACAACCGTGCCAGTGCGGCTATTGATGATAACTCTGGCGGCGACCGGGGCCGGGATCACGCCCAGCATCTCGATCTCGGCCATGACGGCGGAACGCAGGTCATTGCCATCGGGCAAGGCAAGTTCGATGCTCACCCCGTCAGCGATGGTGGCAATGCCCGGATAGCGACTGTTGATGGCATCGCGCACGCGCGCTGCGGTGAGAAAGTCCGACTTGTGGAGGTTGAAACGCAGCGGGCCAGCGCGGTCGAAGCCGGTGGCAACCGCGCGTTCGACCGAGGCCCCGTCGGCAATCCGTCCCACGGTCGCGACATTGACCGAAACCTGCGAACCATCACGCCCGGTCACGCCCAGCCCGCCAACCGCTACATTGCCCTGCGCCATCGCATAAATCTGACCGTCCGCGCCGTAAAGCGGGGTGAGGATCAGCGCCCCGCCGCGCAACGACGACGATTGGCCAAGGGTCGAAACGGTAATGTCGATACGCTGCCCTGGCTTGGCAAAGGCAGGCAATTCAGCCGTCACGATCACAGCAGCCGCATTGCGCAGCGTCGGACTGACGCCGGGAGGCAACGGCAGGCCGAGACGTCCGGAAACGCCGCGCATCGCTTCGGTGACGTAAGCAAGGTTGTTGTCACCAGTGCCTTGCAGGCCGACCACCACGCCATAGCCCGTCAACTGGTTGGCGCGCAGACCTTCGAACTGGCCGAGATCGCGAATGCGTTCGGCGGAGGCACCACTTGGCACCCAAACTGCGATCAGCGTAAGTGCGATAGCAAAGGCATGGACAAACTGTCGCATCATCATCTCCCCGTCAAAATGGCGAAATCATGCCGAAAAACCGGCTGAGCCAGCCCGGACGGCTCGCCTGTTGCACTGCACCTTTGCCCGAATAGATGATCCGTGCATTGGCAACCTGTGACGATGCGAGGCGATTGTCGCCGTCGATATCGACCAGCCGGATGCGGCCTGCGAATTGCACCCATTCATCGCCCTGGCTGAACATCATCTGCTTTTCTCCGACAACTTCGGCGGTGCCGTTGGGGTAGATTGCGGCGATAGTCACCGCGACCGCACCGTTCAGGCGGCTTTGCTGCGCAGCATTGCCCGCTCCTGTGAACGACCCTTCGGCCGCAGCTTTAAGGGCATTGGGGTTGAGAAAATCGAGCGGACCAGAGGTTGGTGGAGTGATACCAAAGCTGCCTTCGCGGTTCGTGCGTCCGGTGGTGCTTTTGTTGGTGGTGGTCGATTCAACCAGAATGATTGTCACCATATCGCCCAGCGCGCGGGCGCGGGTGCCGGTAACCAGACCCGCATACCCCTGACCGGTCCGAAAGATCGCGCCTGCGCTTACCTTTTGGGGCTGCGGCGAAGCAATGGCGAAGGGATCGCCAGCCGTGGCAGCCGTGATTGCAACGCCCGGCGGGGGCGGCGCGGCAAAGCCCGGCAGCGGGCCGCTGCCACCTGCACCCATGCAGGCAGACAGCACCAGCGGCGCGGCGAGGAACAGGGTTCGACCCTTCATTATCTGTCTCACAATGTCTGGTTGGCGTTGCGCAACATCTCATCGACTGCGCTGACCATCTTGGAATTGATTTCGTAGGCGCGCTGGGCCTCGATCATTTCGACCAGTTCTTCGACCACGTTGACGTTGGATGCTTCGAGCATACCCTGTCGCAACTGACCGCGACCGTTCTCTCCCGCAGCGCCGATTTCGGCCGGGCCGCTGGCGGCGGTTTCCAGCAGGAAGTTATCGCCAATCGCGCGCAGCCCCGCCGGGTTGACGAAGCTGGCAATGCTAAGTTGACCCAGCAGCGTCGGTTCGGAACTGCCGGGGGTGATCGCGCTTACCGTACCATCGGGGGAAATGGCGATGGACTGCGCACCCGCAGGCACCTGTAATGCAGGCTGCACGGCATAGCCTTGCGAGGTAATCAGCGTGCCGTCGGCCGACAGCGTGAAATTGCCTGCGCGGGTAAAGCCAACCTGGCCACCCGGCGGTAGTTCCACCTGAAAATAACCCGGCCCATCGAGCGCAACATCGAACACGTTGCCGGTGGTGTTGAGCGTGCCTTGCGCCTCGATCCGGCTGGTGCCCTGCACCTGCACACCGGTGCCAAGGTTCAGGCCGACCGCATAGGCCGTCTGCCCAGTTGATTGCTGCCCGGCGACACGTTGTTCCTGATAGGCGAGTGTCGCAAAATCGGCGCGGTCACGCTTGAACGCGGTGGTGCCGATATTGGCAAGGTTGTTGGCGATGACGCGCATCCGCGCATCCTGAGCCTCAAGCCCGGTGCGGGCGACGTGAAGGGCAGAAGTTGGCATTGGTCAGGTCTCCTTTAGGGAAGGTCAGCGCAGCGCCATCAGGCCGCTGGAGGCTTCATCAAGCTCGCCAGCGGTACGGATGATCCGGGCGCGCTGTTCAAAGGCACGCTGAGCTTCGATCATCTGCACCAGCGTATCGGCGGTTTCGACGTTGGATTGTTCAAGCGCGCCGGTGGTCAGCCGCGCGGTCAGATCGGGCGGCAAGACGCCGTTTGCGCCATTGGCTGCCGGCACTCTGAGAAAGCTGTCGATCCCCTTGGCGAGCGGGCTGCCTTCAGGATTGACCAGTCGCAACCGGTCGATCGGTTCGGGCTGGGCATTGGGGTCGCCCGGATCGCGCGCGAGGATCGCGCCATCGGCGGCAATCGCGATACTGAATCCCGGCGGTACCGTGATCGGCGTTCCGCCTTCACCCAGCACGGCAAGACCTTCACCGTTTTCGATCACGCCTGATGCGGCAACCCTGAGATCGCCGCGACGCGAATAGACCTCGCCCTGCCGGTCGGGCGCCTGATAGGCGAGCAGCGCCTTGCCTTCGAGCGCCACATCGAGCGGATTGCCGGTCGGCACCACCCGCGCCGCAGTCATATCGGCCCCGCGCACAGTGCCGCGCGCCATGGCGCGAGCCTCCAGTGACCCGTCCTTGAGCGTCGCCGGGGTGACCGCGAAGACTTCCTGACGAAAGCCCGGCGTTGACGCATTGGCGAGGTTGTTCGCCACCGTCCGTTGCCGGTCCATCGCCGCGTTCATCGCGGTCATCGCGGTGTAGATCATCCGGTCCATGGTTTACTGCCGCAAGTTCAGCACGGTCTGCGAAATCTGGGTAGCGGTGTCGATCGCGCGGGCATTGGCCTGGAAGTTGCGCTGCGCGGTTAGCAACGAGACCATTTCCTCGGCCAGATCGACATTCGAGCGTTCGAGCGCGCCGCTGATCATCTCGCCATTGTTACCGATGCCCGGATTGCCGAACACCGGCGCACCCGAATCGCCCGATGCCTGCCACTTGGTCTGGCCGATCGCACGCAACCCATTGGGCGCGGCAAAGGTGGCAAGCGCGATCTGTCCTACCGGGTCGGTAGTGCCGTCGGCATAGGCCGCGTTGACGATCCCGCGACTATTGATCGTGACATTGGCCAATGCCGATCCGGCGCCGTTGGTCAGCGGAATGATCACATTGCCGGGAGTAGTCGAAGTCGGGTTCCCGGCGGCATCGACGGGGAAGGCTTGCAACACGTTACCGGTTGCATCCTGCATTTCGCCCGTGGCAGTCAGGCGGAAATTGCCGTTGCGGGTAAAGCTGACATCGCCCGAAACCGGATTGGCAAGCGCAAAAAACCCATCGCCATCAATCGCAAGATCAAGGCTGCGACCGGTCTGTTCAAGCGGGCCGAGCGCGAAATCTTGCGTGATCGCGGAAACGGTCGCGCCGATCCCCGCCGTGCGGCGCGGGTCGGTGGCCGAACCGGTGGCAACCAGATCGGCAAACTGCGCCGAGCTTTTCTTGAAGCCCGCCGTTTCGGCGTTGGCGATGTTGTGCGAGATGACCCGAAGGTCCATTTCGGCGTTCTTGAGGCCGCTCAGGGAAGTGAAAAATGACATGGGCTTATAATCCTCTGCTTGGGGGGAGAATGGGTCAGGGCTGCGGGGTCGCAGGCTGCAGCGCGGCTTCCTGCGCAGCGATCAGCCGGTCGAGCTTGGCCGAAATCGCTTCGAGCGTGGCCGAACTTTCGGTGGTCGCTGCCAACGAGGAGAACTGCGCCATCTGCGCCAGCATTGCTTCGTTGTTGGCCGGGGCAAGCGGATCTTGAAAGGTCAGCTGCGTAGTCAGCAGCCGCAGGAAATCGCCCTGATCGAGCGTCTCCAGCCCATTCCCGCTTAACCGCGATGACGTGTTGAGCCGGTCAAGTGTCGGCTGCGCGGCGGGGTTCACGGTATTGGTAGTGGTCATCACTGGCTCCTCAAAGTTTCGAGCATCAATTGCTTGGCGGTCTGGAGTGCCTGCACCAGGTTTTGATACTGGCGCGCGCTTTCCATGATCTCGACCATTTCGGCGGTCTCATCGACCGGGGCTTCGAACACGTTGCCATCGGCATCGGCTAGCGGGTGGCCTGGATCATGGCGTTTGGTGGCGGCGGTTTCGGCGCGAACAAGACCAGTGGACGTGACTCCCGCCAGACCCGATACGCGATCGAGTTCGACTGCAAACACCGCACGGATCGGACGATAGGCGCCGGCTTCGGTGGAGGAGACTGATCCCGCGTTGGCAAGGTTAGATGTCGCCGCGTTCATTCGCACCATCTGCGCCTGCATCGCGCGGGTGGTCATCGAAAACAGCGTCATGGGGCTTTGTTCGGGCATGGTCATTCACCCTTCAGCGCGCGGGTGATGCTGTTGACCCTGCCCTGCACAAAGCTGAGCGTTGCGCTGTAGGCCATCGCGTTTTCGGCAAAGGCAACCTGTTCGCGGTTGAGTTCAACTGTGTTGCCGTCCAGCGAAGGCATGGTCGGGCTGCGCCATACCATCCCGGTGCGCGGGTCGCTTGGCGCGCCGCTCTGGCTTGCCATGCGGGCATCGAGCGCAGCATTGAAATCGATGTCACGCGCCTTGTAACCGGGGGTGGCGGCATTGGCGATGTTGGATGCTATCACGCCCATGCGTTCTGACCGCAAGGTCAACGCCGCGCCATGAATGCCGAAAAATCCTTCGTTCACTTGGCCTTCCTCCTGTCGCGCAGTGGTGTTGCGACGGACTGAAGCAGGAAGCGTGCCAAATGCCTTTTGTGGGTGTGCCAGCGGCGGTAGGGCGGGTCCAGCGGCAAGCCTTTGCCGCCCCTGCCGGTGCCCGGTGGGCAAGCCGCTGCCGCTGCGGGCTTAATCCGCACTGCTGCGCGCCGTCCTGTGAATGACCGCGAGCAAAGGGGCCCTCATGCCGAACACAATCATGTCTCTGTTCGACCCAGGGGCGCTTGGCGTTGTTATGGCGGGCACCGCGCTCGCTTGTGCCGCGCGCTGCGGTTGGCGCGATTTTGGCGCGGCGCTGCGGCAGGCGGGCGGGTTAGTGCGACGCGGGTTCAACTCCGAGACCAACCGCAAGGCGCTCGCGCTCGCGCTCACCGCAATCCATCGCGATGGTTCTCACCGCGCCAATCCGGCGCTTCCACCTGATCGCAGCCTTGGGCTGATGCTTGAAGCCTATCTGCGCCACGGCACGATTGAATCGCTGAGCACCGCTCGGAGGACGCAGCGCGCTATCCACGCGGCGCAGCAGACCAACGCGGCACAGGTGTTTGCCTGGGCCGGCGAACTGGCGCCGGTGTTCGGATTGATCGGGACACTTTATGCCTTCACCCAGCTTGCCCCGATAGTCGGTGGAGATACCGTCCGGCTGACGATGCAGGCGATTTCCACTGCCGTGCTTTCAACGCTCTATGGCGCGCTGCTGGCACATTTGCTGTGCTTTCCGCTGGCCACCGCGATCACCCGGCGCGCCGCACGCAACGAAAGCGCGCGCGAGGCGCTGGCTGAATGGTTCATCGATCAAATCGCGAAAGCCGCCACCCTTGCGCAGGACCGGCGTGCGCAACTGCGAGGTGTGGCATGATCCGCGAGGCAGAATATAATCGCACGGGTCCGGGCTGGCAGCTGATCCTGGCCGATCTGGCGCTGATCCTGTTTCTGCTGACATTGTCGGCGCTGCCTGCAGCCGAGGCCGAGGCCGAACGAAAGCTTGCCGATGGTGACGCGCGCGAAAAGGATCTGCACCACGCATACTCACCCGAAATCGCCAATGCACAGGCACTGTTTCGTCCGGTTGCAGGCGGGCCGAGCCTGGCCGAATGGCTCGCCGCCCAACCGCGCGACCCGCGCGCGACGCTGACGGTGTTTGCTCGCTACGTTCCCGGCGATGAAGCGGCGGCGTGGGATGCAGCTTCCGCTTTAGCCGAAGACGGGCTGGCAAGCGGCGTGGCGGTGCGCACCATCATTACAGCGGGCAAGCGCGGCGAACTTTACGCCAGTCTTGCCTATGATGAAATCGTTGCCCAGGCGCCGGATGCGGGGAGATGGTCATCCTAGATTTTCGTAGAGAGGGGGCAATTGCAGATCATGCCCGCATTACCCTACCACCACCCGATTGCGCCCTTCCTGCTTGGCGCGATACAAGGCGGCGTCAGCGCGGGCGAGCGCGCTGCGATTGTCAGTGTCTTCGGTTACCTCAGCAACACCAGCGGAAAAGGTGATCCGCCCGAACGGCTGACCGGTTTCGCGGTTGAGCAGTTGTCGTGCGGCCTGCGCAGCGCGCATGGCATCAAGCCGCTGCCGTGCTGCTTCCTTATCTAGGCCGTAGAACAGCAGCACGAACTCCTCGCCGCCGTGGCGCGCAACGAAAAAGCTGTCGCCAGCATATTCGATAAGGCCCGATGCCATTGTGCACAGCACCCGGTCGCCCGCCTCATGCCCATGGCGGTCGTTGATCGCCTTGAAATGATCGAGGTCGCAAAAAGCGAGGCTCAGCGGTTCGCCCTTGGTCCGCGCTTCAGTCGCGGCCGAGACCAACCGCCGTTCAAACGCCCTGCGATTGGGCAAGTGGGTCAGGTGATCGACATCCGCCTCCATTCGCGCCTTGGCAAGATTTTCGCGCAATTGCTCGGTCTCTGCCTGGCTGCGCGCCATGGCGGTCTCAACCTGTTCAATCCGGGCCAGCATCGCGCGTGACAGATCAAGCACCTGCGCAATGTCGCTGGGTGAGGCCATCGCTTCGATCTGTTCGCCCAATGCATCACGATGATCGCTGGTTTCGGTCTGTGCTGAACGCGCAGCCTGCGCAAACCGCATCAATCCATATTCAAGCTTGTCCATCAGCGTTTCAAGCTCGGCAATTCGGGTGCCGCCATCGGGATTGAGGCGCGCCAGCGTATCCAGCCAGCGCTGGTCGATTGGCTCACCAGCAATCTCGCGCGCGGCAAAGGCCTGTGCAAGTTCGGGGTGCGATCCGGACAATCCGCCGCAAATGGTCGCGAGATTGTGCGCGGTCACTGTCAGATCGTTCCGAGTGATGAAATCAGTGATCCGTTCCAGCAGCAGGCGGCGGGCTTCTTCTGCGCGAGTGCCCGGTGCATAAACTGTAGGTACTTCGGCCTGCGGGGTAAGAGCGCGGGCAGATCGGGATCGGAATCGAGCGGGAAAAGGCATATTATCAATCGCAATCACAGCAAGTTGCATTGCCGCTCGACCTACCATGTCAGGCTTAATTTGGTTCGCCTGATCGCTGCGGGTGAATGCGTAAGCCTGATCTTGTCTATGGTTTTAATCGTCTTCACGCGGGCTTGGCATGGCCTTTGCATTTGGCATGGCCATTGCAACCGACCGGACATCAACCGGCATCATTCGTGCTTTTGACAAGGAGAACCCGCTTGGACACGACCATTCCCCGGCCTGAATTTTCCTGGCTTGACGGCTGGCGGCTCAGCCCGCTCGTCCTGCCGATGCTGCTGCCGCTGTGTGACCCACCATCGCAGGCTAGCGGCCTCACTGATCCGGCGGCGATTGATCGCGCGGTAATCGCCTTTACCGGGTCAGAAATTGGCCAGCCCGGCGGAGCGCGCATGGCAGCCGACCGACGCTTGCAGCTTGCGGCTTGCGCCGCGCCGCTCACGGTTGACTGGCACAGCCCGGCCCGCAACGCGGTGCGGGTGGAATGCTCCACGCCGACCAGCTGGCGGATCTTCGTCGCTGTCAATGCCGCACCCGGCGCGGCTGCCAAACCTGCCCTGCCGGCAGTCAAACGCGGCGATGCGCTGACCATCATGGTGCGTGGCCGCGGATTCTCGGTGCAGCAATCGGGCGAGGCGATCGAGGGCGGCGCGGTGGGCGATTGGATCTTTGTTCGTACCGCGCGCAAGGCCGAACCCCTGCGCGCGCGTATCGAACGCCCCGGCCTTGCCGTCATCCCGGCGAACTGAGGTACGCTTTAACGCCCCCTTAAACCCATTCCCGTCGCGCCGTTCTGGCTAACAGGAACCCAAGAA
>PHEL01000038.1 GCA_002842925.1 Alphaproteobacteria bacterium HGW-Alphaproteobacteria-14
GATCGCGCGTTCTTCTTCGCGTTCGAGCTGCTGGTTGAGTTTGTCGGTGCGCGACAGGCCGAACCCGATCAGGCAATCAAACCGGTCATGCGCGGCAAGACACAGGATGCGGTTGCCGCCTGAACTTTCTTTTACGGCCTTGCGGAAGGCGGGCGGCAGGACAAAACGGCCCTTGTCGCCCGAAGGCGAATAAGCTTGGCCGCTATATCCTCCAAACGCAGACACCCTCCCTGATCCCCTCTCGCCCCGTTGCAACACGCCTTCTTTCCCACCGCCCGCGCGTTCGCGAACGGTGCCCCAACGCCCATCAGCCGGGCGCGGCGCAAACAAGCATGTCTGATGCGCCCCGGTAATATCGGGGAAGACACGGGGATGGAAGGGATTTTTACGGGAAAATGCGGGATAAGTTGCTATACTATTGTTTTTATTTGATTAATGCTAATATCAGGGTGCCCGCATGGCAGGCGATTGATGCGATATCTCCCCGTGAATTGCCCGCGAATCAGCCGATTTGTGGGTTTTTTGCCGATCGCCGCGACTCCGAGTCTGGCGGCTCCCGTGATTTCCCCAAGTGCTCTAATCCAGCGCGGCGGCCAGCACTTCGGGCAGCCGCGCTCCGCCTTCGCCGGCCAGTTCCGGGTGTTCGAACAGCGCGGCATCGGCGATCACCATCACCCGGCCCTTGCCCACCCGGCAGCTTGCCGCTGCGCCTGCGGCCAGCCGCGTGCAATCAGCCGCGCCCGGATCGGTGATGGCAATGCGCCCCGCCAGCGCCAACGGCAATTGCGTCCCCGCCAGCGTCGTGGTGGTGATTGCCGGTTCCTGCCCTTCGTCAAAGCTGATCGCCAGCCCCCAGCGCGCCACCACCGGAGGAATGAGCGCCGCATCGACCGGTCGCCTCGGATCGCCCAGCGGCGCGTCGTAATCCCCTGTCAGCGCCGGATCGAGCACCAGCAATAACCGCCCCCCGCGCCGCGCCCATGCATCCAGAGCGACATTATCCGCAGGCGATAATCCGCGCGGCTGGATCACCGCCAGCCGCGCAATTCCGGTCAGCGGATCAATCTCGTCTGCATCCGGGGACAGCGCGGGAATGGGCGAGAGCGTGTCGAGCGGGATAATCGCATAGCGCCCCTCAATCGCCTGGCGCTGCCACGGCGGCGCGGTGTTTCCTGCAGCCAATTCGTGCAGTTCCGCCCCCTCGGGCCAATACAGCGGCAGGCTGGTCATCAGCCCAATCGTTGGCGGCGGCGATTGCGCTTCACCTGTCTGGTCGGTCGGCGCAGGGTTGCAACCGGCCAGCGCCAGCAGCACCGCCGCCAGTTCATGGCCGCGATTACTGCGACGGCGCGGCATTGCCCGACCCGGATGGGCGCGGCGGCGGCAGGTCGAGCGTGGTGGGTGATGGCGAGGGAACAGGCGCGGGGTCGATATCGGGCACCACCCCGGCATCGGCAAGCGGATTGGCGCGGGTCGGCGCGGGAGTTGGCTCGGTGGTGGGCGCAGCGTCTGGCACGGCGGCTTCATCAGCCAGATCTGCCTGACTGCCGATGATGCTCGCCAACCCCACCAACAACACCATCGCGCCAATCCCGAACAGCCCGACCTGCAGCCGCTGGATCGCCTCGGCGCGCGCATCGCTCGCGGGTGCGGGGTCTTCGCCCTCGTCCGGATCATCCGAAAACAGACCGCGACGACCGCTTCCCGGCCCGAACAGGCTGCGCTGGTTCATGCGCCGCAACCGATCAAGCAGCGAAGGCCGGGTCATGCGCCGCTCTCCTGCGCGCTCACGAGCCAATCGAACACTGGCAGGCCCTTGGCCGCCAGCCATTCTGGATTGTAGAGCGTTGAAAGATAACGAAAGCCCGTATCGCAAAGGATTGTCGCGACCTGCGGATTGGCGCGCCCTTCGGCCACCAGTTCCTTGCCCAGCATTACCGCGCCTGCAACATTGATCCCCGATGACAGGCCAAGGCACAGGCCTTCTTCCTTCAGCAACCGCGCGACCCACGTCAGGCCTTCTTCGTCGCTGATGCGGTATTGCGTGTCGATGGCTGCGCCTTCGAGATTGGCGGTGATGCGCCCCTGCCCGATCCCTTCGGCGACCGAGGAACCCTCGGCCTGCAATTCGCCGTGGGCGTAGTAATTATACAGCGCCGCGCCGTGCGGGTCGGTCAACGCGATGCGGATATTTTCGTCCTGCGCCTTGAGGCCGAGGCCCACCCCCGCAATCGTCCCGCCGGTGCCCGCCGCGCAGGTAAAGCCATCAATGCGCCCGCCCAGCTGCTCCCAGATTTCGGCAGCGGTGCCTTCGATATGGGCGCGGCGGTTGGCGATATTGTCAAATTGGTTGGCCCACACCGCGCCGGGCGTTTCTTCCGCCAGACGGCGCGAGGTGTGGACGAAATGGCCCGGATTGGCGAACTTGGTCGGCGGCACCAAAACCAGCTGCGCGCCCAGCGCCCGCAGCGTATCCATTTTTTCCTGCGACTGGTTGTCGGGCATGACGATAATCGTCTTGTAGCCGCGCGCATTGGCGACCAGCGCGATGCCGATGCCGGTGTTGCCCGCCGTGCCTTCAACCACGGTGCCGCCGGGCAGCAATTCGCCGCGGCCTTCCGCATCGCGGATGATCCACAAGGCCGCGCGGTCTTTGACCGACGATCCGGGGTTGGCAAATTCGCACTTGCCCCAGATGTCGCAGCCAGCCGCTGCACTGGGGCCGGAAAGCCTCACCATCGGGGTATTACCGATCAGGGCAAGCGTATCGCCAAAGGGGCGGGTGATGTTCATGCGGCATGGATTAGGCGCTCGCGCCGCTCGCCGCAACGGTCAAGGCGCACATCCGGCCATCAGGTTGCCAGCGCGAGCACGGCCTCGACTTCGCGGCCCTCGTCTATCCCCTCGGCCTTGCGCACCGCGGCCTTCAGCGGCAGCGACCAGCCACCGGCCGCTTTGGACGGGAACAGCGACGTTCGCCATGTCGTCGCGCCAATCGTCGCCACGACATAGACCGATCCCCAGGCCGCAGCATTGACAGCATGGGCGCGGATCGCCGCTGCCGTCTCGCCGTCAATGGTCAGGAAAAACCAGCTGCCTTTCGTGGTAGCGCCAGCACTGCCCTGCCACAGCCAAACTGTCCCGCACACCCGCCACGGCCCCGCAGAGCCGGTTGGCGCGTGGCCCAGTTCTTCGCGCAGGAAACGGGCCAGATCATCGTTCACCGGCCTGTTCCCAACGCCCAGCGATCAATCTTCCGGTGCGATCGTGACGTGCAGACCATCAAGATCGGCGGTCAGGGCAATCTGGCACGACAACCGGCTGGTCGCGGCGCGGTGATCGGAGGATTCGAGCAGATCATCCTCGTCCTCGCTCATTTTCGGCAGCAGTTGCGCGAAGGCCGGATCGACATGAACATGGCAAGTCGCACACGAACAGCACCCGCCGCACAGCGCCAGCAGTTCGTCAAAGCCATTGTCGCGGATCGCTTCCATCACGGTAAGGCCATCGCCGACGGAAATCTCGCTGGTTTCGCCTTCGCGGTTGGTGACGACCAGTCTGGGCATGGATCAAAGTTCCTTCTTTGGCTTTTGGGCTATTGCGCGCAAGGGATTGCGCTGTGAGGGTGTTGGCGGGCTGCTAAGATAGTCTGAAGCGCAAGGCAAGTTAAGAACAGTGCGAGTGGGGCTGACGGCGGAACGATTGCGCGCGGATCTGGACGCGCTGGGCTTGCGCGAGCCGCAGCTGGCCACTGAGCTTGCGCGGATCGGCTATCCCGAAGCGCGCATCCGGGAACGCGGCTACAAGACGCTGCTGCGCACCATTGTCGGCCAGCAGGTCTCGGTCGCGGCGGCCGCGTCGATGTGGCGCAAGCTGGAGGCGGAACTGGGCACCGATTTCACCCCGGCCTGCCTGCTCGCCCGCGATTTCGATGCCTTGCGCGCCTGCGGGCTGTCGCATCAGAAACAAGGTTACGCGCGATCCTTGTGCGAGCTGGTCGAGGCTGGGGAACTGGATTTCGATGGGCTGCCTGCCGACGATGAAGACGCGATCGCACACCTCACCCGGATCAAGGGCATCGGGCGCTGGTCAGCTGAAATCTACCTGCTGTTCGCCGAAGGCCGCCCCGATATCTGGCCAGCAGGCGATCTGGCGGTGCAGGAAGGGGTCAAGCGACTGCTGGGGCTGGACGAACGCCCGGCGGAAAAGGCCACCCGCACGCTCGCCGAACCTTGGGCACCCCAACGCGGCGCCATGGCGATCTTCACCTGGCATTTCTACGCCAACCCCGCGTTGTAAGGCTGCACGGAGGCTTGAACCCGTTCGTTTGGTGTCTTAACTGACTAATACAGGAGAGACCATGAGCCAGACTGACTTTGCCGCCCCCGTGATCCCCCGCAGTGCCCTGTTCGGCAACCCGACCCGCGCGGCTGGGCAGATCAGCCCGGATGGCCAATGGCTCAGCTGGCTCGCGCCGAAGGACGGGGTGCTGAATATCTGGGTCGCTCCGGCGGGCAAACCCGATGCCGCGCGCGCGGTGACCAGCGCCACCGACCGTCCGATCCGCCAACATTTCTGGGCGCCCGATGCCCGCGCGGTGATGTATATTCAGGACAAGGGCGGTGATGAAAACTTTCTGCTCTACAAGGTCGATATTGCCACCGGCGCCGAAACCACGCTGACCCCGTTTGAAAACACGCGGATTCTGATCGTCGGCGGGTCGACAACCCGCAAGGACAAACTGCTGATCGGCGTCAACAACCGCGATCCGCGCTTCTACGATGTCCACCTGCTTGATCTGACGACTGGCGCGCTTTCGCTGGTGCTGGAGAATAATTCCTACGCCCGGTTCATGGCCGATGACAGCCTGACCTTGCGAATGGCGATGCGCCAGAACGCGGCGGGCGGAACTGATTATTTCAGCGTCGAAGGTGATGTTGTCGCGGCTGAGCCATTCGAAACCACCGCGATGGAGGATGCGCTCACCACCACGCCCGCCGGATACACCGCTGATGGTGCCACACTGTATTGGATCGACAGCCGTGGGCGCAACACCGCCGCGTTGTTTGCGCAAGACACATCGACCGGCGCAAAGCGGGTGATTGCCGAAGACGCCAAGGCGGATATCGGCAGCACCATGCGCGACCCGCTGACAGGCGCGGTGCAGGCCTATGCGGTCGACTACCTCAAGACCGAATGGACTGCGATCGATCCCGACATCGGCGCGGCGCTGGCATGGCTGGGCGAACGGCTGGACGGCGATTTCGGCGTCTCCAGCCGCACCGATGATGACCAGACATGGATCGTCTGGAATGATCCGCTGACCCAACCGGTATCGACCTGCATCTATGATCGCACAGCGCAGACGCTGACCCCGTTCTACACTTCGCGGCCCGCGCTGGCCGGGATGCCGTTGCAAGAGATGCACGGACTGGAAATCCCCAGCCGCGACGGGCTGATCCTGCCATCCTACCTCACCTTGCCGCCGGGCAGCGATGCTGATGGCGATGGCCTCCCTGATTGCCCGGTGCCGATGGTATTGCTGGTGCATGGCGGGCCGTGGGCGCGCGACACCTATGGCTTCAATTCCACCCACCAACTGCTCGCCAATCGCGGTTACGGCGTGCTCAGCGTCAATTTCCGTGGCTCGACCGGGTTCGGCAAGGGCTTCATCAATGCGGGCAACAAGCAATGGGGGCTGAAGATGCACGACGACCTGATCGACGCGACCCAATGGGCGATCGACAAGGGCATCGCGCAGGCCGACAAGGTGGCGATCATGGGCGGTTCCTATGGTGGTTATGCAACGCTGGCCGGGCTGGCCTTCACGCCCGAAACCTTCGCCTGCGGGATCGACATTGTTGGCCCGTCAAACCTTGAATCCCTGCTGGAAACCATCCCGCCCTATTGGGCGCCGATGGTCAAGACCTTCCACGAACGCATGGGCGACCCCAACACCGAAGACGGCCGCGCTTTGCTGCGCGCCGCCAGCCCGCTCTATAAGGCTGGCCAGATCATCAAGCCGTTGCTGATCGCGCAAGGCGCGAATGATCCGCGCGTCAAACAGGCGGAAAGCGACCAGATCGTTAGCGCCATGACAACCGCCGGGATTCCGGTGACCTATGTGCTGTATCCCGATGAAGGCCACGGCTTTGCCCGGCCCGAAAACAGCATTGCCTTTTATGCCATCGCTGAAAACTTCCTCGCCGAATGCCTTGGCGGGCGGGCCGAACCGCTGAGTGACGCGCTGGAGCCATCAAGCGTGCAGGTCGTAAAAGGGACGGAAAACGTGCAGGGGTTGACGGCGGCGCTCGGGGGATAATGGCGTTGCGCTGCTGACAAACGGGCTGCATCCCTCTACACGGGTTGCAAAATGCAATCGAGAGGGATCACATGGCACAACAGCGTAGCATCTTCATCACCGGCGGCGCGTCGGGCATTGGCCGCGCTGTTGCCCGACACTTTGCCGCGCACGGGTGGTTCGTCGGGGTGGCCGATATCAACGAGGCCGGGATGGCCGAAACGCTTGCGTTGATCGCTGGCGATGCGAAGTTCGCGCATCGGCTCGACGTGCGCGACCGCGCGGCGTGGGACGATGTGCTCACCGCCTTCGCTGCTGCCGCAGGGGGCCGGATTGATGCTATGGTCAACAATGCCGGGATCGGCACCGGCGGCGTTCTGGCCGAGCTTTCCAAGGACGAAATCGACGCCTGCCTCGACATCAATCTGCGCGGGGTGCTGTATGGCGCGCAGGCGGTCTATCCCTATCTCAAGGCCAGCGCGCCCGGATCGGCGCTGGTCAATATCGCCAGCGCCGCCGGGCTGACCGGTGGCAGCGGCATGAGCGTTTACAGCGCGACCAAATTCGGGGTGCGCGGGATTGCCGAAAGCCTTGATGCCGAATGGGCGCCGGACGGGATCAAGGTCTCCTCGATCTGCCCAAGCTTCATCGACACCCCGCTGCTTGATGGCACCGGCAATCGCAACGCCAACGAGAACATCCGCACGCGGGTGACGGCCGCCGGGCTGGAAATCACTCCGGTGGAGCAGGTCGCCGAGGCGGTGTGGAACGCGGTCCACGGCGATGATCTGCACTATCTGGTCGGCAAGACCGCGCGCCAGCTCGCCTTCGCCAAGCGCTGGATGCCAGGCAAGTTGCGCAAGCAGCAGCGCGCCGGCGGGCGGCAGGGGTTGCTGGGGAAGTGAGCAACCATCGTTCGGCCTGAGCCTGTCGAAGGGCTGCACTTCTTCTCTCTCTTGGTTCAAAAGAAAGAACGGCCCTTCGACAGGCTCAGGGCGAACGGTGTCTGGTTACGCCAACCCATCAATCGCGCGCGCCAGCCGCACGTCGCGTTGTGACAATCCGCCGCTTGGCTCGGCATCATGCGTGGTCAGCGTCACTTCGACCTTCGCATAGACGTTGAACCATTCGGGATGGTGATCCTGTGCTTCGGCGAGCAAGGCGACGCGGGTCATGAAGCCCCAGGCAGCTGAGAAATCCTTGAATTGAAATATGCGGGTGATCGCCTTGCCGTCGCGCGCCAGGCTCCATTCGGGGTGATCAGCGAGGAGTTGTTCGATTTCGCGCGGGTCGAGTTCGGGGACGGCCATGGTGCAGGTTCCTTGTTGCGTGTCGCTTGTTTGCAGGCGCTCTTTTCCCTAACGCGGCAAGCCAATGCAAGCGTCTCCGCCCGCCCTGTCTGCGCATGACCTCGCCTGTCGGCGGGGCGACCGGCTGCTGTTCCGGCGGCTGTCCTTTGCGCTGGAGGCAGGGGCGGCGTGTCATGTGACCGGCGCGAACGGCGCGGGCAAGACCACGCTGATCCGGGCGCTGGCGGGGCTGATGACGCCCTGTGCTGGCGAGGTGCGGCGCGCAGGCACGCTCGGCCTGCTCGACGAACGCAGCGGGCTTGATCCCGATCTGCCGCTGGGCCGCGCGATGCGTTTCTGGGCTGACATGGATCGGCTGGGGTTTCCAGCGCTGGAAAGCTGCTACGACCGGCTCGGCCTTGACAGCCTGCTCGAAGTGCCGGTGCGCTATCTTTCCACGGGCCAGAAAAAACGCGCTGCGCTCGCCCGGCTGCTGGGGCAGCGCGCGCAAATCTGGCTGCTGGATGAGCCGCTATCGGGCCTCGACACCGCCTCGCAAAGCCTCGTCAGCAAGTTGGTCCGCGAACATTGCGGGCGCGGCGGGATCGCGCTGATTGCATCGCACCAGCCGCTCGATGTGCCGGGAATGACCAGCTTTGCGATCGAGGACTACCGGCCTCCCCTCCCTGAGGGGTGGGAGGACGAGGCTGATGGGGAGCGCCACACACACGCGCCGAGCACCCCCACCCAGCCTCCCCCTCAAGGGGGAGGGGCCTGATGCTCGTGCAACTCCTCCGCCGCGATCTGGCGCAGTTCTTTCCCTTCACCGGCAGTGGTGCTGCCTTGCCGGTGGTGTTCTTCGTCGCGGTGGCGATGCTGTTCCCCTTCGCGGTCGGGCCGGACGCCAATCTGCTGGCGAAAACCGGCGGCGGCGTGGTGTGGATCGCGGCGCTGCTGGCGGCGATCCTGCCGCTGGAAAAGCTGGTGGCGCGCGATATTGATCTGGGCTTTTTCGACCAGCTGAAGCTGCGCGGCATGGCCGAAGAAGCGACGATGGCGGTGCGTCTGATCGCGCATTGGCTCAGTTTCGGCCCGCCGCTGGTGCTGGCGACTTTCCCGGCGGCAGCGCTGCTCAAGATCGAGGGCGAAAGCTTGCAGATTCTGCTGCTGGGCCTGCTGGTGGGGACGCCGGGGCTGGCGGCCATCGGGTTGATGATCGCCGCGCTTACTGCAAGCTTGCGCGCAGGTGCGGCGCTATCAGGTCTGCTGCTGATCCCGCTGGCGCTGCCGATACTGATTTTCGGCGCGGGTGCACTTGCGCGGTCGGATCCGGTCAGCCTCGGCTTCGTTGCCGCGATCAGCCTTGCGCTGGTGGCCATCGCCCCGTTTGCCGCCGGGGCCGCGATTCGCGCGGCGCGGGAGAACTAGGGTCAGGGCCGCGCGCGCGGAGGCGCACGCGGAAAGCTAATAAGGCGGGCAATCCCTGCCCGTCGGGCTTTTCGTGAAAATCTCGTTGCCGGTTTCGGTGATCGCGATCGAATGTTCAAACTGTGCGGAGAGCGATTTATCGCGCGTTACCGCTGTCCAGCCATCACCCAGCACTTTTGCCCACGGCTTGCCGAGGTTGATCATCGGTTCGATGGTGAAGAACATCCCCGGCTTCAATTCCGGCCCCGTCCCGGCCTTGGCGGCGTGGACCACTTCGGGGGCGTCGTGGAACAGGCGGCCTACCCCGTGCCCGCAGAATTCGCGCACGACGCCGTAACGGAATTGGTTGGCGTGGGCTTCGATCGCCGCGCCGATATCGCCCAGCCGCGCGCCGGGCTGCGCCGCCTGAATGCCCAGCATCAGGCATTCATAGGTGACTTCGACCAGTTTTCGCGCCTTCAGCGAAGGCTCGCCCGCGAAGAACATCCGCGAGGTATCGCCGTGCCAGCCATCGACCAGCGGGGTCACGTCGATATTGAGGATGTCGCCATCCTTCAACGCCTTGTCCCCCGGAATGCCGTGGCAGATCACATGATTGATCGAAATGCACGATGAATGCGCATAGCCGCGATAGCCGAGCGTTGCAGGCACCGCGCCCGCATCCAGCATCATGCCCCGGATCGCATCGTCGATGCTAACCGTGGTCACACCGGGCCTGACCAGATCAACGCAGGCATCAAGGATTTCGGCCGCCAGCCGCCCTGCCTTGCGCATCGCGTCAAAGCCTTCTGGCCCATGCAGTTTGATGGTGCCGTCCCGGTAGGCGGTGTGATCGCCGTCAACAAGTTGGTATTGGTGCATGACAGCCATATAGCGACGCGCGCGGCGAAAATCTACTTTTCACGCGCATGGCCAGCGGCCACGTAATCTGCCCTTGCCCCGCTTAGACCCGCGCTTGACCCCCTCCAGGCCCGCTTTGGTCAATGTTTCACGCGAAACATTCGGCTTGCCGCCATCGCGCTGCCGGGCAATCGCAATCTATGGGTGACAAGCCGCCAGCCGCGATTATGGAACAGGCATGAGCAAACCCAAAGCACTGATCCAGCCCGATCGCGGAGCCGACGCGATTGCCATCCATCTGGTGAACAAGGATGGCTTTGCCGCCTTCATCAAGACCCTGTCAGCCGGCCAGCGGGCAAGCCTTGCGGGCCAGAAGTTCGAAGGCGGCGGCTATCAGGTCGGGATCGTGCCCGATGGCGATAGCTGGTTCGCGGTGGGCGGGGTCGCCGATCCCGAAAGCCTGTCGAGCTGGTGTCTGGCCAAGCTGGCCGAAGACCTGCCCGAGGGAACCTATCGTGTGGCAAATGCCGATCCCGGCCCGGCAATGTTCGGCTGGATCACCGGGCAATATCGCTTCGCCCGCTATCGCAGCGATGACAAGCCGCAGGGCGCGCGGGTGCTGCTGACCACGCAGGTCGGGCAAATCGGCGCTGTCACTGCCGAGGCCGAAGCCGAATGTCTGGTGCGCGATCTGGTCAACACCCCGCCCGAAGACATGGGGCCAGCCGCGCTGGAGGCGGAATGTGAACGCCTTGCCAAGGCGCACAAGGCGGAGCTGACCGTGGTGCGCGGCGATGCCTTGGAACAAGGTTTTCCGATGGTCCACGCGGTCGGGCGCGCCGCCACGCGCCGCCATGCGCCGCGCCTGATGCACCTTGTGTGGGGCAAGGAAAGCGACCCGGTGCTCGCCATCGTGGGCAAGGGGGTTAGCTTTGACAGCGGCGGGCTGGATATCAAGCCTTCGTCAGGAATGCGGCTGATGAAGAAAGACATGGGCGGCGCGGCCCACGCGCTGGCGCTGGCAGACCTGATCATGGGCGCGCGGCTGAAGGTGCGGCTGCATCTGCTGATCCCGGCGGTGGAAAACGCGATTTCGGGTTCATCCTTTCGTCCCGGCGATGTGCTGAATAGCCGTCAGGGCCTGACAATCGAGATCCACAATACCGATGCCGAAGGGCGGCTGATCCTGGGCGATGCGCTGACCCGCGCGAGCGAGGAGAACCCCGATCTGATCGTCGATTTTGCCACGCTGACCGGCGCGGCGCGGGTCGCGCTTGGCCCCGATTACCCGGCGATGATGGCGCGCAGTGACACAACGGCAGAGGCGTTTCTGGCGGCGGGCAAAGCCCATGATGATCCGCCGTGGCGCCTTCCCCTGCCCGAAGCCTACCGCGAATATCTGTCCTCCGACGTAGCCGACATGACCAACGCATCGGCCAACCCCTTTGCAGGCGCGAGCGTCGCGGGATTGTTCCTCGACCGGTTCGTGGGAGAGGGGCTGGACTGGGTGCATTTCGATACCTTCGCTTGGAGCCCCGCGCCCAAGCCCGGACGCGCGCGCGGCGGACGCGGTTTGGGGCTGCGCGCTGCCTGGCACGCGATTCTGGCGCGTTATGACGGGTGAGCGCAATGGTCGCCCGCTTGCTCTGATCGCGACTTGTCGCTAACGGGCCTCCCACGCCGCCGCCGGGGAAAGCGCGGCCACACCGACTTTAGCTGACGGAACGCAAATGTGCGGGCGTGCTGGGTCTGAAAGGCCCGGTTGAAAAGCCTGCGCCCGGCGCGCTGCCGCTGCGCGGGGATCTGGCGCATATCGCGCTCGCCGGGACGCATCTGGCGGCGCACTACGTGATCCCGCAGGTGCACGCAGTGGGCGACGCTGGCGCAGGACTGCGGCTGGCATCGCGCGATGATAGCGAGGTGTTCGCGCAGCTTGCCCCCGGCACCCGGTTCGAATTGCTCGATGTCGCGGGCGAATGGGTGTGGGGCTGCCCCGGCCCGCAAGGCCCCGCAGGCTGGTGCCGGGCGGGCGAACTCGCCCCGGAAGGCGCCTGAGCGGTGGCAATCCGCCTGTTCATCGACGGTGCGGCGGGCACCACGGGCCTTGAGATTCGCGAACGTTTGCAAGGGCGCGATGAGTTCGATCTGATCGTGCTGGACGACGCCCAGCGCAAGGATGAAGCCGCCCGCCGCGACGCGCTGCACGCCGCCGATATTGCGATCCTGTGCCTGCCGGACGAGGCCGCGAAAGAGGCGGTGAAGCTGGCCGCAGGGTCGGATACCCGCATCATTGACGCCTCCAGCGCGCATCGCGTGGCGGAAGGGTGGACTTACGGTTTCCCGGAAATCATCGGGCGCGAGAAAATTGCCAATTCCCGGTTGGTGAGCAATCCGGGGTGCTATCCCACCGGCTTCCTCGCGCTGGTCGCTCCGCTGGTGCGCGCCGGGCTGTTGCCAGCCGACTGGCCCTATTCCGTCAACGCGGTGAGCGGCTATTCGGGCGGCGGCAATGCCCTGATAGCGCGGTTCGAGGCCGAGGGCGCACCCGCATTCCGCGCCTATGGGTATGACATGGCGCACAAGCATCGCCCGGAAATGCAGATGCACGCGGGCTTGGCACATGGCGTGATCTTTGCCCCCGCCGTCGTCCCGGCCTATCGCGGGATGGTGGTCGAAGTGCCGCTGCATCTTGGCGCTATGCGCGGTGAGCCGACCGCCGACCAATTACGCGATGCGCTCAGCCGATTCTACGCCGCATCAGAGGTGATTTCGGTTGGTGAAAATTGTGACCCCGGCGAAATTCTGCTCGACCGCGCGGCCCCGCCGTTCGATTCGATGATATTGCACGTCTTTGCCAATACCGGTGGTTGGCACGCCCGCCTCGTCGCCGTGCTCGACAATCTCGGCAAAGGCGCATCTGGCGCGGCGATCCAGAACCTCAACCTGATGTGCGGCCTGCCAGAAACCATCGGCTTGCGGCTCTAAATCCGCCCCTTGCTGCTTAAAATTTAGGCAAGCCCCGATCAGATGCTGTGCACCATTGCGCAGCGCACCATAATCTTGCTAACCGCAGGCCATCGACGAAAGACATCCTCCGTCCTGAGTCTTCGGGCGGCAAGGATCGTTCAATGCGAGCACCAAGATGCTTGGCACGATTCTTGTTAGGAATTGGTCAGCAATCAGCCAGGCGCGGATGGGGAAAACGTGAAAAAGATCGAAGCGATCATCAAGCCCTTCAAGCTCGACGAGGTGAAGGAGGCGCTGCACGAAATCGGCGTGTCCGGCATTACTGTGACCGAAGCCAAGGGTTTCGGCCGTCAGAAAGGCCATACCGAGCTGTATCGCGGCGCCGAATACGTCGTCGACTTCCTGCCCAAGGTGAAACTTGAGGTGGTGGTGTCCGATGATCAGGCCGAACGCGTGGTCGAAGCCATTGCCGCCGCAGCGAAAACCGGACGGATCGGCGACGGCAAGATTTTCGTCACCGCTATCGAAAGCGCGCTGCGCATCCGCACCGGCGAAACCAACGACGACGCGATCTGATTTTCCACCCTCTCCTGCCTGCCATTTTGGCGGGCCGGCTTAGCCTGACACGCCCAAATAACTCGGAGTCACCAAGCAAATGTCGAAAGCAAAAGACGTCCTGAAACTGATCAAGGACGAAGAAATCGAGTGGATCGATCTGCGTTTCACCGACCCCAAGGGCAAGTGGCAGCACCTGACCATGGTCGCCAGCGTCATGGGCGAAGACGAGCTGGAAGACGGATTGATGTTCGATGGTTCGTCGATCGCAGGCTGGAAGGTCATCAACGAATCCGACATGATCCTGAAGCCCGATCTGACCGAAACCTGGATCGATCCGTTCAGCGCTTCACCGATGCTGATTATCAACTGCGACATCGTTGAGCCATCAACCGGCGATTGGTATGCGCGCGATCCGCGCACCACCGCCAAGCGCGCCGAAGTCTATCTCAAATCGACCGGGATTGGTGACACCGTCTATGTCGGCCCCGAAGCAGAATTCTTCATGTTCGACGATGTGCGGTTTGAAGATGGCTATGCTGGTTCGGGCTTTGCGATCGACGACATCGAATTGCCGGGCAACACTTCGAAAGAATATGATGGCGGCAACATGGGCCATCGCCCGCGCGCGAAGGGCGGTTATTTCCCGGTTGCGCCGGTCGACAGCGCCGTGGATATCCGCGGCGAAATGGTCACTACAATGCTCGAAATGGGCCTCCCGTGTGACAAGCACCATCACGAAGTCGCCGCGGCACAGCACGAATTGGGCCTGACCTTCGGCACGCTGGTGCAGACCGCCGACCGGATGCAGATCTACAAGTATGTCGTGCATCAGGTTGCCCACGCCTATGGCAAGACCGCAACCTTCATGCCCAAGCCGATCAAGGCCGATAACGGGTCGGGGATGCACACCCACATCTCTATCTGGAAAGAAGGCAAGCCGATGTTTGCCGGCAATGAATATGCCGGACTTTCGGAAATGTGCCTCTTTTTCATCGGCGGGGTGATCAAACACGCCAAGGCGCTGAATGCCTTCACCAATCCGACCACCAACAGCTATAAACGGTTGGTTCCGGGCTTTGAAGCGCCGGTGCTGCTGGCCTATTCGGCGCGCAACCGGTCGGCGTCTTGCCGCATTCCTTACGGATCAGGCGACAAGGCCAAGCGCGTGGAATTCCGTTTCCCCGACGCGATGGCGAACCCCTATCTGTGCTATGCAGCGCTGCTGATGGCGGGGCTCGACGGGATCGAAAACAAGATCCACCCGGGCGAAGCGATGGACAAGAACCTGTATGATCTGCCCCCGGCTGAACTGGCCGAAGTGCCGACCGTGTGCGGTTCCTTGCGCGAGGCGCTCGATTCGCTGGCGGCCGATTACGAATTCCTGCTCAAGGGTGACGTGTTCACCAAGGATCAGATCGATGCTTATGCCGAACTCAAGTGGGAAGAGGTGATGCGCACCGAAACCACCCCGTGCCCGGTCGAATATGACATGTATTATTCGATGTGAGCTTGAACCTCTCAACCCGCCACGGGTAGAGGCAATCTGGTAAATGCAATGGGCCGTCCGGTGATCCGGGCGGCCTTTTTCTCAAATTCCACCCCTTTCTCTGCCTTTCGCGCAAGGCTATGGCCGCGCGCGTGCCACAACATCAGGAACAATCATGACCAATTCAATCCTGCTAGTGGCCGGGGGGCTGGTGCTGCTCGCACTGGGCGGTGAATTTCTGGTGCGGGGCGCGGTGGGAATGGCGGCTCGGCTCGGGATATCGCCGCTGCTTGCCGGGCTTACCATTGTCGGCTTCGGCACCTCGATGCCGGAACTGGCCACCAGCGTGCAGGCCGCGATGGCCGGTGCGCCGGGTATTGCGCTGGGTAATGTCGTCGGATCGAATATCGCCAATATTCTGCTTGTGCTCGGGGTGTCGGCGCTGATCCTTCCGCTCGCGGTCAACCCGGCATCATTCAAGCGCGATTCGATCGCCATGGGCGGAGCCGCCCTGCTGGCGACAGGGGCAATAATGCTGGGCGTGATCGGGATGGTACCGGGTGCCATCCTGTTATGCGCGCTCGTCGGCTATGTCTGGTGGGCCTACAAATCCGAAAGCGCGTCTGATGACGATGAGGCCCACCGCCACGAAGCTGAGGCGGATGATCGTCCCGTTCCGCCCGATACTGGCCCTGTGGTGTTGGGTGGACTGATCATAGCCGGTCTTGCCGCTGCGATTTTCGGGGCGGGGATGCTGGTTGACGGTGCGGTCGTGCTGGCGAGCGCGGCCGGGGTTTCGCAAAGCGTGATCGGGCTGACGGTGGTCGCGATCGGCACCAGCCTGCCTGAACTGATCGCTTGCGTGATCGCGGTGATCCGCAAGCACGGCGATGTCGCCCTGGGCAATGTCGTTGGGTCGAACATATACAACCTGTGCGGCATTTTGGGCCTTACCGCGATCATCCATCCAATTGAAGTGCCTGCAGAAATTGTCAGTATCGATATCTGGGTGATGCTGGGCGTGACCGCGCTGCTGATCGTGCAATTGCGCAGCGGCTGGCGGCTGTCACGAATTGAGGGCGCGCTGCTGGTGGCACTTTATTGCGGTTACACCGCATTCCTGGCGCTGCGGTGAGGCAATTACGCAACGCCTCCTGTTGGTTAACGCCCGTGCACGTTTAGCAATTGCCACCGGCGGCCTCGCCGATAAGGTGATGCCGCTGGGCAAGGCCGGAATGCGACCTTGACCCTTTGGGGCAGATGCGATCATGTTCGATACCAGCCGCTGCAACCTTCTGGCAGGCTCAACCGCGCTGGCGCTCTCGATCGCAGCGACCGCCACCCCGGCGCTGGCCGTGGTTCCAAACGAAAACACCACGCCGGAAGACATCGTTGACAACGAAGATGCCTTTCGCGGTGTCGGCATGTTCTTCCGCGCGGACGGCTTTGTTTGCACCGGTACACTGATCAACCCACGCACTGTGCTGTTTGCGGCACACTGTGTGAACGACGTTCCAGCCACCGATTTCAACACCGATAATATCCCCGCCGCCTTTTCATTCAACGTCAATGCGCTTCCCGGTTTCCAGAACTGGTTTGCAAACAATTTCGCCAGCAATCCCGATCTGGCGGTATTCAATATCAACCGCATTTTCTACAATCCGGAATCGCTGCAAAACCCGGCAGCACTGGGCTTTATCGAAGCGGATATTGCGCTCGCCAGTCTTGATACCCCAGCCGCCAATATCCCGACATGGGCGCTGCTGTTCAGCACTCTGCCTGCGCCAGAAGCAATCTTCCCGGTGCGCGGCACCGGCTATCACGTCGACATCGTCGGGTTCGGCGCGACCGGCAGTGCGGTTCAGGGCGCGTTGGGCGGGATCGATTTCCGGCGCCGGGCAGCGGAAAATATGCTCGGCGGGCTCCTGTCGCTCGATGATCGCAATGCTGTGTTGTTCGGCGGCTCAGCTGGTCTCTTGCCGCAGAACCTGTTTCAGCTCGATTTCGACTCGCAGAACCGCGATGCAGTGTTCGATATCAACGCCCACCGCGACGATGCACTGCCCAATGAAGGCACGACTGCGGGCGGGGATTCGGGCGGCCCGTTGATTTTGGACGCAGCCAACAACGCGCTGTCGGACGAAGACCTGGTGATTGGCGTGTTGTCGGGCGGATCGCGGTTCTTCGGTGGTCAGGCGTTCAGTTCGCTTGGGACTACCAGCTTTTTCCAGCCGCTGTCGCTATTCTGGCAATATATCGCTGAAACCAACCCCTACCGCTATGTCGGCGCGCAGGCGGGGGACGGCAATTGGGAAGACGCCGATCACTGGGTAACGCTGCTTGATCCGGCCTACCGTGTTATCGATGCGAACGGCGCGGCTATCAATGGCCTGCCAGCCACGCCACAATTGGGCCGGGGTGGCACCGGCGGCGATTTCGGCGCAGTCTGTGTCGAGTTTGAAGAGCCTGACGATTTCTGCACCGACCTTGCCCGGTCCGCGAGCGCAGGCACATTCGCGCTTGAGGCGGCGCAGGGCGCTCACGACCCTCTGCCCCCACCGACGCTCGTCAACGGCCTGCCGGGCGCGACCGGGTTTGTGCCGAACAACACCGATCCGGTTGTCAGCAATGACCCCGCGATCAACGTCAACCCGCGCTATTTCGATGTCACCCTGAGCCAGAGCGGCACCACCACGCTCGGCAGCGCAGTCACCATTGACCGCCTGACCGTGCGCGGCAATGCCGGGCTGAACGTTGCGGCAGCGGGCGATCTCACCTCGCTGATCGATATTAACCAGTTCGGTGGACGCGTAAACGTCGATGGCGGCCTGACATCGATGGGCGATTACACGCTGTTTGCCGGGATGCTCGAAGGCACCGGCACAGTCACCACGCCGTTTCTGACCAGCATCACCGGGGTGTTCTCGCCCGGCACGATGGGGACAACGGACACGCTGACCATTGATGGCAATCTGGTGATGTCATCGGGCACCACGTTCCTCGTTGATGTTGCGTCCAGCGGCGTTTCCGACCGTTTGGTGGTCAATGGTCTCGCCAATGTCGGCGGAGTCGTAGGAATTGGTAGCGCCGCCGCCCAGCATGTGAACGGCAATGGTCAGCACTTCACCATCCTCACCGCCACCGGCGGGGTGAGTGGTGCCTTCACCGAACGTTCGATCTCGTCGATCCTCAGCCAGTCGTTCATTTATGAGGCAAACGCCGTTCTGCTCGAAATCGAGGCAGCCAGCTACTCCACGGTGATTGACGCCACTGATCCGAACCAGCGCGCCTATGCGCAGTTGTTCGATCAGAATCGCGGCAACGACGCGCTGGCTGATCTTTTTGCGCTCGATTTTGCCAGCACCGACACGATCCGCGATACTTTTGTGCGCTTGGCACCCGTCAACGAACAGGCGGTGCGATCGCTTTCGGGTCAGACGGTCAACATGCTGCAAAACTTCAACGATGCCCGGCTGCGCGAATCCGATCGCAGCAAAGCGGGCGGCAAGATTGCGATAACCGGCGCACCGCTGAATGTGCTGCAATCCGGGCTTTCGCAAGGCGGCCAGCCGCTCGGCGCTGATGTCATGGCATTTGGGGGTGCCGAAGACACCACCTTGTCCGAGACGAATCTGCCTGAAAACATGTCGATCTTCCTGGCTGGCGGCGCGATTTTTGGTGACGTCGAATCGCTCCCGGGGTTTCAGCAGGAAACCGATGTTTCAGGCTTCTACATCGCGGGCGGGCTGGAATTATACCTCAGCGACAACACGATGCTCGGGGTGTCGGCTTACTACAACTCGCTTGAGGCAGACACCCCGCTCGGTCAGGAGGTTGATAGCGATACCTACGCGGTCTCGCTCTATCTGCGGCACAGGCTTGATAGCGGTGCGGTGATTGACGGGCAGTTCAGCTTGGGCAGCACCGGCTTTGATACCACCCGCCAGGTGCAGTTCCTCGACGTCGCTCAAACCCTCACCTCATCATCGGACGATCTGCTGATTTCCGGCGCGCTGGGCGTGTCTTACGATATCGATACCGGGCTTGGCACGATTTCCCCCGGCATCGAAGGCCGCTTCGCCAGCGTTGACCTTGCAACCATACGGGAAGGCGGCGGGACGCTCGCGCTGGCAGTAGAGCGTAAAAAGTTCAATAGCGCGCAAGCGCGGGCCGGCTTTGATTTCAAACGACAATCTAGTGTCATGCAGATCAACGCAACTGCGCAAGTCGTGTTCGAGTTTGAAGAAGGCCCGCAGCTTCTGGCGGCTAACTTTGCCCAAGGCACCGGCCCGAATGCCAATTTCGTGATCGACGAAGCCGACCAAAGCTGGGTGGAGCTGGGTATTGGCGCGCAATTCGGCAAAGGCTCGATGCAGTTCGGCGTTGGTTTTGACACTACCATCGGTCGCGATACTGCTGAGGCGCAGGTTTTCCGCGCGACGGCGACCTATCGTTTCTGACCGGTTGAACTGACAGCAAAGCAGCGGCACCGGCATCGGCGTATTTGTCGGGCGCGATCACATTGCGCATTTTCCTACTCGGAAAATCTGTGCCTAATGCCTCGGTCTCGCTGTTCCATCCTGCCAGATACGAGACCCTTGCCATGCTGCATCAATCGCCCAACCCGTTACTTGCCGCTGTTCAACGCCTGATGAATGGCACCGACACTGCGCCGCCCCGCTCTCCCCAAGCCATCAGCCCAGCCGGAATCGCTCTGATCAAGCGGTTTGAAGGCTGCGCGCGGCTGCGCACCGATGGGCTGGTCGAGGCCTATCCCGATCCCGGCACCGGCAGCGATCCGTGGACCATCGGCTGGGGCGCGACGGGCCGCGATCATGTGAATGGCGGGCGCATCGCCAAGGGCACGGTCTGGACGCAGGCGCAATGCGATGCACGGCTGACCGATGATCTGGTGCGCTATGCCGCCGATGTTGCGCGCGCGCTGGGGGAAGCCCCCACCACGCAATCGCAATTCGATGCGCTGGTCAGTTTCCACTACAACACCGGTGCAATTGCCCGTGCGACGCTGACAAAGAAACACATCGCGGGTGATTATCAGGGGGCCGCGCGCGAATTTGCGCGCTGGAACCGCGCCGGTGGACGCGTGCTCAAAGGACTTGTGCGTCGCCGCACGGCTGAGGCTGAACTCTATCTTCAGTAATCCCGTGACACTTCGGCGAGCACGCTGTCGCGCCCGATGGTCGATACCGTACCCAGCAGCGCCAGCCAGCTGGTGATGCGGTATTCGACCTGCGTGGCGCTGTATCCGCGCCCGTCGGTCACCAGTTCGACATAGAGGCTGCGGGTGATGTTCTTGCCCAGCGCAATTCCGGTGCCGCGCCCGATCAGCGGATCGGCACTGATGATCCGCAACTGATCCAACCCGATCGAACGACGCAGCTCGCCAATCGGGTCAAGGCCTGCGCCGCCGCCCTGCAGCGCCGCCAGCGCGGCTGCCAGTTGCACTGCGTCGGTCGCTGACAGCGACGTAACCGACCCACCAAACAGCAGCCGGGACAGAATTTCTTCCTCCGGCAGCGCGGGTTCACTTGAAAAAGCAATCGCGGGTGACTGCGCGTTACCGGTGATCGCAATATCGACATTGGTGCCGCTGCGCGATGTTTCGGCAAGAATATCAAGCCGCGGATCAATCGGTTCGTTCTCATCAAACAGGATGCGGCCACGGGTAAGTTCAAACCGGGTTCCGGCGAAGGTGTAATCTCCGCGCACCAGCCGCGCGCTGCCGCCGATGCGCGGATCGTTCACCGTGCCACGCAGCGCAATGTCGATGCCCCATTCGCTTTCAAGCCCCATGCCCTCCACCGCGATCCGGTTGGGTGCCGAGGCATTGACCAGATAGCGCCATGCGTTGTCCCGCGCCGACACCTGCGTGCGCCCGCCCCCACCTTCGCCGTTGATTTCGCGCGTGGCGATTTGCGGCAGCGCGACATCTTCGGCTGCGACACCCAACGCCCAGCGCGCGCGATTGATGGTCACGCGCCCGGCAATCGTCCCGCCCTGACCGCTGGAGACGATCCGCAAGGGGCCAGTAATGGTCGCCTCCAGCCCGTTGGTATCCAGCAACCGCGCATTCCTGGCCGCAGCGCGCAGATCAAGCTGCGGGCCACGCCCTGCGCTGATCCCGGCCAGATCCACCGTCCCGCTGCCGGTGATCGTCCCGCCGCCGCGCGTGTTTCCGGCAAAGCGGGAGAGTTCGAGCCGCGAACCGGCAAACCGCCCGCGCGCAGTCACCGTTTCGATGCGGGTGCCGGTCACTGCGCTTTCGAGCGTCAGGTTATCACTCGACAACGTGCCTGAGATACGCGGGTCGCCGAGCGTTCCGGTAGCGCGCGCGGCGATGGTCACCGGGCCGGTAAGGTCGAACGCCTCAATCGCTGCCAGCCGCCACAAAGTTTCCGCAGCCCCATCAAACGCCAGCCGCGCATCCAGCCGCCCGCGCGTCAGCCGGTCGGTCAGCGTACCGTCCTCGCCTAGCCCGGTAATCCTGACCGCCACATCACCCAGCCGTGCATCGCCTTCAAGCAGGCGTCCGGCAGCAGTGAGGCGTTCGGCTGAAAGATCGATAACGCCCAGCACATTGACCGGCTTGGATGACAATACCAGCCCGGCGCGGCTGAAGCGATCAATCCGCACCCGCGCCGTGGCCGATGGCGGCGCGCGGCCATGTTGGCGGTAATCAATGACACCCGACAGCCGCCCGCCCAGCCCAAGCCCTGATCCCGCCAGATCGAGCAGCCGCAGCGGCATCCGCGCCAGCTTTATCTCAAGCGCGGTTTCTTCCCCGCCGAAGCTGCCTTGGGCAATGGCGTAACCACGCGAAAAACCGATCTGCGTCGGGGCAAGTCGCCATCCGCCGTCATCCTGCGCGGTCAGCACTGCGCGGCGCGGCATGGTGATCGCCTCCCCGCCATATTCCCCGCGCACAGCGGCGGCGATTTGTTCGGGCGCGATCGTGGCATCGAAATTGAGCGCAAAGCGATCCGCCCGCCGCCCGGCAATCGCTCCGGTAACCTTGCCGCGTCCATCATCAATCGCCGCCTTGGCGGTCAGATTGGCAATGTTGAGCGCGCCATATTCCACCCCCGCCGCGTTGATATCAGCATCAACCCGCGCCTTGCCATCGGCATAGCGCCCGGTCGCGGCGATATCGGCGCGCTCGATGCTGATCGGGGTATCCCCGGCGAACTTCGCATTGCGTGCAGCCAGATCCACCGCAAAACCAACTGCCCCTGCGGCCTGTGGCCGGAACTTCGCGGTGCCGTTCACCCCGCCGCCCGCCAGCCGCAAGTCGCCCGTCATGCCTGCCTCGTCCAGCGTGAGCGCACCGGTTACATTGGTGCGATAGATATCAAGGCGGTTGATCGCGATCCGGGCTGGCGCGGCATCAGGTAAAAACAGTTCGAGCGCGCCTGAAAACGGCCCGAGCAGCGATTGGCCTGCCACATCAAACCCGAACCCTTCCCCGCTGGGCGCAAGCGCCACGCGCACATCCTTGAGGCCTGCTGCCGGTAGGGGATCGGCCAGCACCAGCACCGCGCGCGGGCCATCGGCGGCGATTTCGGCATCGAAGGTGAAGGGGCCATAGTCCGCCTGCCGCCCGCTCCCGGCCAGCGTGGTGCGCATGCCATCGCTGCCCGGCACCAGCTTGCTGTCGATCTGCGCGTTGAGCCGGGCGGAGGTGATCGCCACCTCGCGCAGCACGATCGGTTCGTCTGCCCCCATGCCCAACGCGCCGTTAAATCGAACCTGCTCGCCCGCCAGATTGACGATGGTGGGATTGCCAATCGCGGCGAGCACGCCCGCCAGATTGGCGCGCAGGCTCCACGGCACAGTTGGGCCGAATTTGGCGAGGATCTTGGCATTGGCGGTGACATCACCCGCGCCATCAATCTTGAGCCCGCGGGCGGTTATCGGGCCGGCAAGCGCATAGGCTCCGGCGGCCACATCGCCGCGTAGCGCCAGTACCGCCTCCAGGCCGGGGAAGGTGATCCGGGCATTATCGGCATCAAGCCGCCGGCGCGCAAAATCATAGGTCAACGCGCCGCCCAGCCGCCCTTTGACCAATCGCGGATCGGCCAGCGCAATGCCGGTCGTCACCCGCTCAGCCGTCACCGCCAGCGGCACTGAAAGCGCCTTGCCATTGAACCGCGCGCTGCCTTCCTGCACCAACCCATCTGCCGTCACGTCGCCGGATTGCAGCCGGACAACATCAATCCGATGCTTGATCGCCAGGTCATCAAAATCACCGCTGAGATTGGCGGCCAGCTTTGCGCCCTCAAGCCGAAGCCCTGCCCCCAACAGATCCGGATCGCGCAAGGTCAGCATCACCCGCGCGCCGTCCACCGCCTTGTCCGCCAGATCGACCACTCCGCCGCTACGCAGGTCAATCGCGTTGGATACCGCCGCAGCGCGCCCTTCGATCACGCTGTCCTTGATCGCAAAATTCGCGGCCAGCGACAGCTGATCGCCCAGCGCGCGCGCGATCACTGTCTGGTCGCCCAATCCGGCGCGCACCTGCCCCAGCACGCCGTAGCGGCCAGCGTCATTGGAAATCTGGAACGCCGCCACTGGCACTGTAACCCTGTTGCCATCGGCTGACATCGAAATGCGCCGTGCCACTGCCACCCCGCGCCAATGCGCCCAGGTTCCGTCCCCGACCACCTTGGCGCTATAGCCCGCCTCAAACCCGGTGAGCCCGGCCAACACGCCGCCTACAGGCGCAAGGTAATCACCATCAAGATCGAACCGGTCGCCATCAGGCTCTGCATCCAGCAGCAGCGTAATACGATCCTGCGCGCCCAATTGCGCCTTGGCATCAATCAGCGCGCGGCCTTCGCGAATGTCGACTTTGGCGTGAAGGTTGGCGCGTTCATCGCGGTCGGTCGCCACCCCCTTGGCAATCACCAGGTCTTCAATCGCAAGCCTATCTACCCGGATATCAAAATCGGGCAGCAATGGCGCATCGGGATCGCCGGGCAGCAGTTCGGGCAGCCGTTCAAGCCGCCCGCGCCGGGTTGTGACCTCGCGAATATCTAGCCCGCTCCACAGCCAGTGCAGCGGCCGCCAGTCAAGGCGGACTTCAGGAATGGTCAGGAACACACCCTTGGGGTCACTTACCTCGACCGATCGCAGCACCGCCTTGCTATAAATATCGCCTTCGATCCGCCCGACCGTAAACCGCAGGCCCGAAGCCGGAGCGGCGGCGGCAATCTGATCAGCGATGACACGCTTGCCGATTGGCGTAGCCAGAAACCCGGCAACCAGCACAAACGGGGCGAGCAACAGCGCCAGCGCCCACCCCAACCGCTTGCCCCAGCGGCGGCGGGTTGACGGCGCAGGATCAGGCATATCCGCCATCAGAACGCCTGCCCAAAGCTGACATAGACCGCCACCGGGCTATCAAACGGGGTAGGATTGACCGGGGTCGCCACATCGACACGGATCGGGCCGAAGGTGGTCTTGTAACGGATACCGATCCCGGCGCCGACGCGAAATTCATCAAACCCGGGGGTCGATCCTCGCCTGACCGAACCGGCATCGATAAACGGCACAACTTCAAGCGCGCCATCGAACAGCGGCGTATCAACCCGCGCTTCCAACGCGAATTCGACCAGCGATGCCCCGCCAATCGGGTTGCCGAACGCATCGCGCGGGCCAACGCCCTGAAACCCGAACCCGCGAATCGATGCCCCTCCACCAGCGTAAAGCCGCCGCGAAGGCGCAATATCAACGGCATCCGCGCCCTGAATGGTCGCCACTCGCACGCGCCCGGCAAGCACCGTCGTTCCCAGCGATCGGTAGTAACTGGCATCGCCCTGCGCGCGCAGATAGAACGACTCTGCCCCTTGCGAACGCGATACTTCAGGGGCGAGATACAGCGTCGCGCGATAACCACTGGTGGGATCAAGCAGATCATCGCTACCATCCAGCGTGACGCTGCCGAACAGGCCCCCGATCAGAAAACTGCGGCGTGGCAGTTGCGCACCAGGCGCAATTTTGACGGTGCGATTGCGCTCGTCAGTATAGAGCAACTCGCCGCCGATTTGCCAGCTCAGCGGTTTCTGGAACAGCAGGTTCGATACTTTTTCAAAAGTGGTGCGCGTCCCGAACCCACGCGAATCCACTGCTTGCGTGGTGATGTCGCTGGCGAACAGATCAACGTTCAACACCTGATCGCGACCGAGGAAATTGTTGCGGCGCACCCCGACACTGGCAAGCGCTTCCCGCGTGCCCAGAATAGTGCGCAGCCGCAGCGCGCCTTCCGGCGGGAACAGGTTGCGGTGTTCCCAGCGAGTTTCAAGCTTGAAACCATCTTCGGTGCCGTAGCCGATGGCGCCCGCGATGGTACGCAAAGGCGCGCGCTCAAACCCGACGTCAAGCGCGACCTCGCCCGGTTGATCACCTTCAGGCGCTCGGGTTTCGCGCGGGGTGACGGTGACGCTGGACACCAGCCCGGTGGCGATGATTGCGCGGCGCAGGTCGGTTTCAAGGCTTTGCTGGAACCCATCGCCGGGGTCGAACCGGGCGATCCGCGCAAAATGCCGCCCGGACAGGAACCGGGGTTCGCTGCTGACAATTTCGCCAAATACATATTTGCCGCCCGGCTGAACATCCAGCGTCAGATCGCCTTCGCTGCGGGCGTGATCGATCAGCAGTTCAGGTTCGCCAATTCTGGCAAAGGGATAGCCACTTTCGCCCAACGCCACGCGCAGTTCAATCTCACGGTCGATGATCCGGTCGGCATAAAGCGGATCGCCCGGCTTGATCGCGAACGCCGCCATCAACCGGCTGGCGTCAGGCTCTGGCAAAGCGGGCAACGCGCCGAGGTCTATGCGGCCGAATTTGTAGCGGGTTCCGGGCATGATGTCGAACCGGACGCTGGGCTGTGTGGCGACGGTATCGGCATCGACATTGCCGTTTTCGCGCGCTCGGCGGCCACCGGATAGCTGGCGCACCACGTCACCATCATAATAGCCGTAAGCACGCAGAATATTGCCGAGCAATTCTTCATCCGCGCGGGCTCTGGCAGCCACCTGCGGCACCGAATCCGCATCGTCGTCGATCTGACGCAAGGTCGACAAGTCCCTGAACCGTCGTAGAAATTCGTTCCGCTCCGGGAAGGCGTCCGCCGCCGCCGGCAGCGCCAACACAAGCCTGCTGTCCACCTGGGTTTCGGTCAGTTCGGGCAGTTCGGCCAGCACCGGCGCGGCAATGCTGGCGAGCGCTTCAACCTCAGGATCAGGTTCAAGCGGGGTTGGCGTATCAAGTGCCAGATCCGCAAAAACCGCAAGAATGTCAGGCATCAAAGCCGGGTCTGACGGGGAGGCAAGCCCGGTCAAGGCGGGGTCAAGCACGGGGCTGGACGCATCTGGCGCGAAGCCGGCTTCGTCCGATGCTGCGGCCGGATTGGCAACCCCGGCTGCGGCCCAGGGTTCGGGGTCATCAACCGCGTCAACCGGGATCAGCGCGTCCAGCGAAAGCGGAACCGGCGCTGGTTCTGGTGCAGGGTCGGACGCAACTTCAGGCGCAGGCAAAACCTTATCCGGCGGCTCTGCCGCAGTGCCAACATCCCCCGGCATGGTCTGTGCCACCACCGGCACCGCCATCAGCCCCAGCGCGCCCTGCCCCAGTCCTGCGGTGAGTGCGAGAGCAAGCTTGAAAAAGCGGCGAAGTTCAGCTTTCCGGAAACTTGACAGGCTGGCCATCCTTGCCCCGCGCACCGACCAGCGGCGCGACCTGCGGCTGGCGCGGCGCGGTCACCGCAGCGATCAGCCGCTGCTGTTCTTCCGCATCCATCAACTGCCAGCCTTCGCGGGTCAGCCGTTCCAGCGGACGGTAACGCACCTTGTATTGCATGCGCGGACTGCCTTCGACCCAATAGCCCAGATAGACATAAGGCAGGCCTTCGGCTGCAGCACGGCGGATGTGATCGAGGATGATGAAATTGCCCAGCCCCGCGCGCATTTGATGATCCGGGTCGTAGAACGAATAGATCATCGACAGGCCATCACCTTGCCGGTCTGTCAGGCAGGCGCCGATCAGCCGTCCCGGACGTCCGCCCAGCCCCGGTTCGCGATATTCGGTCACCACGCTGGAAACCGGAGTATGTTCGATCATGTCGGCATAGTCGAGCTCATCCATCGCCAGCATACCGCCATCAGGATGGCGCGCGCCGAGATATTTCGCCAGCAAGTCAAACTGTTCGTCGGTCGCCCACGGGCGGCATTCGGTGACGATCAGATCATC
>PHEL01000200.1 GCA_002842925.1 Alphaproteobacteria bacterium HGW-Alphaproteobacteria-14
ACCCAGCATGAGAACACATCCCAAACGGGCCGCAGGCCCGCAAGCGCGACCGCGCGCCGCGGCTTATGCCGCGAAGCCAAGGCGGACGGATGTCCGCCGCCCGGCGTTTGAGGGCTAAAACAAAAAGGCCCTACATCACCCCCGCAGCCACCAGCGCGGCCACCACCGCGAGGCCTAGCTGGGTCAGCATCGTCGTCAGCGTGCCGATCATCCGGCCGACCTTGGCCGTGCCGCCGTCCATCCCGAACCCGTGCGCCACCCGGCCGATGAAATAGGCCGCCGCAACGTATGCCAGCCACCAGCTGCCTGCGCCCGCCAGTTCAATCGCTGCGATCAGCACCAGCACAAACGCGGTGTTTTCGACATAGTTCAGCTGCGCGCGCATCCGGCGTTGCAGCGGCTCGCTGCCGCCATCGCCCACGCTGATGCCAAGCGACGTGCGCAGCGCACCGATGCGGATCGACAGCCAGATATTGAGCACTGCGGCAGCAGCAGCAGCAGCGAGCGTTACAGGAAGCACGGTCATGGTAAGATCCCCTCGTTATTGTGCTGAGCGTGCTAGGCGCGCGAAGGGCGGGTTGCAACGTGCGAATTTTCAGCTATAGCGCGCCCCTTCCCGCCGCTGCTGGCCAAGGAATGCACGCATTTGCTGCGGCTTGTGCGCTTGCTTCCCTTGCCGTAGAGGCGACCTTCGAGAATCACAGCGCCCGGTGGCGCGATCAAACGCATTTAGTTGAGGAATTGGTGCCGCCATGGCTGTCCCCAAGAGAAAAGTATCCCCGCATCGTCGTGGCAATCGCCGTTCGCACGATTCGCTGCCGGTTGAAGCCTTCGGTGAATGCTCCAACTGCGGTGAACTGAAGCGCCCGCACAATATCTGCGGCCACTGCGGCCATTACAACGGACGTCAGGTCGTTGCTGTCGGCTGATTGCCGGTGGCCCTCACCATAGACCGGAAGGAAGCGCAATGAGCCTCCCGCGTATCGCCGTTGACGCGATGGGCGGCGATGAAGGCGTGCGCGTCATGGTTGAAGGCGCTGCACTTGCCCGCCGCAAGCACGAAGGTTTCAACTTCCTGCTGGTGGGCGATGGCAAGCGCATCGAGGCGGCGCTCGCTAACCATCCCAATATGCGCGGCGCTTCGGAAATCCTCCATTGCGAAGATGTGGTGGGCGGTGATGAACTGCCGAGCCGCGCAATCCGCCGGGCCAAGACCACTTCGATGGGCCTGGCTGTCAACGCCGTGAAAACCGGCGATGCCGGCGCGGCGGTCAGTGCGGGCAATACCGGCGCGCTGATGGCGATGAGCAAGATTGCGCTGCGTACCATGCCGGGAATTGATCGCCCCGCGCTCGCCGCGATCATGCCGACCTTGCAGGCGCATGATGTGGTGATGCTCGATCTGGGCGCCAATACCGAAGCCGACGCGCGCAATGGATCGTCAACGGCTTCGAAAAGCCGGTCGTCCGCCTGCTGAATATCGGCACCGAAGAGATCAAGGGCACCGAAGAATTACGCGATGCCGCCGCGATGCTGGTCGCCGCCTCCGCCCGCGAAGATGGCGGACTGGCGCTGATCTTCGATGGCTTTGTCGAAAGCGACAAGATCAACCGCGGTGAAACCCATGTGGTGGTGACCGATGGCTTTTCCGGCAATATCGCATTGAAAGCGATCGAAGGTTCGGCGCGGTTCGTCACCGACCTGTTGCGACAGGCGTTTACCAGTTCGCTGCGTTCGAAGATCGGGTTCCTGGTTTCGCGTCCAGCAACCGAGCTTCTGAAGCATCACCTTGATCCCAATAATCACAACGGTGCGGTATTCCTTGGCCTCAACGGCGTGGTGGTGAAAAGCCACGGCAGCGCCAATGCCAAGGGTGTCGCCAACGCTGTTGCGGTGACTGCGCGGTTGCTTGAAAACAAGCTGACCGAACGGATCGCGCATGATCTTGCCGCGCTGGGCGAAGGCGCGCTCAGCCGCAATGGTCGTTCCAGCACCGGCAAAAACAGCGAGCCGGACGCGTGACAGGCTCTCGCCTGCTAGGCACGGGCTCGGCGCTGCCTCGCCGGATCGTGACCAATGCCGAACTGGCCGAGCGGGTTGATACCTCGGATGAATGGATCGTCGAGCGCACCGGAATCCGCCAGCGGCATATTGCCGAAGCTGACGAGACCACCGCCACGCTGGCAACCGCTGCCGCGCGCGCTGCGCTGGCCGATGCGGGGGTGGATGCCTCATCAATCGGGTTGATCGTGCTGGCCACGGCAACGCCTGACAACACGTTCCCCGCCACTGCAACCAAGGTGCAGGCTGCATTGGGATGCAGGGGTGGGATTGCGTTCGATGTCGCGGCGGTGTGTTCGGGCTTTCTCTACGCGCTGGCGACCGCCGATTCGCTGCTGCGCACCGGGATGGCCCAACGCGCGCTGGTGATCGGCGCGGAAACCTTCAGCCGCATCCTCGATTGGGAAGACCGCACCACCTGCGTGCTGTTTGGCGATGGGGCAGGCGCGGTCGTGCTCGAAGCGCCGGGCGCGGATGCGGGCGGCAGCGATGCGCCCGGTATCCTTGGCACCCGGCTCCATGCCGATGGGGCGTGCCATGATCTGCTGTATGTCGATGGTGGCCCTTCGACCACGCAGACCGTCGGCCATGTGCGGATGCGCGGGCCTGAGGTGTTCCGCCATGCAGTCGTCAACCTTGCCAGCGTTCTTAAGGAAGTGCTTGAAGAAACAGGTATTTCGTCTGACGAAATCGATTGGGTCGTGCCGCATCAGGCCAATGCCCGGATCCTTGATGCCACCGCAAGAAAGCTCGGCATTTCGCCGGACAAGGTGGTTGTGACCGTGGATCGCCACGCCAATACCTCGGCCGCATCGGTGCCGCTCGCGCTTGATACAGCGCGGCGCGATGGGCGGATAAAGCCCGGCGATCTCGTCATGCTCGAAGCGATGGGCGGCGGTTTTACCTGGGGAGCCAGCCTGATCCGGATGTGATCCTGCCGTGATCAGCGCGCGGGCAAGTGTCCCGTTCGCTGACACAATTGCTGAAAACTCAACATTCAGGTTGGCATCGCATTGCGAAACTGCCGAATATTTGTAAGATATCGGTCTTTAACGGGGTCGCACCGCTAGGGAGAAATCGCATGATGCGTTCAGTAGGCACGTTGACCCGCGCTGATCTGGCAGAAACCATCAACCGCAAGATGGGATTCAGCCGGGCAGAATCGCTTGAATTGGTGGAAGCCATCCTCACCAAGATGAGCGATGCCTTGGCCAAAGGCGAAAACGTCAAGATTTCAGGTTTCGGCAGTTTTGTGCTGCGCGACAAGAACGAACGTATCGGCCGCAATCCCAAGACGGGCGTTGAAGTGCCGATCACCCCGCGCCGGGTGATGACGTTCCGCGCGAGCCAGCTGCTCAAGGAACAGATCACCAAGGGGTGAGCAATCAGGGTGAGGTTTGATGACCGGATTCGATGACGGCAAGGATGATGGCGCGTTGCGCACCATCGGCGAAGTCAGCGATGCACTCGGCATCAAACCGCACGTGCTGCGCTATTGGGAAGCGCAATTCCCGCTGCTCAAACCTCTGAAACGCAGCGGCGGGCGGCGCTATTACCGGACTGCCGAC
>PHEL01000039.1 GCA_002842925.1 Alphaproteobacteria bacterium HGW-Alphaproteobacteria-14
GCGCAGTTGATGAGCGCGTTCAGCTATTACATCGCGCGCGATTACAACAAGGCGATCCAGAATTCGCAGCGGTTTCTGTCGATCCACCCCGGCAACAAGGATGCGCCCTATGCGCACTACCTGATCGCGCTGAGTTATTACGAACAGATCAGCGATGTGAACCGCGATCAGAAAATCACCGAGCAGGCGCAGACCGCGTTGCGCGAAGTCAACCGCCGCTTTCCCCAGACCGAATATGCCGCCGATGCGCGGTTGAAGCTGGATCTGGTGGCCGATCACCTTGCGGGCAAGGAAATGGAGATCGGCCGGCATTACCAGCGTTCGGGCCTGTGGCTGGCCGCCGATATGCGGTTCCGCAATGTGGTCGAAAAATTCGATACCACCAGCCACACGCCTGAGGCGCTGTTTCGCCTGACCGAAAGCAGCCTGGCGCTTGGCCTGCCTAACGAAGCGGTCAAATATGCCGCCGTGCTGGGGACGAATTACCCCGGCAGTGAATGGTACGAACGCGCGTTCAAGCTGATCGACAAGCACGCGAAGGGCGTGACCGGGTCCTAAGGCCAAGTCGGCGGAGCGAGGTTTAGCCCCGCAAGCCGCCCATCAGGGCATATTTCAGCTCAAGATATTCGTCCATGCCGTGGCGCGATCCTTCGCGGCCCAGGCCCGATTCCTTGATTCCGCCAAACGGCGCGACCTCGGTGCCGAGCAACCCTTCGTTGATCGCGACCATGCCATATTCCAGCGCGCCCATCACCCGCCACGCGCGCCCATGGTCGCTGGTGTAGCAATAGCTGGCGAGGCCGGATCTGGTGTCATTGGCGATGCGGATCGCCTCTGCTTCGTCGGCAAAGGGGATGATCGACGCGACCGGGCCGAACACTTCCTGCTGCGCGATGGCCATGGCTTGCGTCACCCCGGTCAGCACAGTGGGGGTATAGAACTGCGCCCCGGCATTGTGCCTGCCGCCGCCGCACAGCCGCGTCGCACCGCTGGCCAATGCGGCATCGGTCAGCTGTTCAACCTTTTCCAGCGCGCGCGTGTTGATCAGCGGGCCGATCTGGCTGTCTGCGTCCATCCCGTTGCCGACCTTCAGCGCAGCCGCGCGGTCAGCCAGCGCGGCGGCAAAGCGATCATGCACCCCGCGCTGCACCAGCAGGCGGTTGGCGCCGATGCAGGCCTGCCCGGCGTTGCGGAACTTGGCGATCATCGCGCCGTCCACCGCTGCATCCAGATCGGCATCGTCGAACACGATAAACGGAGCATTGCCGCCCAGTTCCATGCACGCTTTCTTGACCGTGCTACCCGCCTGTTCGAGCAGCAATTTGCCCACGGCGGTCGATCCGGTGAAGCTGATCTTGCGGATCACCGGGTGCGAGCAGAACAATTGGCCGGCTTCGGCGGGCTGGTTGCTTGGGACAATCCGCAGGATCGCGGCGGGAATGCCGGCCTGATGCGCCAGCGCTTCCAGCGCGAGCGCGGATAACGGGGTCAGTTCGGATGGTTTGATCACCATTGCGCAGCCCGCTGCCAGCGCCGGGGCGGATTTGCGGGTGATCATCGCCAGCGGAAAGTTCCACGGGGTAATCGCGGCGCAGGTGCCCACCGGTTCCTTGCGCACCAGGATTTCCTTGCCGGGAGCAAAGCTGGGGATGGTTTCGCCATAGGCGCGGCGGGCCTCTTCGGCGAACCATTCGACAAAGCTGGCGGCATAATCGACTTCGGCACGCGCTTCGGCGAGCGGCTTGCCGCATTCGAGCGTGCAGATTTCCGCGAGCTGTTCGCGGTGGGCGATGATGAGGTTGAACCAATCGCGCAGACGGGCGGCGCGCACGCGTGCGGTTTCGCTTGCCCAATCGCGCCGGGCGGCTTCGGCGGCGTGGATGATGCCGTCAATTTCCTGCGCGCAGTAGGTGCGCACCTTGGCCAGCGTCGCGCCTGTGGCCGGGTTCATCACCGCCATGCCGCCGGCATCATCAATCGCATCGGGGTTGAGCATCGAAAAGAGTTTCGTCATGTCGCCTTGCCTGCTGCGCCAGCGTGAAATCCCGCTGTGCTGTGTGGGTGGTGTTGTGCCGATTTTGCCCGGACTTGAAAAGGGCCGAGCGTGATTATTGCGCCAGTGGTTGCGCCAACGGTTGCCCCAATGGTTGCCCCAACGGTTGACAGCGCGGCGGCGCGAACCTTAGGGCCGCGTGACCGCAGAACTGCGGATCATGCAGCCCAGCCGATGGCCAGCCGACGGATTTTCTTTGACCGCACTTTACGCCTTGCCCGATCACGAAGTGGTCTCCAGCCTGATTCCGGGGATCGCCAGCCGCTACCTTGGCACAGATGATGCCATTGCGGCGATCCACGCCGCGCCGGGAATGATCCCGGTCGCGATTGATCCCGAGGTTGACAGCGGCGGCGGCGGCAAGGTGTTGTGGGCCGATATTGGCGACTATCCCTATCGCGAATGGCAGCATATTTTCACCATCAGCACGCTGGCCGAACAGGGCGCTTTGGGTGCGTCTTTCGTCACCGATTTCGCGATTTTGCAGGACGACCGCATCCTTGCCGATCCGATTGAGCCAAGCGGTTTCATGTTCCACATTTCGCGCTGCGGTTCGACCTTGACGGGCAAGGCGCTGGCCCGCAGTCCGCGCCATCTGGTGATCAATCAGGGCGCGCCGTTGCAGCGCGGGTTCTGGGCCACGATCACGCGCGACTGGGCCGAAGATGCCGTGCCCAGCGCGGAAAATCTGCGCGCGTTCCGCAATCTGGTGCTGGCGATGACCCGCCGCCGGTTTGCGCGCGAAGAACGCGCGTTCATCAAGTTCATTTCGTGGAACACGCTGTATATGGATTTCGCGCTGGCGGCGTTTCCGCAGGTTCCGGCGCTGTTTCTTTATCGCGATCCGGTTGAAGTCATCGCATCGGTGCTGCGCGAAACCTCTGCCGTGGTGTGGGCCAAGGGGCGCCGCCAAGCCGGGTTCCTTTCAGGTCACGATTGGCGCGCGACTGCGGCGATGGATGAAATCGAATATCTGGCGCATTGCTTTGCCCGCTATCTGCGGTTTGCCGCGCAGATGGATGGGCGGGCGGCGCTGGTGAATTACACCGATATCAAGCCGGAAAAATTCGCCGATATGCTTGATCGCGGTCTGGATTTCCGGCCCGATGCAGACCAGCTTGCGTTGATGCTGGAACAGTTCAACTTCCATTCCAAAGACGATAACAACCAGCAGCAGTTCACATCGGACAGCGCGCAAAAGCGTGCTTCGATCTCTGAAACAGACCGGCGGCGCGTGGCGGAGATCTGCGGCGATGCGTTGACGCAACTCGATTTTTCGCCCGCAAATCTGTTTCCCCGCGCGCAGGCCTTGGCATAATTGCCGTAATCGGGCTAAAGCGCGCCATCGCGCCACGCGGCCCCATTGACAAGTGGAACACCCATTGACTGAAACTCTGCGTCGTCATCCCGAATTACAATTACGCCCGCTTTGTCAGCGAATCCATCGCCAGCATTGCCGATCAGACCTATGCTCCGATAGAATTGATCGTGGTGGACGATGCCAGCACCGATAATTCGGTGGAGGTCATCCGCGCCGCGCTTGATGCGGCAGCGGACCGGCTGTTTTCGACCCAGTTGATCGCGCTGACCGAAAATGTCGGCAAGCTGGGCGCGCTCAATCGCGGGATGCCGCACGCGCGCGGGCATTATTTCGTGATCCATGATTCCGACGATCTGCTCAGCCCCGGCTATGCGACGCGCACCATCGCTGAACTCGAAGCGGCGCGGGCTGAAGACCCTGCCATTGCCATCGTCTATTCCGATTGCATGCTGATTTCGCAGACCGGTGAAGTGATCGACCGAGGCAAATCGGCAACCTTCGATCCGGCGCTGATTGAACGCTATTCCTTCATTCCCGAACCGGCGATGTGTCTGGCCGCGCCGGTAATGGAAACCGCCCCCTATGATGAAACCATCCGCAAGGGGACGAAACACCACAAGTGGAAACGCATCATCGCCAATGGCTGGAAGGGGCTGCATATCCCCGAACCGCTGTTTTCCTACCGGATGCACGAAGGCAATCTGTCGGGCATTGGGAGGGCGGTGAACGCATCCTGTCCGGCTATTGGCCGCTGCAAACCACCGAGCGCTGAAACACCCATGAGCCAGCACGAATCGCAAGGGTTTCCGCTGACGCTGGACACAGCGCGGATCGGGGTTGTCGGGCTGGGCTATGTCGGCCTGCCCGTGGCGGTCGCCTTCGGGCAGAAATACCCGACCACCGGGATCGATATTCGCGCAGGACGGATCGAAAATCTGCGCGCCGGGCATGATGAAACCCGCGAAGCTACCGCCGAAGAACTGGCCGTCGCCACGCAGCTTGATTTCACGCTCGACTGGGCCAAAATGGCGGCCTGCAACGTGTTCATCGTCACCGTTCCGACTCCGCTGAATGATCACAACCACCCCGATCTCGGCCCACTGGAAAGCGCCACGCGCGCGATCGGCAAGGTGTTGAAACGCGGCGATGTGGTGATTTATGAAAGCACGGTCTATCCCGGCTGCACCGATGAATTTTGTGTGCCGATTTTGGAAGAACTGTCAGGCCTGACCTATAATCGCGACTTTTTCTGCGGTTACAGCCCCGAACGGATCAACCCCGGCGATAAACTGCGCAAGCTGCCCGATATCCTCAAAATCACCAGCGGATCGACCCCGGCTGCCGCCGATTTCGTCGATGGGCTGTATCGCAGCGTGGTGACGGCGGGCACCCACCGGGCCAGCTCGATCCGCGTGGCCGAAGCTGCCAAGGTGATGGAAAACACCCAGCGCGATCTCAACATCGCGCTCGCCAACGAACTGGCGATGATCTGCAACCTGCTCGACATCGACACCACCGAAGTGCTGGAGGCGGCGGGCACCAAGTGGAACTTCATGGCAGTGCGTCCCGGACTGGTTGGTGGACACTGCATCGGGGTTGATCCCTATTACCTGACGCACAAGGCCGAAGAAATCGGCCACCACCCCGAAGTGATCCTGGCCGGACGGCGGATCAACGACCGGGTGGGCAAATATGTGGTCAACCAGTTCGTCCGCCTGATGGGTCGCAAGGGCTTGCTGCGCGATAATCTGCGGGTGCTGGTGCTGGGCTTTGCGTTCAAGGAGGACTGCCCCGATCACCGCAACACCAAAGTGGCGAGCATCGTGGAGCACCTGCGTGAATTCGACATTGCCGCCGATGTGTATGACACTTGGGTCGATGGTGATGAATGCGAACGCGAATATGGCATCCGCCCGCTGACCACACTGGAACCCGGCAGATATGACGGGATCATCCTTGCGGTCGCGCACGGCGATATTGTGGCGATGGGGGCAGAGGCCATCCGTGCGCTGGGTAAGCCGGGGGCGGCGCTGTATGATGTCAAATCAGCGCTGCCGAAGGGCGCGGCCGATCAGCGGTTATAGGGAGGGCGCTTATCCGCCAGCGGCCATGCGTCGGCGGATCAGCGCGGCTTCGGTAATCTCGAACGAATGCTTGTGGTCGACATCGATCGGCCCGAACGGGTAATCGAGCATCACCGGGGCCATTGTTACCCCCAACCGCCGCCCGATGGCGTCAATCAACCCGCGCATCGTGGTCAGTTTCAGCTTGTAGAGCACAAACGGCCACACCCCGAAGGCTTTGAGGATGCGCATGTGCCGCTTGCCGAACTGGCCGCCGCCTTCAAACACCTTTACCGCCGTCAGCGCGCGGGCATTGCGCAGGCCATAGAGGTTGCACGATGATGATCCCCCGTCCTTGAGCTGGTGAAACGCCAGCCCCGAATTGGCAAATTCACGCAGCACCACCTCCTCGCTCGACAGGCCGAGCGCCACGTCTTCGCTGCCCGCCAGAAACCCGTTCACGAAATCGCGCACCAGTTCGGGCGTGTGCAGCGCATTGTCGCCGGTGGTGATGACCAGCGGCAGGGGATTGTCGATTACCTCCACCGCCGCGATCACGCTGTCCGCCAGATTGCCGCGCGCGGCCACGAAAACCGTGGTGCCCGCCGCCGCCCATGCCTGCATCCGTTCGGTCGCCTCCAGCACATCGGGCGTGTCGAGCGAGACGTGGATGCGGTCAAAGCAATCGCTGTCGATCAGCGCTTCCAGCACCCGTTCGAGCATCACCTGCCCATCGATCTCGACGAGGCATTTGTGCGCCTTGCCCTGAAGCTTTGCCACCGGATCATCCACCCCCCGGCGGCTGGCTGCCATCACCAGCACGGCTGGTTTTTGCCCGGCGGCCTGAGGGTGTGTGTCTGTCTGGCTTGTCATGATCTGTCCTGTGTTATCCGTTGGCAGCGGGCGGGGCAAAGGCCTGCCCGGCGCGGCGCATCACTTCGCCCGCGTCGGCAAGGGTGGGGAATTGTTCGAGTGCGGCGCGCAGAAAATCGCGGGCCTGCGGGGTGATGACTCCGGCGCAGCAGGCGTCAAACTTGGCCCAATATTGCGTCCAGGTAAACGGCGCGGCCTTGCTGCCCAGCGGCCATTCGTGGACCGAGGTGAAGCGCCGCCCATCGGTCAGGGTAATGTGCACCTCGGTGGGAAATTCGCCCTCAAGTTTGTCCACTGGATGGCGGTGGATGATCGGGAACAGGCGGCGCACATCTGCACCCATCACCCGTTCGGGCGTGAAATCCGCCAGCGTGCAATCCCCGCGCGCAAGGATGCATCCGACCGCATATTCGGCGGAAAACTTTGCCTCCAGCGGGGTTTGCGGATCGGTGTAGAAGACATTGTTGAAATGCACGCGCGGCATATGCAGATCGACGCTGGCAACCGCATCGGCGCCGAACCCGTGCGTCTGCATAAGGTGCTGCACCCCATCCATCGCGCGGTGGATCGCGCCGCAGGTGGGAAACCGCTTCACCCGAAATTTGTGCGCGGTAATCAGCAGCGGATCGCCGACATTGTCGATTTCAAACCGCAGGTTCTGGCCATGTTCGATGTGGGTGATGGTATCGCGCAATTCTTCGTAATCCGGCCCCACCATCAGGCGGTTCATGCCGGTGCGCCCGTCAAGCGTATCGCGCCCGGCGGTGATCCCGGCGCGCGCCATGCTGGCCGCCATGATCCCGCCCTTGGCCGCAAGGCCCGCGTGAACCGGCTTCATCTCGGTGCCGAACTGGCTCATGAAGCCCGACGACATGCTGGTGGCAATCGACAGCGCGCGCGCGCAGGCCGCAGCGTCAAGCTTCATCAGCCGCGCGACCGCCGCCGCTGCGCCCATCACCCCCACGGTGGCGGTGGCGTGCCAGCCGCGATTGCGGTGCGCCGGGTTCAGCCCCTGTCCGATCCGTCCAAGGATCTGCAGTCCGACGATATAGGCATCAATGCAAGCCGCGCCCGACAACCGTTCCTGTTCGGCAATTGCCATGATTGCGGGCAACAATACGGTGGTGGGGTGGGCTTTTGGCGGATCGAAATTGTCATCGAAATCGAGCACATGGGCGATGGTGCCATTGACCATCGCTGCCCACGGCGCAGCCAGCATCTGCGGTTGACCGATCACGGTGCACGGCCCGCTGCCCCATGGGGCGAGCGTGGCGAACAATTTGTGCGCAACCGGTTCAGCCGCGCCGGGCACCATTACTGCCAGCGTATCGACAAATTCGCGGTGCGCCCAGTCGCGCGCATCGTCAGGCCAGCTATCCGGCACATCCGCAATCCATGCGCCATAGATATCAAGCGGATTGGTGTTCACGTTGTTCGCCTCGGCCCGGTCTGCGCCCGTTTGCGCTTGCAGCGCCGATAGCTACGCCGCGCTCATTGCACAAGCGTTGCGCCGGTTGATGATGATGGGTCGTTGATCATTGGTTACCCGCCGCTTGCCCCGCATTTTTACACCCGCCGCGCAATCCTGCGGGTGACACGCGCCGGATTGTGTGTTGTCAGGGGGCGGGCATCCAACCGCAGTCGGGGCACACAGCAGATGAATTTTGAACTCAGCCACGAACACGCCATGTTGAAAGATCTGGTCGCCAAGTTTGTGCGCGACCAGTTGATGCCGCTCGAAACCAGCGTGCTGGCGCGCGAATCTGCCGGGCAGGGCAGCTACCTCACCCATCAGGAAACCGCCGCCGTTGATGCCGTGTCGCGCGAATTGAGCCTGTGGGGGCTCGACGCGCCCGAGGAAGTCGGCGGGATGAACCTGCCGATGGTGGCGATGGTCGGCGTCAACGAGGAACTGGGCCGCAGCGTGGTGCCCTATACCCTGCCGCCCGATTCCCCCAACCTGCGGATGCTGATGGTCGCCGCCGATGATCGCCAGCGCGCCGCCTATCTGGAACCCTATGTGCGCGGCGAAACCATTTCCGCGATCGGCATTTCCGAACCCGGCGCCGGGGCCGATCCGGCGGGCATGACCACTATGGCGGTGGCGGACGGTGATGACTGGATCATCAATGGCCGCAAAATCTGGATCACCCGCGCGGCAGAGGCCGATTTCACCATCCTGATGGCGGTAACGGATCGCAACCCCGATGGTCGCAATGGCATTTCGGCGTTTCTGGTTGACCGCGACACCCCCGGCTTCAACGTGCTGCGCAAAATCCCGATGATCGATGGCACCGCGACCTATGAAATCGTGCTGGAGGATTGCCGCGTGCCAGGGTGGAAACTGCTGGGCACGCGCGGGCAGGGCTTTGCGCCGATGCAGGTGCGGCTGGGCACGCGGCGGATCGAAATGGCATCATGGGCGATCGGCATGGCGAGCCGCGCGCTGGACATGATGATCGAATATGCCCCGCAGCGCACCACCTTTGGCAAGCCATTATCCGCGCGCCAGACGGTGCAGAACTGGATCAGCGACGCTGCGACCAAAATCCACGCGATGCGGCTGATGACCTATGACTGCGCGTGGAAGATCGACGAGCGCCGCGATACCCGCAGCGAGATTTCGATGATCAAGAGCTTCTGCATCGAATCCGCCTACGAGATTGTCGATCATGCGATGCAGATGTTTGGCGCGATGGGCATGACCCGCGAATTGCCGCTTTACCTGATGTCCAACAAGCTGCGCACGATGCGCATTTATGACGGGCCGAGCGAGGTGCATAACTGGGTGGTGGCGCGCCAATTGCTGGGCACACGGGAATGAGCCGGGCATGAGCGAATGGATTGATACGGCGCGCGCAAGCCTTGGCGCGGCGCGCGATTATGCCGGGACGGTGCGGGCTGCGGTGCTGCGCGCGGTGGCGCGAACTGGCGCGCCAGAACCGGCGCTGATCGCGCGCGAACAGCACAGGGTGCACGGCTTTGCATGGATCGCGGCAAGCACCGCTGCGCTGGAGGCGACGCTCGATTGGGCAACGCGCGCCAATGCGGCGGGGCAGTTTGGCCAAGCCGAAGAACTGACGCTGCGGATCGGGTTTGGCGAATACCTCGCGCAGATCGCCAGCGGATTACCGATGAGCGCGAGCGAGGTGGTGCGCCCATCGGTGTTCGGCACCGGGGATGAAGCGCGCGCGCTGGCGGCGCATCCCGCAGTCACGCGCCTGCTGGCCGATGGCAGCACGCCCGATACCCGCGCTGCGCTCACCGCATTGCTGGCCGATGGCCTGCGCCCCGATGAGGGATTGGGGGACGCAACGCTCGATCTGATTCGTCAGCAATTTCGTAGCTTTACCGCGCAACAAATCACTCCCCACGCGCACCATTGGCATCTGGCCGATGCGCTGATCCCCGATGCGGTGATCGCGGACATGGCGGCGCTTGGCGTGTTTGGCATCTGCATCCCGGCAGAGCACGGCGGGTTGGGACTGGGCAAGCTGGCGATGGCGGTGGTGTCCGAAGAATTGTCGCGCGGGTGGATTTGCGCCGGGTCGCTCGGCACGCGATCCGAAATCGCGGGTGAGCTGATCGCGGCCAATGGCACGCCGCAGCAAAAGGCGCGCTTCCTGCCGCGCATTGCCGATGGATCATGCCTGCCCACCGCCGTGTTTACCGAACCCGATACCGGCAGCGATCTCGCCAGCGTGCGCACCCGCGCGGATCGACAGGCCGATGGCAGCTGGCGGGTGACGGGGGCCAAAACCTGGATCACCCACGCCGCGCGCGCCGATCTGATGACGATGCTGGTGCGCAGTGATCCCTCGCGCCCCGGCTATGCGGGCCTTTCGATGCTGCTGGCGGAAAAGACGCGCGGCAGCGACGTTGCGCCGTTCCCCGATGCCGGGATCGACGGCAGCGAAATTGCCGTGCTCGGTTATCGCGGGATGAAGGAATATGCGCTGGGGTTTGATGGCTTTGCGGTGGCGGCTGATGGCCTGCTGGGCGGCGCGCAAGGGCAGGGCTTCAAACAGTTGATGCGCACCTTTGAAGGCGCGCGCATCCAGACCGCCGCCCGCGCCATCGGCGTGGCGTGGAACGCGTTCGATCTGGCGCTCGATTATGCGCGGGGGCGCAAGCAGTTCGGGCAGGCGCTGACGCAATTTCCGCGCGTGTCGGACAAGCTGGCGCTGATGGCGGCGGAAATCGTGATGGCGCGCGAACTGACCTATTATGCCGCGCGGGCCAAGGATCGCGGCGCGCGCTGCGATATCGAAGCGGGAATGGCCAAACTGCTCGCCGCGCGAACGGCATGGAGCGCGGCGGATAATGCCGTGCAGATCCACGGCGGCAATGGCTATGCGCTCGAATATCCGATCAGCAGGGTGCTGTGCGATGCGCGGATTCTCAACATCTTCGAAGGCGCGGCCGAGATTCAGGCGCAGTTGATCGGGCGCGGCCTGTTGGGCGGCCAACAATAGCGGTAAGGGGGTGCCTTAAATCGCGCGCCTTAACGGCTGGGTTGTGACCGGCTGGGACAGCACCGCGTGGACAAGGTCAACATGGCGCGGGCGATCCCCCCGGCGTTTCATCAGGCGGTTGATCCGCGTGACCAGCACGACCGGATCGAATGGCTTGGTCAGGAAATCCTGCGCGCCGGCATAAATCGCCTGGGCCTCATCCTCATCACCGCTCATGGTGGTGAACATCACCACCGGCAGATCATACAGCAGCGGCGAAATGCGCAACCGGCGCAGCAGCGAAAGGCCGGATTCGCCCGGCAGCGATTGATCGAGCAGCATGACATCGGGCCGCTTGCGATGCACACAGTTCCAAGCCGCTTCGGCGCTGGTCACCCAGCCGCAGGCATGGCCGGCATCGATCAGCACTTCGCTGGCGAGTTCGGCGATCAGTTCATCATCATCGGCAATCAGGATTCGGGCCATAGGTTGGGGCTTTTGCGAAGTGGGTGTGTTGGAAAACCCAGCATTAACCATGACCCGTTCCAGCAGGCTTGGCTTGACCCCTCGTAGAGTTCCCTAGACCCTGCCTTGACCCCACCTAGACCGGCCTTGCTCCCGTCTAGGCACCCTGTCAGTGTCGATTACGATGATTCGTGAAAACCCTGGCGATACGCCCAACATTCCCCGCTCCGGCCCGTTCTTTGTCACTGAAGGCATTCATAACCTTAGGGATTATGGCGGCTATGCCGTGCCGGGCGGGGGCAGGGTGCGCAGCGGGCTGCTGTTCCGGTCGGGCCAGCATATGGAGGCGAGCGACGCCGATCTTGCGCTGATCCACGCGCTCGATATCCGCACGGTGATCGACCTGCGCGGGGTGAGCGAGCGAGAGGGATTTCCGTGCCGTCGCCATCCGAACTTCGCCGCACAAGTGATTGCTTTTGATGGTGAAACCAGCAGCTCTCCACCCCACGAAGGTGGCGGCGGGCAGGTGGTGATGACGCCGGAAAAGGCGCGGCAGCGGATGCTGGCGGTCTATAAGCGGATGCCGGTCAACCCGGCAATGATTGCGATGTTTACGCGTTATTTCAATGCGTTGGGTGAACGTGATGGCGGCTCTCTGGTGAATTGTTTCGCCGGGAAAGACCGCACCGGGATCGCAGCCAGCCTGCTGCTCCACGCGCTTGGCGTCCACCGCGACGATGTGGTGGCCGAATTTCTGCGCACAAATGATGCCCCCACCCGCGATGTGCTCGAACGCCAGTCGCTCCCCCGGATGGAGGCGCATTATGGCGCAATCGAGCCCGAGGCGCTGCACAATCTGATGGGTGTTTTACCAGAATATATAGATACTTATATTGCAGAAATAACACGCGATCACGGTTCGCTCGACACCTATCTTGCGCAAAATTTAGGTGTGGATGAGGCCAGAAAACAGCGCCTCAGAGCAAAGCTGGTAGCGTGACAATCGCGCCGCGTTCTCGCATAAAGCGGGGCTGACATTGACTGGAAGGCAAATCATAATGGCCACCCACCACACCAAAATGCTGATCATCGGTTCCGGCCCGGCGGGCTATTCCGCCGCGATATATGCCGCCCGCGCGATGCTGGAACCCATTGTTGTGCAAGGACTTCAGCCCGGCGGCCAGCTTACCATCACCACCGATGTCGAAAATTACCCCGGCTTTCGCGACGTGGTGCAGGGCCCGTGGCTGATGGAGGAAATGAGGGCGCAGGCCGAACACGTCGGCGCGCGGATGATGTGGGATACCATCGTTTTGGTTGACCTCGATAACGGACCGCCCTTCCGCGCGATTGGCGACAGCGGCGATGAATATATTGGCGAAACTCTGGTGATCTGCACCGGCGCGCAGGCCAAGTGGCTGGGCATTCCGGGCGAGATGGAACTGGGCGGCAAGGGCGTATCCGCCTGCGCGACGTGCGACGGGTTTTTCTATCGCGGCAAGAAGGTCGCGGTGATCGGCGGCGGGAATACCGCTGTGGAAGAAGCGCTGTATCTCACCAACCATTCCGACGACGTGACCCTGATCCACCGCCGTGACAGCCTGCGGTCGGAAAAAATCCTGCAGGAACGCCTGTTCGCCAATCCCAAGATTAAAGTGTTGTGGAACAAGGCGGTAGAAAGCTTTGTGGCGGGCGATAATGGTATGCTCCACCACCTCGCGCTCAAGGATACGGTGACGGGTGAGGCGTCCACTATTGAAGTGGACGGTGCGTTTGTCGCCATTGGCCATGCGCCTGCGACCGAGCTTTTCAAAGGCAAGCTGCCAATGGACGAGGGCGGCTATCTGCTGACCGAACCGGGCACTCCGAAAACGGTGATTCCCGGCGTGTTTGCAGCAGGCGATGTGACCGATCATGTCTACCGGCAGGCGGTAACGGCGGCAGGTATGGGCTGCATGGCGGCGCTCGACGGTGAGCGTTTCCTTGCCTCATCATCCTATGGAAAAGAGAAAATTAGCAATGTCGCCGTGTAGGGTTGTCGCAAGCTAACTTTGATTGAAATTCGCGCAATTGACCAACTCCCCTGGCACTTCGAACGAACTACTTACGACATCGGGGGCTTCTTCAAGTGTTATTGTGCCATCGCCTTCATCTCTAAATCTGAAAACGTCGCCAGCGCTACCTTTTACAATGACAGATCCACCGTCCCTGAATTGGGTTTTGAGGTTTTGCCAGTCGCGTTTGACACTTCCTAATAACGCAAATTGAATGCGGTCATTATCGACCGCAAGCACTTGTAAATTTCCCCTGCACTCATAGCCAGGCATCGTAGTAGATGCCCAAACACCTCTGGAAAAATCGCTTTCACCACAACCAACAAGTGGAAGCGTACTAAGCAGCATACCAAAACGAAATTTTTGCTTTAACATAATGACTTGCTCCTATGTTTAGTCATGGCGGTATCTTTACAAGCCTGAAACAGTCGCATCCTAAGCGGTGCGGGATATTGGGTCTTGACCCTAGAACACCGCCAGCGCGGCGTGCAGGATCAGCGCCATCAGCACAAGCGATGACAGCGCGAACAGCGCAAACCGCACGATCACGCGGTTTACCGTCGCCTGCACGATGCTATGTGCCACGCGCAAACCAACATAGGCCCAGGCGAGCACCGTGTTGAACCCGTCGCCCTGTCCGATGATCGCGAGCACGATCGCAACCGCGTAGAACAGCGTCGGAGCTTCGTGCAGGTGGTTATAATTGTCCGCCTTCCAACTGACTGCATCGGGCAGTTTTGCGCGCAGGCTCACCCCATCGCCGCCGATCAAATTTTTGGAGTCGATCCCGGCCTTGTTCATCGCCGGGATGCGGGTGGCGTACATCCACAGCCACATCACCATCGTCCACGCCAGCAGCGCGACGACAGGTTGCAAGATATCCATTCCGATCATGGTGTTTTCCTTATACCGGCAATGCGGAAGGGTCGGCCAGCAGCGTCGCCATCACCGCGCGCACTGCCAGAACCATCAGCGCGGCCAGAACCATCAGCGCGATGGTGCTCGCCAGAAACAGCGCAAACCGCACCGGCACCTTGTTGACGAGGTTCTGCCACAGTGAATGCACGATCCGCAGGGCAACATACACCCACGCCAGTGTCACATCGAGCGCGCCCGGCCCCATCACCGTCAGAATCAGAACGGTCGCATAGAACAAGGTAGGCTGTTCGTGCAGGTGGGTGTGATTATGCGCGGGCCAGTTGGCTTTGTCAGGGATCACGCCTTCCAGATCACTGCCGCGCGCGCCCTGTTTGCCGGCGAGCACAGATCTATCTTCGATTTTGGCAATCGCCCCGAACCGCGCGGGAATGATCCATAACAGCACTATCAAAGTCCAAAGCACCAGCACGGCAGCGGGTGCGAGCATTTGCGCTTGCATCGATTGATCCCCTCTCGATTGCTTATTGCAAAGTTATCTGCGAGCGCGGGGAACGTTTGTCAAACGCGACCTAATTTGCCGTGAGCACATACCGCTTGAAATAGCTGAGCGGGCCACGCTTGCTTGTCAGGATCAACCCGCGTGCAGCGGCGATACGGGCCGCCGTGGCTGGCATGACCAACCGCGGTTCGACATGAAACCTGGCGAGCCACGCGCGCAGAACTGCGGCGAAGGGGCGCGGCAGGCCTTCAAGATCGCCGAAGTCGACAATGTGCAACTGCCCTCCCGGTGCCAGCAGGCCAGCAGCATGATCCAGCGCGGTTTCCCAGTCAGGGATCATCGACAGCGAATAGGACAGCACGATCCGGTCAAATTGCGGCTCTCCCAGCAGAGTGGCTGCATCGAACGAACAGGCATCGCCTTCGCCCAGCCGCGCCGCGTCGCCCAAAGCTGCGCGCGCGCTCTTGAGCATTTCGGCGGAGATATCGAGGCCATAGAGCCGCGCTCCGGGCCACACCTTGCCAATCCTGGCAAGGTTGCGCCCGGTGCCGCAGGCGATCTCCAGCACCCGCATTTCGGGTTGTGCCTCCAGCCCTTCGATCAGGGTATCGCGCCCGAACAAGTAATATTTGCGCGTGAAATCATAAATATGCCGCTGCCCGCGATAGACCTCGTCCATCAACGCGGCGTGGCCCGAAGGCTTGCCCGCGTTTGTCATCAGCCCAGCTCGTAAACATGCACGCCGCCGTAGATCGACGAACGATCGCGGCGGGTGAGATCGGCAGAGGTTTGTTCAAGATACCGCCACCGCGACAGGATCGCATCGTCGAGCCGCCCGGTCAGCAGGCTCGGTTCGGCAGCAGTGCGGAACAAGACGCGCGCGCCGGGTCGGCTGGCGCGGGTGATCCGGGCCCACAGATCATCGAGCTGCGCGTTGTTCATCCAGTCCTGCGCATCCAGCAGCACGAATCGATCCATGCTCGCTTCATCGCGCCCACCGATCCAGTCGACCATATTGGCGCGCACCACGTCGATCTGTCCGATCCGTTCGCGCATTGCGTCCCAATTCGCGCGCTGAAGGTAGGGCGGCAGCGGCGCGCCCTCTGCCCGGCTATACCCGCGCCCGAATGCCTGCCATGCGAAGTAGTTGTCCTTCACCTCGAAATCGCAGGCGAGCTTTTCCAACCGCCGCCGCAGCACTTCGGCCATGCGTTGATCGCCTGCGAGGTGTTCAAATTGCGCAGGCGGGATGCCGAGGCCGAACAGCGAGGCGGGCTGATCGGTCAGCCAGCTGATGAACTTCTTTTCGAACAGCGGGGCCAATTCGCGTTCAAACACGTCACGCTGTTCTTCAAGCGTTTGCGCTTCGAGTACCTTGCCCAGATCGATTTTGTAGAGTTTGGCAAACACATGGGCCAGACCGATGAAATTGCCCAGTAAGCCCTTTTTGTAGATGCCTTTGGTGAAATAAGAGATGCGCTTGCGCCCGCGAATGTCGCGCTTTTCCCAATAGGCGCGGATGTTCCTATCCAGATGCGGGGCGATCATGGTTTTGTAGACTTCGCTGTTTTCCTTGTGATCGGCATGGGCGAAAAAGCGGTGGAAGCGTTCGTAATTGGGAAGATGCCTGATCGCCGCGATCTTGAGCTGACCGAGCGCCACGTGCGCCTTGTTCAGATCAACCGCAGTCACGCTTTCCGGGTTGGCGATCAAATATGACAGCGCGTTGCAACTGCCGCTGGCGATGCACATCACGCGGCTGTCGGGCTGGATATCGAGCCCTTCCATATCGACCACCGGGTCTTCCCATATCTGGGCATAGACGAGGCCCTTGAAAGCCAGCGCAAACGCCTTGTCGAGCAGCTTGTCGCCAAGCCCTGCATCCTTGCGGATCACTGCATCTTCGATGATCCGCTTTGCCTGTGCAGCCATTTCTGTCCTGTCCTGTGTCACGTCAGGCGCGTGCCATATTTTGCCAGCGTGTCGGCAGTGTGACGGTTTTGCACAGCTAGTCGCTTCCCGCGATGGTCGCAGCATAGGCCGCCGGATCGGCATTGCCGCCGGTGAGCATGATGACGGTGGCATCGTCCACCGGAACCTTGCCCGCCAGCGCTGCTGCCAGTGCTGCCGCGCCTCCGGGTTCAACAACCAGTCGCAGGGTGGCAAAGGCAAAGCGTTGCGCGGTGCGAACCTCGGCGTCGGTCACCGCTACCCCCGGTTCAGCCCGGCCTTGCAGCAGGCTGAGGTTGAGCGGTTTGGTCACATTGGGTTGCAACGCGTCGCAGATTGTTTTGGGCGCATCTGGCGCAGCATGGACGAGCGTTCCGGCGGCGAGCGATTGCCCGACCATGTCCCAGCCGACAGGCTCGACGGGATGAATCGCGCTTGTCGGCGCACCCAAAGCAAGACCTGCCGCCAGCCCGCCCCCGCCGCAGCAGGTAATGATACGGCTGGGCGCGCGGCCAAGCTGCGCGGCCGCTTCAATCGCGGCGCTGCCTTGCCCTTCGATCACCCAGGGGTCGCCAAAAGCGTGAACCAGTGTGCCGCCATGCTGTTCGATCAGCCGCGCCGCCACTTCATCGCGATCCTCGCCCCCCTGTTCCTTGGGAGCTCGCTGATACAGCACGACTTCGGCACCCAATGCTCTCGTGTTGTCGAGCTTCACCTGCGGGGCATCATGCGGCATCACGATGGCCGCGCGGATACCCAGTCGCCGCGCCGCCCATGCCACGCCTTGCGCATGATTGCCCGATGATACCGCCACCACGCCCGCGGCGCGTTCTTCGGGGGAGAGATTGATCAACCGCCACCACGCACCCCTGATCTTGAACGCCCCTACGGGTTGCAGCACTTCCGCCTTTGCCCACGCCTGCACGCCATTGATATCCACCGGCAACAGCGGCGTTGGCGGCAGGATCGCCGCAATCGCATCGGCCCCCGCGATCACTCCTTCGCGGGTCGGCATTCTGACATCAGCTTGGATCATTTGTCCCCATCCATTCATTAGACTAGTTCGTTGTCGCATTACGTCTTCGTTGTCGCATTACGTCGCTTCCGAAAACCGGTTCCCACTTTTCGGAGCAATGCTTTAAGGCGCACGCAAGATTCGCATTACGAAAGGTTCCTATCATGTCGGCAGCAAAATCCAGCACAGTGCTTGTTATCGGGGCGGGCGGGGTAAGTTCGGTCTGCGTCCACAAGATGGCGTTCACCCCGGATATCTTCCCCGAAATCCATCTCGCCAGCCGCACAAAATCGAAATGCGACGCGATTGCCGCTTCGGTGAAGGAACGCTGCGGGCGCGATATCGCAACTTATGAAATCGACGCCGAAGAAGTCCCGGCAATGGTCAACCTGATCCGCAAGACCGGCGCAGGGTTAGTCGTCAACCTCGCGTTGCCATATCAGGATCTGCCGATCATGGACGCCTGCCTTGAAGCGGGGGTCGATTACATGGACACCGCCAATTACGAACCCAAGGACGAAGCCAAGTTCGAATACCACTGGCAGTGGGCCTATCACGACCGTTACAAGGACGCAGGGCTCATGGCGCTGCTGGGATCGGGCTTTGATCCGGGCGTGACCAGTGTGTTCACCATGTGGCTCAAGAAGCACAAGCTGAAAACCATCCGCCAGCTTGACATTCTCGATTGCAATGGCGGTGATCATGGCCAGCATTTTGCCACCAATTTCAATCCGGAAATCAACATCCGCGAAGTGACCGCGCCCGCGCGCCACTGGGAAAACGGTGCGTGGGTCGAAACTCCGGCGATGCAGGTGAAGACCGAGTTCGATTTCGAAGCGGTGGGCAAGAAAAACGCCTACCTAATGTATCACGAGGAGCTGGAAAGCCTCGCCAAATTCGTCCCCGAACTGGAGCGTGCGCGGTTCTGGATGACCTTTGGCGATCAGTATATCACCCACCTGACCGTGCTCCAGAACGTCGGCATGACCTCGATCGAACCGGTGAAGTATCAGGGCAAGGACATCATCCCGCTCCAATTCCTCGCCGCCGTGCTGCCCAAGCCGGAATCGCTGGGCGAAACCACCAAGGGCAACACTAATATCGGCGTGATCGCAACCGGGGAGGCGCTTGACGGCAGCGGCGAGAAGACGTTCTACATCAAGAACATTTGCTCGCATGAAGCGGCCTATGAGGAAACCGGCAATCAGGCGGTCAGCTACACCACCGGCGTGCCCGCGATGATCGGCGCAGCGATGATGGTGCGCGGCGATTGGAAGGGCGCCAATGGAGAAGGGGGCGTGTTCAACATCGAACAGCTCGATCCCGATCCCTTCATGGCCATGCTCAACGCGCACGGCCTCCCGTGGACGGTTGAGGAAATGGCCGGGCCTGTGAGCTTTTAAATGGTCTGGGAAAGTTGGTACTGGAAACAGCGCCTCAAATCACATGCTGCTGAAATTGAATTGATTTCCGAGCAGCCTGATGCGTCGAAACTAGATATATCCAACCTTGAAATCTCACTTTTTACCGGGTTCTTCTTGGTTAGGAAGTTGATGGAAGCAAAGACGAAATTATCTAAGAGTCTTCTGTGGTTGCCGCCCGTGAAGCAAGAGGTTTCTGATCCGTTGCGCGAGTGATCGAGTGCGGTCTTCTGTCAGGCCTGTAAGTGCGGCATTT
>PHEL01000040.1 GCA_002842925.1 Alphaproteobacteria bacterium HGW-Alphaproteobacteria-14
TGGCGGGTTGACGGGTATTTTGTCGGGTCTGTTTGGCGTGGGCGGCGGGTTTTTGACGACGCCGCTGCTGATTTTCTACGGGATACCGCCAACGGTCGCTGCGGCCTCGGCAGCTACGCAGGTGACCGGCGCAAGCGTTTCGGGCGTGCTCGCACATTCGCGCCGCAGGGGCGTTGATTACCGCATGGGCGGGGTCATGGTCGGTGGCGGAATTGTCGGGGCGCTGATCGGGGCGGGGCTGTTCCGCGTGTTGCAGGCGTTCGGCCAGATCGATGTCGTCATCAACATTCTATATGTGCTGATGCTGGGGTCCATCGGAACATTGATGCTGCGCGAAGGATTAACAGCGCTGCGACCTGACGTTTTCGGCGGAGGGGCTAACCGACCCGTGCGCAAACGCCGCCATCACCCACTGGTCGCGAGCCTGCCCTATCGCTGGCGGTTCTATGCCTCGGGCCTGTATATCTCGCCCCTGGCGCCTGCGATACTGGGGATGCTGGTTGGCATTTTGACAATGCTGATGGGGGTTGGCGGCGGGTTCCTGCTGGTGCCGGCAATGCTGTATATTCTGGGGATGAGCGGGAATGTGGTGGTCGGCACATCGCTGTTCCAGATCCTGTTCGTGACGATGGTGACCACCATGACCCACGCGTTGACCACCAAGGCGGTCGATCTGGTGCTGGCTGGGCTGCTGTTGCTGGGATCGGTGCTGGGCGCGCAACTCGGCACGCAGATTGCATCAAAGGCGCGGCCCGAATATCTGCGGCTGGCGCTGGCCGCGCTGGTGATCGTGATCGCGCTGCGGATGGCCTACGGACTCGGCGTGCAGCCGGACGAAATATATACCGTGGTGCCGTTATGAACATCGGCCTGTCGCGCGCCGGGCGGCTGACGCTGGCATTGGCCGCATGGCTCGTATTGGCGCCCGCCCCGGCCTTTGCCCAGCGCGAACCGGTGCTGGTGCCCGAAGTCAGCCAGTCGCTGATCGAAGTGCGGCAGGGCTTCACCGGCGCGCGGCTGCTGCTTTATGGTGCGGTGATCGATCCCGCAGGAGCCGCAAGCGCCGAGGATTATGACATCGTGGTGGTGCTGAAAGGCCCAGCCGAACCGATCAGGCTACGCGAAAAAGACCGCATCGCCGGGATCTGGATGAATGCCGGAGCCAGCGATTTCCGTTCCGCGCCTTCGTTCTTCGCGGTCGTCTCCTCGCGTCCGATCAACGAAATTGTCGATGAACGCACGGCGGCTATTTTCGAACTGGGCACCGATTTCATTCAGCTTAGCCCTTCGGGCCAGATCGAGCCTGAGGAACAGGCGCGTTTTGCCCGCGGGTTGGTGGAATTGCGCCGACGACAGGGGCTGTATCAGGAAAACCCCGGCGGCGTGCGCATCAGTGAAAAGGTGTTGTATCAGGCGCGTATCAACCTGCCATCCAACGTCACCACCGGGCCTTATACCGCCGAAACCTTCGCGATCGCGCGCGGGCGGGTGCTGACGAGTGCGACGGCGCGGATCGAAGTGGTCAAGACCGGGCTTGAAGGACGGGTCGTTACTGCCGCGCAGCGGTGGTCGTTCCTATATGGGTTGGGGGCGATTGCCCTGTCGCTCGGCATGGGGTGGCTTGCCGGACGGATGTTTGCCAAGGCTTGATCCAGCCCCGGCCGTTGGCTGCCCCGTCAATGTTGACCCGATCTTAACCCCGCCTGCGCTATTTCCCGGTCTGTTCCAATATTGGCGCAAGGAAAGGCGCGGATGACCGATCTCGGCAGGCAGAATTTCGAACGTTCCACTGGCATCGATGCAGCCGGGCAAGCGGATTATTCTGCACCCGCAGGCGCGGCAGGTGGCCACGATAATGCACGCCTGCCAATTGGCGTGGTGCTGGAGATATCGGGTTCGGGCTCTCAGATTGCGCTCGATCTGCAACGGCTGAATGAATGCATGGAGGACACCGATCCGTCGATCGCGTTGGCCGGGCAGGTTGGCAGCCAGATCAAGATCCGCGTGGGCGATGCCTGGCTGCTCGCCAACGTGCGCGATCAACGCAAAGACCGCCGCAATGATGCCGGGATTATCGCCCATATCGACTTTCTGGGTGAAGGCGCCGAGGAAAAGCTGACGGGCCGCATCCACGGGTTCAAGCGCGGGGTGACCCGCTATCCGGTTCCGGGCGCGATGTGCTATCCCGCCACCACCAAGGATCTTGAACAGATCTACGCCAGTGATGGCCGCGCCAGCGTCACGATTGGCAAGGTGTTCCCCACCCGCGATATCCGCGCAGGGCTGTATATCGACGCGATGCTGGGCAAGCACTTTGCGCTGCTGGGTTCGACCGGCACCGGTAAATCGACCAGCGCCGCGCTGATCCTGCACCGCATCTGCGAAGCTGCGCCCAAGGGTCACATCGTGATGATCGACCCGCACGGCGAATATTCCGCCGCGTTCCGCCAGACCGGGCAGATCCTCGACGTGTCGAACCTGCAGATGCCATATTGGCTGATGAACTTCGAAGAACATTGCGAAGTGCTGCTGTCGGGCAGCGGCAATGAACGTCAGGTCGATAGCGACATTCTCGCCAAGTGCCTGCTGGCCGCGCGCGCGCGCAACCGGCTGGCGCAGACGATGGGCAAAATCACGGTGGATTCGCCGATCCCCTACCTGCTGTCGGATCTCGGCAACATCCTGCAGGACGAAATGGGCAAGCTCGACAAGGCGACCTCGTCCGCGCCCTATATGCGGATCAAGGGCAAGCTGGACGAGCTGAAAGCCGATCCGCGTTACCAGTTCATGTTTTCGGGCATGCTGGTGGGTGACACCATGACCGACTTCATCGGCAAGATCTTCCGTATGCCCGGCCACGGCAAACCGATCTCGATCATCGACGTGTCGGGCGTGCCATCGGACATCACTTCGACCGTGGTGGCAGTGCTCAGTCGCCTGGTCTTCGATTTCGCGATCTGGGGGCGCGAGGAAAACACCCGCCCGGTGCTGCTGGTGTGCGAGGAAGCCCACCGTTACGTGCCGAACGAGAAGAATGCCGATGGTTCGTCGGTGGGCAAGATCCTCAGCCGGATCGCCAAAGAAGGGCGCAAATACGGGATTTCGCTGGGCCTGATTACCCAGCGCCCGTCCGATCTGGCCGAAGGCGTGCTGTCGCAGTGCGGCACGATCATTTCGATGCGCCTCAACAACGACCGCGATCAGGCCTTTGTGAAAGCCGCCATGCCCGAAGGCGCGCGCGGCTTCCTCGATTCGATCCCGGCGCTGCGCAACCGCGAATGCATCATCTGCGGCGAAGGCGTGGCGATTCCGATCCGCGTGACCTTTGACAACCTCGAAGAACACAAGCGCCCGGCGTCAGAAGACCCGAGCTTTGTCGATCTGTGGAACAAGGACGGCGGCGAGGAAGAACTGGTCGAGCGCGTGGTGATGCGCTGGAGATCGCAGGGGTAAGGACTTTTGTTTGCGTCCGCGCCTCCGCGCGGACGTCCTCGGTGCTGTTTCAAGTCCTGCGGACTTGAGCACCTGCGGCTCGCGCGCTTGCGCTCGCGGTCGCTGCGCGACCGAAATCAGCGCAAAACTTCTAGGATCGCGGTGCCTCGGCCCGCCAACGGACGGGCCGCAAGCGCGAACGCGCGCCCGCAGCGACGCGACCTTTAGGCCGCATGAGCGAGGATTTCGCATCGCGGATGCGATGCGGAACACAAAAAACTCGCGGATGCGGGCACGCAATCAAATTACGTCCCGCGCGTATCGCCGTATAGGTGAATATGCAGCCGGTCGCTCAGGCGGAAACCGTGCTGGAGGCGCACAAAGAGAATGCAAATATGGATCGCGAAGGCGACTCACATGCAATTTCCTTTGCAAGTCAGCTTGATATCTTGACTCTCACGAAAGCCGATTTTACCTCATTCATTGGCATAAGATCGTCCATCATCAATAAAAGGGTCGCTTTATGATAACATCAAGGAATCTTGGGGTCGCGCTTTCTGTCATTGCATTGACGGGCTGCGGTGGATTGTCCGGGGGCTGTGGCGAAGTCGAAATAGAGGAAGAGCTGGAGAGCCGTTCTGGTTATAACGATGATACAATGGTTTTGGAGGCAACCAATTTGAGCGATGAAGCGATGCTCGTAAAACTTACGGTTGAGCGTGGGGGCGACGTATCTGAAAAAGAAAAGCGATTGGAACCGAAAAATTCGACAAAATGGTTTATTGGTGAGTATGAGGAAGTAGACAATTTTTATTTCGAATGTAGATAACAAGGCGGCACATCGGAATATTCTATACTAACTCCCCCGCGTATCCCCATACAGATGAATATGCAGCCGGTCGCTCATGCGGAAACCGTGCTCCAGACATAGCGGCGCGAGCCACGCCTGCCGTTCGCGCTGCGTGACGCTGTCGGTGCCTTCGGCCATCAGGAACACCTGGCTGGGCCGGAAGCGATAGCGGCGCTGCAAATCCAGCACCTCGGCCACATCTTCTGGGGCGGCGATCACGAATTTGAAGAAAGCGCGCGTGTCGGCGGCGAAGGTATCCAGCCGTTCGGGGATCAGCGCCAAGTCCGCCGGATTGCCGCTATGCGCCAGTTTGGGGCTGACATTGTACTGATCGACCCGGATATCGAGCCGCGCGGGCGGTTGGGCGGTGCCGTTGGTTTCGATCTCCACGCTGATATCCGGCAGGTGTTCGAGCATTTCCGCCAGCGCGCCCGCCTGCAACAGCGGCTCGCCCCCGGTGATGACGAGGCGGTTCTGACCGAGCAATGCTATCCGCGCGGCGGTTTCCTCAGGCGAAAGCGTCACCTGATTGGCCTTGCGTGCGAAGGTCGTGCCGTCGCGGTGCGGGCGGTTGTCGCCTTCGAAATGCCACGTATAGGCGGTGTCACACCACGAGCAGGCGAGGTTGCAGCGCGACAGCCGCACGAAGGCGACCGGCATCCCCATGCTCGGCCCTTCGCCTTGCAGGCTCGCGAAAATCTCCGGCCCGCCGGTGTCGTCCGTGGCGAGGACGAGATTCATCTCACCCCAGCCGCGCCAGTGCTGCGGTCAGTCGCGCGACTTCCCCTTGGTGGTGGGCGAGATCGGCGCGGGCTTTATCGACAGCTTGCGGAGCTGCTTTCTCGGCGAAGGCGGGGTTGGAGAGGCGGCCTTCGAGGCTCTTGGCTTCCTTCTGCGAGGTAGCCAGCGCCTTTTCGAGCCGCGCTTTCTCTGCTGCGATGTCGACGATCCCTTCGAGCGGGATCACGAACACATCGCTGCCTGCGATCACCTGCATGGCGGGGCCAGCGGGGGCCTTACCAATGGTCACCGGCGTCAGGCGGGCAAGACGCTCGATCGCGGCGCTGCTGCGCTCGATTGTGCGCGTCGCCACGTCGGACGGTGCAGCAAGGAACGCCGCCAGCTTTGCCCCCGGCGCGATGCCGAGTTCGTTTTTGGCGCTGCGGGTGTTGGTGGTGAGTTCGATCACCCAGTCGATGGCGTCGGTCGCTTCCTTGCTGACTTCGGCTTCCGGCTTGGGCCACTGCGCGACGATCAGCTCGTAAGGCCGCTCACCCAGCTTGTGCCACAGCTCTTCGGTAATGAAGGGCATGAAGGGGTGGAGCATCACGAGGATCTGGTCGAGCGCCCAGCCGGCGACGGCGCGCGTTTCCACGGCGGGCGACCAACCACCTTCTTCGTCTTCCCGGCGAAGGCCGGGATCCAGCGGCGCTGACGGTGCTTCTCCGCTCTGGGCCCCGGCCTGCGCCGGGGTGACGGGAGCGAGAACCGGCTTGATCAGCTCCAGATACCAGTCGCAAAACTTCGACCACGTGAACTGGTAGATCGCATTGGCCGCCGCGTCGAAGCGCAGGTCGGCCATCGCGCGCTCGATTTCGGTAACGCAGGCGGCGACCTCACCGATGATCCACTGGTTGGCGGCAAGGCGTGCGGGCGGGGCCTTGATGGTCGAAGACGCACCGATCCCGTTCGACTGGCAGAACCGCGCCGCGTTCCACAGCTTGGTGGCGAAGTTGCGGTATCCTTCGACGCGGCTTTGATCCATCTTGATATCGCGGCCCTGGCTTTCCATCGATGCCATGAAGAACCGCAGCGCATCCGCGCCATATTGGTCGATCAGGCCGAGCGGGTCGACCACGTTGCCTTTGGACTTGGACATTTTCTGCCCGTCAGGCGCGCGCACGAGGCCGTGGAGATAGAGCCGGGGCCACGGATTCTGCCCGGTCAGATGCCGCCCCATCATCATCATCCGCGCATCCCAGAAGAACAGGATGTCGAAGCCGGAGATCAGGAGACTGTTGGGGAAGTGTTTTGCGAGCAGCCCCCCCCTCCCCTGCGGGGAGGGGGTTGGGGGGTGGGGGCTCGACGTCTGCGGGCTTGGCTGCTCGCCATCGGACGTGGCACACCCCTCCCCCGGCCCCTCCCCTTGAGGGGAGGGGAGTTGGGCATCCGGCCAGCCGAGCGTGGCAAAGGGCCACAGGGCGGAGGAGAACCACGTGTCGAGCACGTCTTCGTCTTGATACAGCCGCACTTGGTTATCGCGATGGATGGCGTTGCCAAAGCCAGCCTGTCTCTCCTCAAGGATGATTTCAAAATCCTCGCCATAGTAGGCCTTCGCGAGCGCAATAACTTCTTCGTTTGTTTCGGCCACGAATGGCTGCTCGCCTTCGACCCCTAACTCGATCCCGGAGGGACCGTCCTTGGCTGTTCCCTTCCATGCGAAGGAGCCATCCTCTCCTTTCTTCGGCCCAAACCACGCCGGTATCCGGTGCCCCCACCACAATTGCCGTGACACGCACCACGGCTGGATGTTCTCCATCCAGTTGAAGAAGGTCTTCTCCCACGTCTTGGGCACGATCTGGATGTCGCCCGAGCGGACCGCTGCGATCGGCTTCTTCGCCAGTTCCGCCGCGTTCACATACCATTGATCGGTCAGCCACGGTTCGATCACCACGCCGCCGCGATCACCAAACGGGGTCTGGATCACGCGTGGTTCGGCGTCGTGCTCCACCCGCTCGCCATCCTTTTCGGTGACGTGGGGGACGAGGAAGCCCTCAGCCTTGAGCCGTTCGACCACCGCCTTGCGCGCGTCGAACCGGTCAAGCCCGATGAACTCGGTCGGGATCAACCCGTCCGCCACCTGACAAACCGCCGCCTCGGCATCGAGCATATTGAGCATTGCGGCGGGCGCAAACCCGGCGCGCTTGCCGACTTCGAAATCGTTGAAATCGTGGCCTGGGGTAATCTTGACGCAGCCCGAACCCAGCGCCGGATCGGCGTGTACATCGTCGATGATCTGAATCCGCCGCCCGGTGATCGGCAGGATCACGTGCTTGCCGACGACGCTGGCGTAGCGATCGTCCGCCGGGTTCACCGCCACGGCCATATCGGCCAGCATGGTTTCGGGCCGTGTCGTGGCGACGATCAGGTGATCGGCCCCGTCAGCGGTGAGGACGCCATCTGCCAGCGGGTAGCGGAAACGCCAGAAGCTCCCCTTCACCTCGCGGGTCTCGACTTCGAGATCGGAAATCGCGGTCTTCAGCTTGGGGTCCCAGTTCACCAGCCGCTTGTCGCGGTAGATCAGCCCGTCGTTGTAGAGGCTGACGAAGGTCTTGATCACCGCCTTGGTGAAATGCGGGTCCATCGTGAACTGCTCGCGGCTCCAGTCCATCGAACAGCCCAGACGGCGCAGTTGGTGGGTGATGGTGCCGCCGGATTCGGCCTTCCATTCCCACACCTTCGCGACGAAATCTTCGCGGCTGTAATTGGTGCGCTTGTCCTGGGCCGCCTCAAGCTGGCGTTCGACCACCATCTGCGTGGCGATCCCGGCATGATCGGTGCCGACCACCCACAGCGCGTCTTTCCCGCGCAGGCGTTCATACCGCACCACCACGTCCTGCAACGTGTTGTCGAGCGCATGGCCGATATGCAGGCTTCCCGTCACATTGGGCGGCGGGTTGACGATGGTGAAGGCTTCCGCGTCGGGCCGTTCGGGCCGGAACAGGCCGTTCGCCTCCCAATGCTGATACCAGCGCGCCTCGATATCGGCCGGGTCGAAAGTGGTGGGCAAAGCGGGGAATGGAGTGTCTGGCATGATGCTCCGCGCCATGCCAGCACCGATGCTGCGATGCAATCATCGTAACGCGCGGGCATCGTAACGCACATGCGAACAGCGCGAGAGCCTTGTCCCGCGCCGAAAATCTCCCCATAGCTGGCACCTGATGCAGGACGCCGCGCAATATACGCTGGAAGAGCCGGGGCAAGGCGAGGGCGCTGATGGCACCCGGCTGGTGCTGTCGGGGCAGCTGACGCTGGCCGCGATCGCCCCGCTTGAACGTGAACTTGCAGGCCTGACCGGCGCGATCAGCATTATCGATCTGGCCGGGGTGGATGAAATCGACACTGTCGGCGCATGGATGGTGTGCCGGGTGGCGCGCGGCCATGGCGCTGATATCACCGGTGCCAGCGCAGCGGCCGAGCGGTTGCTGAACGCCGTGCGCGGAATTGATGCGAGCGGCGATACCGGCCCGCAGCGCCCACCAATCTGGGAACGTGTGCCGATCGGCGTTGGCGAGCAGGTCTATGAAAGCCGCTCCGGGGTTTACAAGGTGGTCGGGTTTCTCGGGCAGATCCTGATCGGGGTCGGCGGTCTTGTCCGCCACCCGTCGCGCTTCCCGGTCAAGGCGTTGGTGCACCAGATGGAGCTGGTCGGGGTTACCTCGCTGCCGATCATCGGCTTGATGAGTTTTCTGATCGGCATCGTCATCGCGCAGCAAGGCTCGGTCCAACTGCAACAATTCGGGGCCGAGGCGCTGACGGTGAACCTGGTCGGGCGCATTACCCTGCGCGAACTGGGTGTGCTGATGACCGCGATCATGGTGGCGGGGCGTTCAGGCAGCGCCTTTGCCGCGCAACTCGGCACGATGAAGCTGACCGAGGAAATCGACGCGATGCGCACCATCGGCATTTCCCCGATTGAAGCGCTGGTGATCCCGCGCATCCTCGCGTCAACCTTCATGATGGTGTTGCTGGGGTTCTATGCCTCGGTGGTGGCGATTATCGGCGGGGCGGTGGTGGGCGATCTGACGCTGGGCATTCCGTTCTGGACGTTTCTTGAACGGATCCGCGACGTGGTGCCCGAACATGATCTGTGGGTCGGGTTGATCAAGGCGCCGGTGTTCGGCCTGATCGTGGCGCTGGCGGGATGTTATCACGGGCTGCAAGTCCGCGACAATTCAGAAGAAGTCGGCCGCCGCACGACAATGGCGGTGGTTTCCGCGATCTTTACCGTGATTGTGCTCGATGCGTTTTTTGCCGTGTTCTTCACCGAAGTGGGCTGGGGTTGAGCGATGCGGATGACCGATCACCCCGCCGATGAAGCCCCGCCGATCGTGGTCGAAGGCCTCGCCAATCGCTTCGGCGATTTCGTGGTGCACGAAGGGCTGGACCTGACCGTGCGGCGCGGGGAAATTCTGGGCGTTGTCGGCGGATCGGGCAGCGGCAAATCGGTGCTGATGCGCTCGATCATCGGCTTGCAGGAGCCGAGCGCTGGGCGGATCGAGGTGCTCGGCAAAACCATTACCGGGCGCGATCCCGACAGCGATTTTGGCGTGCGCTGCCGCTGGGGCGTATTGTTTCAGGGCGGGGCACTGTTTTCGACGCTGACGGTCGGCGAAAATGTCGAAGTGCCGCTGAAGAAGTTCTTCCCCGATCTCAGCCCGGCGCTGCGACGCGAGATTGCGTGCTACAAGGTCATATTGTCGGGCCTGCCGGAAAGCGCGGTGGCGAAATATCCGTCGGAATTGTCAGGCGGGATGAAGAAACGCGCCGGCCTCGCCCGCGCACTGGCGCTCGATCCCGAATTGCTGTTCCTTGATGAACCCACCGCCGGGCTTGATCCGATTGGCGCGGCCAAGTTTGACCGATTGACCCGCGAATTGAAGGAAACGCTTGGCCTCACCGTGTTCCTGATCACCCATGACCTCGATACGTTGTATGAAATCTGCGATCGGGTGGCGGTGATCGGCGAGAAGAAAATCATCGCGGTCGGCACCATTCCCGAATTGATCGCCACCGGCCATCCGTGGATCGAGGAATATTTCAACGGCCCGCGCGGGCGCGCCGCGCAGGCCACGCACGGCCGCAATCAGGCGGAGGCTGGCAAATAGAATGACTGGCGCACTGGAAAATTGGACAGGCGGGCCTTGCAGCGTTCATAGGAAACGGCATGGAAACGAGAGCTAACCATCTGTGGGTCGGTGCGATCACGCTGCTGCTGCTGGCAGCGCTGGCGGCGTTTATCGTCTGGATTGCCCGTTTGGGGCAGGGCGAACACAATGAATATGACATCTTCTACGGCCAATCGGTGTCGGGCCTTGCCAATGGCAGTCAGGTCAGTTTTGCCGGGGTGCCAGTTGGGCAGGTGATCGAAATCGCGTTGGCCAAGGACAACCCCGAATTCGTGCGCGTGCGGATCAAGGTGCGCGAAAATGTGCCGATGCTGGTCGGCACACAGGCCACGATCGAGGCCAGCTTTACCGGGGTGTCGACCATCCTGCTGGACGGCGCGCGCAAGGACGCTCCGCCGATCACCTGCGAAAGCACCGCCTGCCCCGAAGGCCGTCCGGTGATCCCGCCCGGACGTGGCGGATTTGGCGCAATTGTTGCCAATGCCCCGATCCTGCTGGAACGCCTGGCGACGCTGACTGAACAGCTCAACACCATCCTGGGGCCAGAAAACCAGCAGGAAATTTCTGAAATCCTGCGCAATTCCAGCCGTCTGACTGGCGGGCTGGCCGATGCGACCCCGGCGCTGGTGGCCAATATGGAACAGTTCCAGATTACGCTGACCGAATTCAACGAAACTCTGGATGCGGTCAAACAATTGACGCTGACCACTGATGCACTGGTGCAGAAGGAAGGATCGCCGCTGGCCGAGGAACTGCGCGGGACGTTGAACGCGGCGAATCAGGCGCTGACCTCGCTGGCGGCAACGCTGGAGGATACCCGCCCCGCCGCGCGGCAATTACGCACCAGCACGCTGCCCAATGCCGAGGCGACCTTGCAGGATCTGCGCGCCACCAGCCGGGCGCTGCGCGCAATCACCGAAAAGCTCGAAAGCCAGGGTGCAGGCGCGCTGGTCGGGGGCCAGGCGCTGCCGGATTACAAGCCATGAGGATTTTGGCCATGACGAAGATTGACCGCGCGATGTTGCGCAAATGGCCCGTCGTAATCGCTGTGCTGGCCTTGCCCGGCTGCATCAGCCTGGGCGGCACGCCGCCTGACAGTCTGTTGACCCTCAGCTCCGAAGTCCGCGCCCCGGCTGGCGCAGGCGTCGCTGCCGGGCCGGATCGTCCGGTGATCGCCATCCTGTCGATCGACACTCCTGCCAAGCTGGATGTGCTGCGCGTTCCCGTGGCGGTATCGGACACCGAACTTGCCTATCTGCAAGACGCATTCTGGGTCGAAAAGCCCGCCCGCCTGTTCCGCAGCCTGCTGGGTGAAACCTTGCGCGCGCGCGGCGGGGCGCTGGTGCTCGCTAATGACGAGACGATTGCGCTTCCCACGCTAAGCCTGCGCGGCAGCTTGATCGACATGGGTTATGATGCGCGCGCTTCGGCGGTGGTGGTGCGGTTCGATGCGATCCGGATCGACGAAGCCGGAACTACCAGCACCCGCCGGTTCGAAGCGCGCGAAACCGGCGTGCCGGCGGATGCCCGTGCGGTGGGCGCGGCGATCAACCGCGCGGCCAATAGCGTGGCGGGCGATGTGGCGGATTGGGTTGTGGGGGAAGGGTAAAATTACCCCCGCGCAATCCGCGCAAATCCGCAGGCACGCAGGAAATCGGCTTCGCGCACGCGCCGGCGTTCCTCGGCCTCTTCGTCGCGGCCCCATAGATCGGCCTGCCATTCTTCCTCAAGACACGCCGCCTGCCACAGCGCCAGCGCTTCGTCCTCTCCCGATGCGTCGAGCGCGGCGAGCGCGGTGATCAGCGAGGAGGCCAGCTTCGCCATCGCCTCCACCCCGGCCAGCGCGAACGGATTCAGCGCTTCCAGCCGCGCGCGCAGCACCGCCAATGCCGGGGCAGGCTGCGGGCGGTGGAGAATGCCGCTGACCCGCACCAGCGTAATGCCATGGTGCGCCTCAAAAGCGCCAAGCAGCGGCTCCCACACGGCCTGTTGGTGGGCGTAAAGCGGCGTGTCAGGATCAGCGCGGTAACACAGCGTATCGGTTTCGGCGTAGGTGACAAGGCCATCGGCAATCGCCGCCGGATCAGCCGCCACCACATCGATCGCGTAATCGGCCATATCGCGCAGCGGCAGGCTGGCGGGATCGATTTTATCGCCCTGCCGCCGCCATTCCGCCGCCAGCGCCTCTGCCAACGCCTGACCCGGAACGATCTGCGCTGCGCCGCCCACGGTTTTCACCCCGCGTCCATCCAGCAGCACCTGCCACCCGCCGGTTTGCTCACCAAGCGTTACATCGGTGTAGAACCTGCGGATCATCGGCGCTTGTTGTCTCCGGCTTTCCAGCGTTTGGCGATGATTGGCGGCAGGAAGAAGAATTCCAGCAGCCCCAGCACCGCCAGCCCTGCGCCCAGCGTCCACGGCAGCTTTACCGGCAACACGTCACGGGTAATCGCCACCCCCAGCAGCAGCAGCGCAATGCCGCCAACGCGCGCGACGTTCATGATGATGTAGCGCCGCTGGGCCTGCGCCTCGGCAGTTTCGCGCGGGGACAGGTTCATGCCAACGCCGCTTCCAGCGCCTCGGCCAGTGCGTTGATATTACTGGCCACGCTCAACGCGCCGTGTGCCAGCAATTCATGCGGAGCGTGATAGCCCCATGCCACGCCAATCGCGCGCACCCCGGCGTTGCAGGCCATCGCCATGTCGAAACTGGTATCGCCGATCATCACCGCCTGATGCGGAGCCACACCGGCTTCGAACAAGGCAGCCTCAAGCATTGCCGGGTGCGGTTTGGAGGGGTGGCGGTCGGCGGTCTGGAGCGAGACGAACAGATCGGCGATCCCGTGCGCGGCAAGGCAGGCATTCAGCCCACGGTCGGATTTGCCAGTGGCGACGGCAAGCTGCCAGCCCGCGCCGTGCAGCGCGGTGAGCAGTTCGGCCATGCCATCATAAAGCGGTTCATCGAGCAGGCCTTCTTCGCGCCGTGCGCGGTAGCTGGCGCGGTAATATTCGGTCACCGCGCGGGACTGTTCCTCCGCGAGATCGGGCGCCAGTTCACGCACCGCAACCGGCAGGCTCAGCCCGACAATCCGCCGCACCAATTGGCTATCAGGCGCGGGCAGGCCAGCGCGGGTAAAGGCGCGCTCCATCGCCCAGCACACGTCCGCCTGCCCATCGACCAAGGTGCCATCGCAGTCGAATACGGCAAGGCGGGTGGTCACTTGCGCGAGCCTTTAGGGGCGGGCCTCGCTCGGTTGGTGGGCGGCTTGGCCGGTTTGGGCGCGGGCTTGGCTGGTTTTCCAGCAGGCTTGCCGGTGGGCTTCTTCGCTTTGGGCGCAGCCGCATCGCCGCGCGCGCGGCGCGGGCTGCGCGTTTCCTTGCGCGCCTGTTTGAAATGGCGGCGCGCGGCCTGTTTCTTCTCCTCACCCGACCGTTCGGGCACTTCTTCGCGCAGGGGCGATGCGTCGGATAGCCCCTGATCGAAGCCCAGCACGTCCATGCTAGCGGCAAAATGGTGCGGTAGTTCGGCGGTGACGTCCAACTTGCCGCCGCTCCCGTCCTTGGTCGCCGGTTCTGAGATGATCAGGCGGCGCGCGTGCAGGTGCATCTTGCGGCTGACCGCGCCGGTCAGGAACGAATCCGGCCCGCCATATTTGCCGTCGCCCACGATCGGATGGCCGATCGCTGCCATATGCACGCGCAATTGGTGCGTGCGCCCGGTGAGCGGTTCCAGCTCTACCCATGCGGCGCGCTCGCCCGCATGGTCGACCACGCGATACCGCGTCTTGGCCGCCGCGCCGTTTTCTTCGTCAACGTGCATTTTCTCGCCGCCGGTGCCCGGCTGTTTGGCGAGCGGGGCGTCAATCACCCCTTCGGCCAACGCAGGATTGCCGACCACCAGCGCCCAATAGACTTTCCGCGCCGAACGGCTGGCAAAGCGTTTGGAGAAACTCGCCGCCGCCCCCGGCGTGCGCGCGATCAACAGCACGCCCGAGGTATCCTTGTCGAGCCGGTGGACAAGCCGGGGGCGCGGCGTTTTTTCGTCGGTCACAAACGCATCGAGCAGTCCGTCAACGTGTTTGGTGGTCTTGCTGCCGCCCTGCGTGGCGAGGCCCGGCGGCTTGTTGAGCACGATGGCCGACGGCGTTTCGCGAATCACCATGTCATGCGCTTCGGCGATCTGTTCGGGGCTGAGCGTGCGGGTGCGCGGAGCGGCCTTGCGCGCGGTCGGTTGTTCTTCACCCCCCGGCGGGACGCGCAGAACCTGCCCTTCAGCCAGCCGATCTTCGGGCTTCACGCGCTTGCCATCGACCCGGATCTGCCCGGTGCGCGCCCAGCGCGATACGGTGGCGAACCCGATCAGCGGCAGGTTGCGTTTGAACCAGCGATCGAGCCGGATGCCGTCGTCATCCTCGCTGACGGTGAACTGGCGGACGTTGTCTGTCGCTCCGGTCATGACGCGCTCTGCGCAATGATGAGGCCGACGATAATCGCTGCCATACCTGCGATCAGCGAGGCTGAGCCGTAGGCAAGGCCCAGCAAAATCTGCCCGCGATGAATCATCGCTACCAATTCAGAACTGAAAGCGCTGAATGTCGTAAACCCGCCGAGCAGCCCGATGCCGATCAGCAGGTGCATGGTCTCTGTCGTTTCGGTCGATACGCTCCCTCGCGCGAGCCAGCCGAGCAGCGCCCCCATCGCAAGGCTGCCGAGAAGGTTTACCGTCAGCGTCCCCCACGGGAAAGCGCCGCTCGGCCCGGCGAGGTGCGTCACCGCGCGGCCGAGCTGATATCGGGCCAGCGCGCCAGCAGCGCCGCCAGAGGCGACCAGCGTCGATGCGGCGAATGGAGAAAGTGCAGAAGGGTTCATCGCCAAGGCTCTTAGCGATGCGCGCGCGCTCTGCCTAGCAGGGCTGGGCCTGACAAGCGCAGAGAAACGGCGATTCTGCGCTGATGCGTCGCTGGCGGCTTGCGTTTCGGGTGGTGTTGGACTATCGGGACGCCGTAATCAGGGCGGTCCCTTGTGGGAATCGCCCGCTTTTCAGTGGAAATTGACCGCGTATCCCCGCGAGAATCGGGCGGGCTCTGGCGTTTCAAGATTGAGGTAGTTGGCTTTTATGCAAATCATGGTTCGCGAT
>PHEL01000041.1 GCA_002842925.1 Alphaproteobacteria bacterium HGW-Alphaproteobacteria-14
CTTGACCGCCGCGCATCCTGATATAAATATGATATCATAATTATATCGAATCGGAGAATTCGTCATGGCAATTGCTGATACCCCTGCCCTCAATCGCAGCCGGGAAACCCCGGCGGCGACACAGAGCGGTTATATGATGCTGCTGGTTTCGCTGGTGTTGGTGATCGCGGCGGTGTGGCTGTTTATCAGCGCGATGACCCCTGACGTTCCGGATAAGCTGCGTCTGGTTGGTGCGATTATCACCGGTGTGATCGGCGTTCTGGTGCTCACCGGGTTTTACATGATCAACCCCAACGAAGCCGCCGCGATCCAGCTGTTCGGCGCGTATAAGGGCACTGACCGCAGCGAAGGCCTGCGCTGGGTGCTGCCGTGGCTGACACGCAAGAAAATCGCGGTGCGCGCCAACAATGTCATCTCGGAAAAGATCAAGGTCAACGACGCACGCGGCAACCCGATTGAAATGGCCGCGCAGGTCGTCTGGCGCGTTACCGATACGGCGCAGGCACTGTTCGATGTCGATGATTACCGCGAATTCGTCGATGCACAGATCGAAGCCGCAGTGCGATCAATCGGTTCTCGCTACCCCTATGATGATATCGAACATCTCGAAGTGACTTTGCGCGGCAACCACGAGGAAGTGGGCGTGGAACTGCGCGCCGCGCTGATCGAGCGGCTGGCGGTCGCGGGGATCACGGTCGACGAATGCGGTCTCACCCACCTTGCCTATGCCCCGGAAATCGCCGGCGCGATGCTGCGCCGCCAGCAGGCCGAAGCGGTGATCGGTGCGCGCAAGAAGCTGGTCGAAGGCGCGGTGACGATGGTCGAGATGGCGCTGACCCAGCTCTCCGAGAAAAACGTCGTCGAGCTTGATGACGAGCGCCGCGCGGCGATGGTGTCCAACCTGATGGTGGTGCTGTGCAGCGAGCGTGACACCCAGCCGGTGGTCAACGCAGGTTCGCTCTACTGATCGTACCATGTCCGCCAGGAAAGCCTTTGCCCTGCGCCTCGATCCGGCGCTTCACGATGCGCTTCAACGCGCGGCGGATGCTGACCTGCGCAGCGTCAATGCCGAGATCGAAGTGCTGCTGCGCGAGGCACTGGCGCGGCGCGGGGTAAAGGTGGGACGCAGCGAAACGCCGCGACGGGGCCGTCCGTCCGGCACGGCCAGCGAAGGAGCAGGCGATGCGTGAAGAAGACAAGCCGTTCGTGATGTATCGCCGCAGCGCGTTCAACTTCAACATCGTGCCGCGCGGGCTTTGCCAAGGGCATGGCGCTGTTTATCGGCGGCATGCTGATCTGGACGGTGGGCGGCATCACGTGGATGAAGGCCCGCGCCGAACTGGTCGATGTCGAAAAACTGCACCACCAGAAGCGCGAACAGGATAGCAAGCGCGGGCGCTAGCCCCGGTCGATGCGATAGCTACGCGAAGGCTCGCAAGGCGCGTCCGGCTCGATCATCCGGCAGGTGCAATCGCGGGAGACCAGCTCGCAATAAAGCCGGGTAAACACCGCCGCGTACCAGAGGAACAGACTGTCGGGCGGCATCATGGTGTCATGCGCCTCCGACCGGTCGATGGTGAAGCGCCATGCCCCCTGCGGCAGGAACGCCCCCGCCCCCACGAAAGTCCACGCGTGTTTCCTGATCGCCGCCATCAGTACAGGCGCGGCGAGCAGCGCGGGCAGGCGGCGCAGCAGCCACACGGCCGCTTTCGGGATGCGGGTGGCGATGATGTAGTCGGCCGTGCGCGCGCCCGCTTCCTCGGCGATGGTGAAGCAGCCCAGCGGCTCGTGCAGCGCCAGCCAGCGGTGGAGCCGCAGCGCCTGCACTTCGGGGATCATGTGCTCGCCGGTCGGCAAGACATGGATCTGCGCATCGACCAGCACTGCACGGGTCGCCGCCCGGCCGAGGCGTTCCTCCATCACCCGCACCGCCTGCAGCACCGCGTTCGGCCCGATCAGGGCGCGTTGAGGCGCTCCGGGGCGGCGGCGAGGGAGGATGCGTGCCTCACTCGACATCGATCCTGTCCCGCCGGCGGGCATCACCCCGCTGCTTCATCTGCGCGCGCACCGCCTCGCGCCGTTCCTTGGCCATGGCGGCCTTGTCGGCATTGGTTTCCCAGTCGGTCGCGGCAGCCAGCGTGTGGGCGCGGCTTTCATCGAAGTGGAATTCCACCTTCTTCGCCGTCTGCGGCCCCCAGTATCCCGCCTTGCCGAGATCGTAGAAGGTCCGCTTGAACCCGGCGCGCAGGAAGGCCCACAGGCACCCCAGCAGATAGCGCCGACGGAAGCCAGTCCCGCGCCACGGATAGTGAAACAACGCCTTCTTCATGTAGAACCGGCGGTAGTTCTTCATCACCCCGTCAAGCAGTTCGCCCCGCTCCATCGCGGCGGGTTTCATGATCGGGGTGACGAAATTGTATTTCGAGAAATCGTGCACCTCGACCTTGTCCTTCAACTCCTCGAACAGCGGGGTGAAGGGCCACGGCGTGTACATCGCCCAGTTGGCAAGATCGGGCTGCCAGTCCCACGCCATCTGATAGGTTTCCTCGAGCGTCTCGGGCGTCTCGTTATCCAGCCCGACGATGAACTGCGCCTCGGTGAAGATGTCGGCCTCACGCAGCAGGCGGATGGCTTCCTTGTTCTCCTCGACCTTGGTTTCCTTGTTAAACCGGTCGAGCTTCATCTGCGCTGCGGCTTCGGTGCCAAGGCTGACGTGGACGAGCCCCGCCTTGCGGTAGAAGGGCAGCAGATCGCGGTCGCGATAGATGTCGGTGACGCGGGTGTTGATGCCCCATTTCACCTTGTCGGGCAGACCACGATCAATCAGTTCCTGACAGAACTCGACGAATTTCTTGCGGTTGATGCTTGGTTCCTCGTCCGCGAGGATGAAGAAGCCGACGCCGTGTTTCTCGTGCAGCTCCTCAATCTCGTCGACCACGTCCTTGGGATCGCGCACCCGGTAATCGCGCCAGAACTTCCATTGCGAGCAGAACGAGCAGGTGAAGGGGCAACCGCGCGCGAGATTGGGGATGGCGACGCGGGTGCCGAGCGGGATGTAGATATACTGGCTCCAGTTCAGCACATCCCAGTCGGGCTTGATCGTCGCCATATCCTTGATCGTTCCGGCAGCTTCGGTGGCGATGATCCGGTCGCCGTCACGGAAGGCAAGGCCGCGGATCGTGGCGCGATCCTGCGGCCAGCGACCCTCGGCAATCGCGGTGCACAGCTCGACCGCGATATTCTCCCCCTCGCCGCGCACGATCACATCGATATGCGGCGCTTCGGCGAGCACCTGCTGGAACATAAAGGTGGCGTGCACCCCGCCCAGCACCCGCACCGCCTTGGGCACGTGCAGCGCGGCCAGTTCCAGCACGCGTTCGGCTGCGTAGATCGACGGGGTGATCGCGGTGACGCCGACGAAATCGGGCTGCAATTCGACCATGCGCCGGGCGAGTTCCTCGTCCGATATGCCTTCGGTCATCGCGTCGATGAAGGTGATGTCGTCAAAGCCGGCGCGGCGCAACGGCCCGGAGAGATAGGCGACCCATGCGGGCGGCCAGGTCCCGGCAATCTCGGCCCCGCCGGAACGGTAATTGGGATGAACGAACAGAATGCGCATGGGCCGACTCCCCCCTCTGGATGGTGCCAAGGTGGGGGAGTTGCGGCGCAGGCGCTTTGCGCTGGATCAAAAGAGGCAGAGGCCCATCCCCAACCCCTCCCACACGCGGGATGGGAGGAGCACGTCAGCCTTTCGCCGCGTGCTCGGCGCGGGCGATTTCGTGCAGCCAGTCGGCGTGGCGCGGCGCTTTCTTCGTCTGCGACCATTCATCGAGCATCAGCGGCGCGACGCGGGCGAGTTCGGCATATTGATCCGCCGTGCCGATATCTGCGGCAAGTTCGAGCCTGTGCCCGTTGGGATCGAAGAAATAGATCGACTGGAAAATGCCGTGATGCGTCGGGCCGAGCACGTCCACGCCCTGCGCTTCGATATGCGCCTTGGCCGCCAGCAGCGCAGGCATGTCGGGCACCCGCAGTGCGATGTGTTGCACCCACGCGGGTGTGTTGGGATCTTTGCCCATTTCCGGCTGGTTCGGCAGTTCGAAAAAGGCGATGATATTGCCGTTCCCCGCGTCAAGGAAGATGTGCATGTAGGGATCATATTCGCCGGTTGACGGCACATGATCTTCGGCAAAGGCGGTGGTGTAGGTCATGCCCAGCACGCGGGCATACCATTCCACCGTCTCCTTTGCATCGCGGCAGCGATAGGCGGCGTGGTGGATGCCGGCGACGGGGTGGTTGGTCATGCTCATTCCTCTCCTCTCGTCATTGCGAGCCGAAGGCGAAGCAATCCATGGACAGGTCTGACCGATATTGAAATGTCAGACCATGGATTGCCGCGTCGCCTGCGGCTCGTCGCAATGACGAAGCAAACTACTCTGCAGGTTCCTCAACGTTCAACACGCCGCGGATGATCTGGTCGCGTTCCATGCTTTCGAACAGCGCCTTGAAATTGCCCTCGCCAAAGCCGTCATCACCCTTGCGCTGGATGAATTCGAAAAACACCGGGCCGACCTGCGCCTGCGCAAAAATCTGCAACAGCAACCGGGGCTGGCCGCCTTCGGTGGTGCCATCGAGCAGAATGCCGCGCATCTTGAGCGCGTCCACATCCTCGCCGTGGCCGGGCAGGCGCTCATCGAGCATCGCGTAATAGGTCGCGGGCGGTGCGGTCATGAACGGGACGCCCAGCGCCTTCAACCGATCCCAGCACGCCAGCAGATCATCGCAGATCAGCGCGATGTGCTGGATGCCTTCGCCGTTGAAGGCTTTGAGGAACTCGTCGATCTGGCCCTTGCCGCCTTCTCCTTCCTCGTTCAGCGGGATGCGGATCTTGCCATCGGGCGCGGTCAGCGCCTTGGACGTGAGGCCGGTATATTCACCCTTGATGTCGAAAAAACGGATCTCGCGAAAGTTGAACAGGCTCTCGTAATAGTCCGCCCAGTATTTCATCCGCCCGGTATAAACATTGTGGGTCAGGTGATCGATGGTGTGGAAGCCCGCGCCCACCGGATGCGGATCAACACCGGGGAGATATTCGAAATCGATGTCATAGATGGTGAGGCCGTTGCCCGTATCGGCATAGCGATCAACCAGATACAAAATCGCGCCGCCGATGCCGCGAATGGCCGGGATGCGCAGTTCCATCGGGCCGGGTTCGTTGGCGACGGGTTCTGCCCCTTGGGCGATCAGGTGGGCATAGGCCTTGGCCGCGTCGCGCACCCGGAACGCCATCCCGCAGGCCGCCGCACCGTGTTCACGCGCGAAATACCACGCGGCGCTGCGCGGTTCGTAGTTGGCGATCAGATTGATCCCGCCCTGCCGCCACAAGTCGACGTCTTTCGACCGGTGCTGCGCCACGCGGGTGAAGCCCATCGCGGCGAACACCGGTTCCAGCACGCCCTTTTCGGCTGCGCAGAACTCGACGAATTCGAACCCGTCGAGGCCCACGGGGTTTTCAAACAGGTCGGTAGTCTGGACATTCATCGCGGCAATCCCTTGCGGTAAACAATTAGTTTCAATTGAAACCAGTTACCCGAAGGCAGCGATTCGCGCAAGGGTGGCTGTGCGCTAGATGATCCGCCCGATGCTGCGCCCATGCTCATCGCGCACCACCGCCAACTGCGCACCAAACGGCGCGCCGCCTTCAAACGCCGCTGCGGTTGCGGGATCGGTCAGGTCGGCATTGCCGCAAACCCGCTCGCCCGCCGTATTGCGCCCGATGAATATTGCCTCATCGCCATTGGGGGCGCGGTTGATGGTGTAGGTTTCCACTATGGCGCGATCGAACGGCGCGTCAGCCACGGGGACGGCGTTGGCCGCCTTGGGCAGTTTGGCAAAGCGGTCACCCGCAGACCAATCGGCGGGCAGGCACGAATAGATGCCGGTCGCATATTTGCTCATCCACCCGCCATTGGCCCCCACCAGCGCGAAGCTACCCCGGTCAGCGCGCACCCGCTGCACGGCTTCGGCGATGGCATGAGCCGAGTAATTATTCCCCGCCCCGCCAAAAAACGGCAACCCGCCGGTCAGCGTCAACCCGCGCGGATCGTCCACGCTCAGGCCGAAGTGGTCGCATTGGTTGAACACCGGGATCGCGAAGCACGAATAGAAATCGATATAGGCGATGTCCGCCATGCCCTTCCCCGCCCGCGCCAAGGCCGCTTCCACGCTGGCGATGGAGGCCGGGTTGGCCGACAGGTCGGGCCGCTGCGACAGTTTCAATTCGGTTGCGGCAGTAACGGCGTGGATATGCACCCACTTGGCCTCGGGCACGCCCAGCGCGCGCGCCAGCCCGGCGCTCGCCACGATGATCGCGGCGGCCTGATTCACCTGATCGCGCGCCACCGTCATGCGCGGGTAAGGCTCAGCGACAATGCGGTTGCGCTCCGTCACTGTTGCCAATTCCTCGGCGCTGCGTTCCACCGGGGCGGCGGAATGCGGGTTGGCAGCGGCCACACGGGTGAAGGGCGCGAACAGCTTGCCGATCTCAAGCCGGTATTCCTCCAGCCCCATGCCCAGCTTGTGCCGTCTCGCATTCTCCGCCAGCGCATAAAGCGGGATTGCCCCGCTCGCGCCGTGGGCGAACAGCGCGGGTTCGAGCAGTTCCTCGACCCCGAAACCCTGATCTTCAAAATCGCCGCCCACTTCTTCCGACCAGTCAGGCACCTCGCCCTTGGCCGACAGCGCCAGCACGGTCGAGATCGCTTCCGATCCCACGATCACCGCGCATTGGCTTTCCCCCGCCGCGATCGCTGCCGCAAATTCGCCCACCAATTGCTGATTGCTCTGCCCGCCGGTGGTGGTGAGGATCGCGCGCGCCGGGTTGGCACCCACGCGCTTCGCCAGCGCGCGCGGCACATTGTTTGCCGCGCCAAACGGGGGCGTGCGATCCGGGCGCGACATTTCAAACGCGCGGATCGCGGCGAGCGTGTCGATGGCATCAGCCACGTCTCCGCTCGCACCCGAATCCGCGATTCCCGCCGCCAGCGCCCGTCCGCCCAGATCCATGTAGGACAGGGCACCGTAGCCCGGCTCGCCAACCCTCTCCGAATACTGCCCAACCCCGATGATGACCGGGGTGGAGTCAGGCACCTTAGTCGACAAAGCCATCGACCCGTTCAACGATGATCGCCGGGGCCATTCCGCCCGCCGCGCACATCGTCACCAGGCCATAGCGCCCGCCGCGCGCTTCCAGTTCATCAACGATGGTGCCGATCAGGATCGACCCCGTCGCGCCAATCGGATGACCCAAGGCAATCGACCCGCCGTTGACGTTGACCTTGTCCCAATCCAGCCCCAGATCGCGCACGAATTTCGCTGCGACGACGGCGAAGGCTTCGTTGATTTCGAACAGGTCGATATCGTCCACCGTGAGGCCCGCCTTGGCCAGCACCTTCCTGGCCGCAGGGACGGGCGCGTTGAGCATCAGCGTGGGATCATCGCCCATGTTGGCTGTGGCGACGATGCGCGCACGCGGCTTCAACCCGTGCTTTTGCGCGTAATCCTTGCTGGTAATCAGCACCGCCGCCGCACCATCAACCACGCCCGAAGAATTGCCCGCATGGTGGAAATGCTGAATGTCGAGGTCAGGATATTTCTGGTTGATCAGCTTGCGAAAGGTGGTGCCGTTCGCATCCAAAGGCACGTCGGCAATCTTGGGAAAGGCCGGGTCGAGCTTGGCGAGGTCTTCCATCGTCGTCTGCGGACGCGGGTATTCGTCATGGTCGAGCAGCACGGTGCCATCATCCGCCACCACCGGCACCACCGACTTGGCGAATCGGCCCGCTGCCATCGCTTCGGCGGCGCGTTGCTGTGAACGATAACCGACCGCGTCCAGATCTTCGCGGGTGAAGCCTTCCATGCTGGCAATCGCATCGCCGCAAATGCCCTGATGCGATTGCGGGTGCACCGATTGGAGCCGTTCATTATAGCTGCCCATCATCGGCGGTTTCAGCCCCGCGCGCATTTTCTCCTGCGCCATTGCGGACGTCAGGCTCATCATCTCGGTGCCGCCAGCGACGATGCAATCTTCCATCCCGCTCATCACCTGCGCCGATGCCAGCGCGACGCTGGTAATCCCGCCGCCGCAGAACCGGTCAAGCGTGGTGCCCGACGAGGTGATGTCATAGCCCGCATCAAGCGAAGCCATCCGGCCCAGATCGCCCGCCTGCATCCCGTCCTGCGTCGAAACCGACCAGATCACGTCATCGACTGTGCTGGTGTCGAGGTGGTTACGCGCCGCAATTGCCTTCATCACGGTGGCGGCCAGATGCTGCGGATGCTGCGCCGCCAACGCGCCTTTCCCCTGCTTGCCAATCCCGCGCGGGGTGCGCACTGCGTCGATGATATATGCCTCAGCCATGGTGATCCTCTTCCGATGTAGCGAAATTGCGGTTGACGTGTTGGTAAACCGGCTCCACCACTTGCACAAGAATTGAGTTTCAATTCGCAATGCTAAAATCAATAGGGAGACAGCCGTGGCCGAAAATACCCCCCCCGAAGTGCTGACCGAAGTTCAGGACGGCATCCTGATCGTCACCATCAACCGTCCCGAAGCCAAGAACGCGATGACCAAGGCGGCCGCCGAAGGAATCGCGGCGGCGATGGATCGCCTCGACGCCGAAGATGATCTGCGCGTCGGCATCATTACCGGCGCGGGCGGAACTTTCTGTTCGGGCATGGATCTGAAAGGCTTCCTGCGCGGCGAAACCCCCAGCGTCGAAGGGCGCGGGTTCGGCGGCGTGGTGCAGGCCCCGCCCGCCAAACCGCTGATCGCGGCGGTGGAAGGTTATGCGCTGGCAGGCGGGCTGGAACTGATGATCGCGTGCGATCTCGTCGTCGCCAATGCCAATGCGAAGTTCGGCATCCCCGAAGTGAAACGCGGGCTGGTGGCCGCTGCGGGCGGGGTGATGATGCTGCCCGATCAGATCCCCGAACGCATCGCGCTGGAACTGGCGCTGACCGGCGATTTCATCGGGGCGACACGGGCCTATCAACTCGGCCTGATCAACGAAGTCACCGAAGGCCCGGCGCTTGACGCGGCCAAGGCGCTTGCCGCCAGGATTGCGGCCAACGGCCCGCTGGCGGTGAAGGTGTCGAAACAGGTGATGAAGCAATCGCGCGGCTGGGCGATGGAAGATCGCTACGCCAAGCAGGGGCAGTTGATTGGCCCGGTTTTCGTCAGCCATGATGCGCGCGAAGGCGCGGCGGCCTTCGCTGAAAAGCGCAAACCCAACTGGACGGGGAAGTAAGCACCGGTTTCGTCACCTGCGGCGGGAAGTCCTACTTTGCCTGGTCGTCCCAGACCCTGCCTAGACCCGCCCTAGACCCCGCTAGCCCAATGTTTCACGCGAAACATTTCCGGGGGATCAGGGGGAGCCACCCGACCATTTGGGATCACAATTCTGGTATCACAGGGAGAGAGAAATGCCCGTCATCAATGTGCCGCAACCGGCCTTCATGGAAGAAGAAGAAATCGCCATTTTCGCTGATGCAGTCGGCAAATTCTATCAGCAGCACGCCCCGCAAAAGCGCGTCCAGCAGTGGCGCGACGATGGCATGGTGGAACGCGAATTCTGGCGCGAAGCGGGGGCAGCAGGCCTGCTCGGCGTCAGTGTGCCGACCGAATATGGCGGCCACGGCGGCGATTTCCGGCATGATCTGGTGGTGATCGATCAGCAGTCCAAACACGACGTTGATGGGTTCGCCGCCAGTTTGCACAATACGATCATTCTGCCCTATCTGGTGCGCCACGGCACCGAGGAACAGAAGCTGAAATACCTGCCCAAGCTCGTCAGCGGCGAACTGGTCAGCGCGATTGCAATGACCGAGCCGGGTGTGGGCAGCGACCTTCAGGCGATCACCACCACCGCCCTGCGCGATGGCAATGGCTACCGCATCAACGGAGCCAAGACCTATATCTCGAACGGTCAAACCGCCGATTTCATCGTGGTTGTCGCCAAGACCAACCCGAACGAACGGGCCAAGGGCATTTCGCTGATGCTGCTGGAAACCGAAGGCGCCGAAGGGTTCCAGCGCGGCAAAAAACTCGACAAGATCGGGCTTGATGCAGCGGATACGTCAGAACTGTTTTTCGACAATGTCTTCGTACCGGCCGAAAACGTGCTCGGCGGGGTTGAGGGCAAGGGCTTCTATCAGCTGATGGGCGAATTGCCGCAGGAACGCCTGGTGATCGCCATCGGCGCGGCCACGGGGATCGAAAAGGCGCTCGACACGACGGTCGAATATGTGAAATCGCGCAAAGCCTTCGGGCAGACGATCTGGGATTTCCAGAACACCCAGTTCGTGCTGGCCGACCTCAAGGCGCGCGGCACGGCGGCGCGGGTGTTTGTCAATGATTGCATCGCCAAACTGCTCAGGGGCGAGCTTGATGTCGCCACTGCGTCGATGGCGAAATACTGGGTGACCGAACTGCAAGGCGAAGTCGTCGACAAGTGCCTGCAACTGCATGGCGGCGCAGGTTACATCAACGAATATCCGATTGCCAAGATGTATCGCGATGCCCGCATCACGCGCATCTTCGGCGGATCGAACGAAGTGATGAAGATGCTGATCGCGAGGAGCATGTAGTTTGTTTTGCGCACCCGCCTCCGCGGGTGCGTCCTCGCTGGACGGCCTCCGCTACGCTGCGGCCCCGCTGCGGGCGGGCAGTCACCCTTGCGGTCGATAAAGCGACCGTTCTGGCAGCAGGATCAACAATAAAAAGGGGCGGCTCGAACCATCGAGCCGCCCCTTTTTGTTGGCCGAAGCCGCTTGCCCTTAGAACTTGGCGCGCAACGTCACCCCGTATTGGCGCGGCGGCAGGACAAAGGCCGAGCGTGAATTGGCCGCGCCGCTGCCGCGCAAGGTGGTGTTGAAGGTCACCCCGCGCACAACTTCATTGGTGAGGTTCGTGACCCAGCCTTCGATCGCATACTTCCCGCCGGCAAACCGCAGCCCGCCGCGCAGGTTCACGAAGGCTTTGCCATCCTGAACATCAGCGATGATCGGTGGCGCGGCATCGATTGCCTGCTGCAGGCCGCCCGCAGCCGCGATTTCGGCAGCGTCGGGCAGGATGATCGCCTGGGTCGAGGTGCGCTGATCATCCTCCATCCGCACCTGACCCGACAGGAACACTTCGGTCGAAGCGTTGATCGGCTTTTCCCACAATGCGCCAATCAGAGCGACGATCTTGGGTGCGTTGGTCAGATCATAGCCGCACAACGCCACCACCTGCACCGATGTCTGCGTACCGGCGCAATCATCGGGGTAGCTCGCCTTAAGGAAGGTCGCGCCAAAATTGAAGGTCAGTTCGTCATTGGGCCGGAACAGCCCTTCGATTTCGACGCCTTTCGTATCGGCCTTGGGCACGTTGAAGGTTTCAAACGCGGTTCCGGTGAATTCGAGCACCTGGAAATTGGTGAACTTTTCATAGAATCCCGCGACATTGACCGTCAAATCACCATTGGCTGTCTGGCCCTTGAGCCCGATTTCATAGGCATCGACCTCTTCCGAAAGGAAGCTTGGTTCCGCGCCGCCGACAGCAGCGGTGGTATCAAGATTGATCCCGCCCGCCTTATAACCGTGAGTGAAGCTGGCATAGGTATTGACCGAGGGACTGATTTCATACCCCAGCTTGGCGGTGTAGATCAGTTCTTCGTCGTTGAACTTCGACTGGAACGTGCGGGGCAGCGGCAATACGGCTGCCTGTGGCAGATCAGCCGGAGCGGTAAAGCCGAAACAGCCCAGACCGACAAAGGCAGGCTGCAACGGGCCAGGAACCCCGCCCAGAGCACCCAGCACCGCGGGGCAGATTTGGTTGTTGACGGCTGTCTGGGTGAAGTCACCCGATTTATCTTCCCACGAATAGCGCGCACCCAACGTCAGTTCGAGCCCGGTGGCGATTTCCAACGAGTTGTGCGTGAAGATCGCGTAGCTTTTGGCATCCTGCTGGAACCGGTTGGTATTGTTGGTGCCCGCGGGATCAACGCCGGTGAACACCGTCAGCGGATTTGGGCCAAGCGCACCGCCGGTCGGCACGAACAACAGCGCGCCAACATTCTCACCGAAATCCTGTCCCAGCGAGAAGCTGACCGACTGGTCGAGCGTTTCGTCGGAATAGAAGCCGCCGACCATGTAGTTGAGCTTGCCGCCAAAGGCTTCGCCTTGAAGCCGCAGTTCGGCAGTCCAGGTTTCGATGTCGAGATTAAGCGCATCGACATTGAATATATCGAGCCCGGTGAAATCCGAATCGTAGTGTTCGAAGCTTTCATATTTGCGGTAGGAGCCGATGAAGATCAGATCGGCATTGTCCGACAACGGGAATTCCAGTTCGCCGGTCAAACCGTAATTGTCGATATCCGCAACCGGGGCGAAATTGGCCGACACGACGCGGTTGTTGAGCGCCTGTTCAAATGCACCCTGATCGCGCGGTGTGGTCGATACCGAAGGCTGACCATTGCCACCGTTCGCGCCAAGCCCGACAGCGGCAAAGGCCCCGCCGGTCACCAACGGTGACTGATAGAGTTCAATCGCGCCGCAGCAGCTTGACTGGCTGTTCGAATAATCGACGATGATCCGGCCGCGCAACCCGCTGTCGGTATCCCAGCCGATCTGACCGCGTACCAGCCACTGATCGACATCATTGGTATCGCCAATTTCGGTTCCGTTGCGATCAGCCACAGTCAGGAACCCGTCACGCTCGCGAAAGGCGCCGGTCACGCGCAGTGCGACCGTATCCTTGACGATCGGCACATTGATGGCGCCTTGCACGCTGACTTCGTCAAAATTGCCATAGCCAGCATTCACGAAGCCGCCGAATTCGGTCACGTCGGGGCGAACATTGGTGACGTTGAGCGCGCCAGCCGAGGTGTTGCGGCCGAACAGCGTGCCCTGCGGACCGCGCAGCACTTCGACCCGTTCGACATCGACGAATTCGTTCAACGCGACGCCCGGGCGCGACTGGTACGCGCCATCGATGAAGATGCCGACCGCGCTTTCAAAGCCGATATTGTTCGAGGTTGTTCCAACCCCGCGCACACGCAGCACGACCGAGCCTGACGCCAACTGCGCCTGGCTGCTGCTGAAGCTTGGCGCGAGCGCCGTGATCTGCTGGATGTTGACCACGCCCTGATTGTCGAGCTGTTCTGGCGAAATCGCGGTCACCGCCAGCGGAATGTCCTGCACATCCTGCGCGCGGCGGGTAGCGGTCACGATGATGACGTTGCCGTCCCGCACGGCCGGAGCATCTTCGGCCACGTCCTGAGCAAAGGCGGGGGTAGTAAGCGAACTGCAGGCCATCAGGCCGCCAGCAAAGGCTGCAAACTTGCGCATCAGTGTCTCCCTCTATCCACCCCAGCCGGTCTTCGCGCCGATCTTGAGGTTGTGAGATGAAACCTGTCAGGCCCCCGCGCGCTCACAAGCGTCGCAAACAAACCTCTCATTAACAGTAGCAAAAATGCAACATACTCTGCTGCGGCGCAGTATAATTGCAAAGGAAAGTTCACAAACGTAATAATAGTGCATTGCCGCAAACAAGGTCAGAAGCCGTAGCGTAAACCCAGCCACACGGTACGCGGCGCGCCCAGATCGATCGATCCTCCCTGATTACGGGTGATGATTGTCTCGTCCGTCAAATTTTCGGCCCGCACCACAATTGATAGCGCCCCGGCGAGCGGCGCGGTGAGAAATGCGTCCAGTGTTGTGGCCGGCGCCAACCGATCAGCCTCGCGATCATCCTCGAATTGAGCAGCAACGTGGCGCAGCGTTCCCGCCACCCTCCATCCGGGCGCAGGCTGCCAGCCAAGCGTGACCGACGCGGCGAATTCAGGGGTCTGCGCCGGACGTTTCCCGTCAAGATCAAGCGACGCGCCTTCACCTCGCACCTCGGCATCGGTCCAGGCCAGCGAACCATCAATGCTGACCGCGCCGAATTTGGCCGCAAGGCTCGCCTCGACCCCGCGCGCGGTGATCGCGGGCAGGTTTTCGCGGCGGCGCAGGTTGGGGGCGATGGTCACATTGGCAATGGCGTTTTCGACCTCGTTGTCGAACACGGTGAGCGACAGCGCCAGCGCATTGATCGGCTGCCAGTCCAGCCCCACCTCGAACCCTTCAAGCCGTTCATTCTCCAGCGCGGCATTGGCCTGGGTCACCACCGGGAACACCACAAACGGGCGGTAGAGTTCATTAAGGGTCGGCAGGCGCAGTCCGGTATAGGCCGCCGCTCGGATATCCAACCGCCGGGTGGCATAGAACAACGCGCCCGCGCGCCAGCTTACCGCCCAGTCCGACCGGTCAGGCGCGCTGATCGCATTGACCGGCACCCCGGCAGAATCGACTGCGCGGAAAAATCCGCCGGTGATGCTGGTGCGATCCGCGCGCAGCCCGCCGTTGACCAGCAGCGGGCCGATCTGCCAGTCATCTTCGACAAACAGCCCGAGATTGGCAGTCGCCCCGCCCGCGCGGCGGCGTTCTGTAACAAGTCCGGTAAAGGCGCTGATCGCGTCCTCCTGCAATTCCCCATCGGCGCGGCGATAATCGGCGCCGATGCGGATATCGTGTGCCTCTGCCAGCGGCGGGCGCAGTTCGAACTTGCCGCCCACCCCGGTTGACGGCGTGGCGCGCTGGTCAAGCGTCGGGGTAAAGCGGGTCGAACTAATCACCACGTTGGTAAAATCGCGCGCCTGGACATAGGCCAGCGCATCGAACTGCCATGCCCCGCGCCCGACAATGCGCAGGCTGGCCTCTTCGCCTTCGCTGGTCGAATCCGCGCCTTCGAAACGCAGCGTGCGCGAATCGCGGAACGCGGCCACGCGGGCTTGCAGCTCGACCGTTTCCGTCAGCGGAGCGACCGCGCGAACCGCGGCATTCCAGCTATCGAACGCTGCGCGGGCCGTTGCGGGAATGCGTTGGTCGGCGGGCGTGGTGAAGAACCCCTGCCCTCTGTCCCAGCGCCCGCTGGCCACAGCAAACCCGCGACCCAGCCGCTGGGTCAGCACACCGCTCACTTCGCTTTCGGCGCGGGTGTTGATCGCCGCGCTGGCAAGCAGCGGTCCGGCGCGCCCCGGATCGGCGCTCTCCAGCTCGATCGTGCCTGCCAGCGCGCCTGCACCGAACGGCCCGGAACCGCCGCCGCGCATCACCCGGATTGTGCCCAGCGTTTCAGGGGCAATCGCCGACAACGGGACAAAACCGAAGAACGGATCGGCAATCGGCACCCCGTCAAGCAGCACCAGCGCGCGGCTGGTGGCATTGCCGCCCAGCGCCCGCAGCGTGACGCCTTGGGCGCTGGGGTTGGATGAACGGCTGTCCGAACGGCGGAACTGCTGAAATCCTGCGACGCCGCGCAGCACATCCTCGATCCGGCCAGACGGGCTTGCGATAATCACATCGCGTTCCAGCGTGGTGGTGGCGTAGATGCTGGTCGACAACGCCGGATCAAGCCCGCGCCCGGTAACGATGATTTCCGGACGAGGCTCCTCGCTCAGACCATCATCAGCCTGAGCGGCAAGCGGCACAGCGAAGATTAGAACGGCCAAGGGGCCAGACAGACGCAGCAAAATTCTCATGCGCGCGCGCCTAGCGCCTCGGCCCGCCTGCGTCACCCAAAAGTCAGTTGCAGAATGCCATTCAAGACTCGCTTTTGCGCGACGCCTGTGGTTACATTGGTGTCAATAAGGGAGAGATGGCCTGTCATGCTTGCAACACCACCAGATTTCGATGTGCTGATCGTTGGTGCCGGTATTTCCGGGATCGGCATGGCTGCCCATATGGAATCAAAGGCCCAGCATCACAGCTACGCCATCGTCGATCGGCGCGATAATCTGGGCGGAACGTGGGATCTGTTTCGCTATCCAGGCATCCGTTCGGATAGCGATATGCACACGCTGGGGTTTGATTTCGAACCGTGGCGGCATGAAAAGTCGATCGCCGATGCGCCCGCGATCCTCGACTACCTTGACCGCATCGTCGATGAGCGCGGCATCCGCCAGCATATGCGGTTCGGCCACAAGGTAATCAGCGCCGATTTCCGCCACGACGAAGCTCGCTGGCATGTCGAGATTGAACTGGCTGACGGATCGCGCACCCGCATGACCGCAAATTTCCTGTATCTCGGATCAGGCTATTACGATTATGATGAACCTTACGATCCGGGTTTCGATTTCGGCGAATTTGAAGGCCAGGTGATCCACCCGCAATTCTGGCCCGAAGACCTCGATTATGCGGGCAAACGCGTGGTGGTGATCGGATCGGGCGCAACTGCGGTGACGATCGTTCCTTCAATGGCCAAAGATGCTGCGCACGTCACCATGCTGCAACGCACGCCGACCTGGATGTTTTCCCGCCCGGCAAAGGATGCGATCGCCAATTTCCTGCGCAAGATCCTGCCCGAAAAACTCGCCTACCGGATCACCCGGTTCAAGAACATCAAGATGCAGGACTTCAGCTTCAAGATGGCGCGCGACAATCCGCAGAAGGTGAAAGACGCGCTTTACGAAAAGATCGAAGAAGCACTTGGCCCCGATTACGACAAGGCCAACTTTACCCCGCCGTATAATCCGTGGGACCAGCGACTGTGTCTGGTGCCAGATCAGGATCTGTTTGAAGCGATGAAGGCGGGCAAGGCCGACATCGTCACCGGCCATATCGCCAGTTTCGAAAAGGGCGGCGTGCGGCTGACCGATGGCCAATTCCTTCCCGCCGATATCGTGGTGACGGCAACCGGGCTGAAACTGGCGGTGGCGGGGAAGATCGCGATCAGCGTGAATGGGGAGCCGGTCGCGTTCAACCAGCGGTTCTATTACAAGGGCTGCATGTTCTCCAACCTTCCCAACCTGGCGGTGGTGTTCGGATATCTGAACGCCAGCTGGACTTTGCGCGCGGATATCAACTCCGATTATGTCTGCCGCGTGCTCGAACATATGCGCAAGACCGGCGCGACCATCGCCACCCCGGTGCTGACACCCGAAGCCGAAGCCGCGATTGCCGAGGATGACGTGTTCGATTTCTCGTCCGGCTATATCCAGCGCGGCAAACACATCATGCCGCGCAATTCGGTGTCTTATCCGTGGCGGCTCAATCAGGAATATCTGGTCGATCGCAAGCGGATGAAGCGCGATCCGCTGACCGACGGCATCCTGACCTTCACGCGGGCGGGAGCGAATGCGACGGGCGCTGCGGAGCAGTTGGAAGCGGCTGAGTGATTTGCGCAGCCTCTCCGGGCTGCGATTTCCTCGCTCTTGCGGCCTGAAGGTCGCATCGCTGCGAGCGGGCAGTCGCCCTTGCGATCGCGACGCGATCGTGGGCCATATCCTGATCGGATTGCTTTGGACGCTTGAGGCAAAGAACCGAAGCGCCTAATCGATATGCCATGACCTCTCCTGAAAAGATCTGGACCGCCGGGCTTGTCGTTATCGGCGATGAAATCCTCTCCGGCCGCACGCATGACAAGAACATCGCACAGGTGGCCAGCTGGCTGCAGGTGCAGGGCATCCGCCTTGCCGAAGTGCGGGTGGTGCCGGATGTGGAAGGCCGAATCGTGGCAGCGGTGAACGATCTTCGCGCTGCCTATGATTACCTGTTCACCACCGGCGGAATCGGGCCGACGCATGATGATATCACCGTCGATGCGGTTGCCGCCGCGCTGGGTGTGCCGGTGGTGGTCCACCCCGAAGCGCGCGCGCTGCTGGAACGCTACTACGCGACACGCGGCGGGTTGAACGAAGGCCGCTTGCGGATGGCGCGGGTGCCCGAAGGGTCGGAACTGATCCCCAACCGCATGTCAGGCGCGCCCGGCATCCGCCGTGGCAACCTGTTCCTGATGGCGGGCGTTCCGCATATCACGGCAGGAATGCTCGACGCGCTGACAGGCGAGTTGGAAGGCGGCGCTCCGTTGCTGACCGAAACCATCGGCTGCTGGATTGCCGAAAGCGAAGTCGCCGACCTGCTGCGCCGCACCGAAGCCGCGCACGAGGCTTGCCAGATCGGATCATACCCGTTTTTCCGCGAAGGCCGGGTGGGGGCCAATTTCGTGGTGCGGTCAACCAGCGCAGACGCTCTCAAGACCTGCTGCGACAGCCTGATCGAAGGGCTTGTTGATGCTGGCCACCAATGCACCCCCGGCGGGATCTGACGCTCAGGACTGATCCAAAGGGTTGCTACGGCACGAACAAAGGGGCCGGAAGCACACAGCCTCCGACCCCATTATTGTTAGGCGATTGCCGCCCAACGAGCCCACAGGGCTCGCAAGGCCGACTGGCCGTCGCGCCTACTGGCGCGTTAGCCAAGGGGCCGGATGGCCCCGCCGGCGCTTGAGGCCAAACAAATTACGCCCCTTCGACCTCGGAAAGGTCAACCTTGAGGCCCGGGCCCATGCTCGAGGTCACGGTGACCTTGCGCACATACTTGCCCTTGGCGCCCGAAGGCTTGGACTTCACCACGGCTTCGGTCAGCGCCTTGAAGTTGGCCTTCAGCGCATCATCGGAGAAGCTCAGCTTGCCGATGCCCGAATGGATGATGCCCTGCTTTTCAACGCGGAATTCGACCTGACCGCCCTTGGCATCCTTGACCGCCTGCGCGACGTTGGGGGTAACGGTGCCAAGCTTGGGGTTCGGCATCAGCCCCTTGGGGCCGAGCGTCTTGCCCAAGCGACCAACCACCGCCATCATGTCAGGCGATGCGATCACGCGATCGTAGTCGAGGTTGCCAGCCAGCATGTCTTCCATCAGGTCTTCAGCGCCGACCTTGTCTGCGCCTGCGGCCAGCGCCTTGTCGGCATTGTCGCCGCGCGCGAACACTGCCACGCGCACGTCCTTGCCGGTGCCCGAAGGCAGCGACACCATGCCGCGCACCATCTGATCGGCGTGACGCGGATCAACGCCGAGGTTCATGGCGACTTCGACGGTTTCATCGAACTTGCTCTTGTACTGGCGCAGCACGCTCAGCGCTTCGTCAACGCTGTAAAGCTTTTCGCGGTCGAGCGAGGCCAGCACTTTGGCTTTTTTGGTAATCTTGGTCATCGGTTCAGCCCTCCACCACTTCGAGGCCCATCGAGCGGGCGCTGCCGGCGATGATCTTCATCGCCTGATCGATGTCATTCGCGTTGAGATCAGCCATCTTGGCTTCCGCGATTTCCTTGATCTGCGAGTTGGTGATGGTTCCGGCCGAAATCTTGCCCGGCTCCTTCGAACCCGACTTGAGCTTGGCC
>PHEL01000042.1 GCA_002842925.1 Alphaproteobacteria bacterium HGW-Alphaproteobacteria-14
TGGGCCGTGTCTCAGTCCCAGTGTGGCTGATCATCCTCTCAGACCAGCTATGGATCGTCGCCTTGGTAGGCCTTTACCCCACCAACTAGCTAATCCAACGCGGGCCCATCTAAAGGCGATAAATCTTTGGTCCGAAGACATTATCCGGTATTAGCAGTAATTTCTCACTGTTATTCCGAACCTTAAGGCAGGTTCCCACGCGTTACGCACCCGTGCGCCACTAGACCCGAAGGTCTCGTTCGACTTGCATGTGTTAGGCATGCCGCCAGCGTTCGTTCTGAGCCAGGATCAAACTCTCAAGTTGTGTCACACACCAAACTAGCATGGGGAAAACCCCACCCTCCAGTCTGGCATGAGCTGCAAGGAGCCAATACCTGCTGTCAAACGTAATGGATACGAATGAACATGCTTATCATCCGGGCAAACGTGGAGTCTGCATCGGATGTGGCATTGGCATAAATTAACCGGTTACCGGAGCCTTGAGGTCCCCGGACCGGGCGCCGTCGCCCACATGTCCCTTCATCAAAAACCAACAATGTCAAAGAGCCACCAGACAGTAATAGCGGACAGCGATGGTTTCCCCGATTTACACCGGGGGACCGGCTATCCGTTTATGCTGGCGACCGAGCGTTGCGGTGGCGGTTGAAGCCGTCAGCGCCGCGTCGGTGAGGGGCATATATGGGCGGCCTCAGATTCGGTCAACGGGTTTTTGCAATTTTATTTCAAACAGGGTCAAAACCCGCAGATTTCCGCGCTTTTTTCGATGTTGCAGCGCGCCAATCAGGCATTGCATGGGCTGCAATCTGGCCTGATTGCGGCGTCGCTTCCCCAAAATGCACATGGAATCGGCGCCCTTCGGCCTTGGTCAGTGCCCCAAAGCAGTGAGATGGATGCGATTCATTGGTGCCGCGCCATCAACCGGGGGTTTCCTTGATTCGACTTCCCCCGCTTGGGCCGCACGCCAAGTGGTGGTAAGTTCACCCCACCGGTCGCGGCCATAGCGCTGCGCCGCATGGGAGATGACAATGCTTGGGCGGTTCAATATCGCGCTGGCCGCAATATTGGCAGCTGCCGCGCCCGCCGCAGCCGACACGCCGCCGCCGGTGGAAACCCGGACATCGGCGGTCGCTGCCGTGATTATCGATCCTGCGACCGAGGTGCTGGCGCTCGAACAGGAACGCTACCGCCGTTTCACCCTGCCCGTGACGGTCAATGGCACCGGGCCGTTTGCCTTCATGATCGATACCGGCAGCCAGGCGACCGCGATCACCCATGAGATCCGCTCCGCGCTTGACCTTGCGCCGGCCGGAACGGCGGTGCTGGTCGGCATGGCCAGCCGCCGCACTGTCGATCTGGCGAATGTGGCGCGGATCGACTTCGGCAGCAACAGCTTCACCGATTTCGTCGCCCCGGTGCTGATGCGCGAACATGTGGGGGCAGACGGGATCATCGGGCTGGATGCCTTGCAGGATTTCCGCGTGGTGATCGATTTTCGCAACCACACCATCGCGGTCGAGGATGCCAGCGCCAAGGGTCGCAGTGACGGGTTCGAAATCATCGTTCGCGCCCGGCAGGAGCTGGGCCAGCTTTTGATCACCAATGCGCTGGTGGAAGGCGTGCGTGCGACCGTCATCATCGACACCGGCGCGCAGTCGAGCCTCGGCAACATTGCCCTGCGCGAACGCATCCGGGCCAAACGCGCGCAAGCGGTTGTCACTACCGACGTCAATGGCGTTGAACTGATCGGCCAACTGGCTTTCGTCCGATCGCTCAGCATTCAGGGCCTGGCGCTTACCGATGTCCCGCTGACCTTTGCCGATACCCCGGCTTTTGCAGCGCTCGGCTTTACCGATAAGCCGGTGCTGGCGCTGGGGATGCAGCATCTGGCGCTGTTTGACCGGGTGGCGATCGACTTTGCCCGCAAGCGGGTTTTGTTCGACGTGCCGCAAGATATCGCCCGGACGATGCGCGAGGCGAAGCGAGCCAATCAATACAGGTCGGATTTCTAAGCCGCGCACCGCCCGCGCGCCTTGCGGGATGCGCCCCGTGCGCCCACATGATGGCGCGACATGCCACCTGATAAAGACCAGCCAGCCGATCCCGTCATTCGCGCCCGTGATGCCGAAAGCTGGGCGACGCTGCGACGGTTCCTCCCTTACCTGTGGCCCCGCGACAATCCGGGGCTGAAGCTGCGGATCGCGGTGGCGATGGTGCTGGTGCTGGCGGCCAAGGGGATAACGCTGGCGCTGCCGTTCGCCTATAAGGGCGCGGTCGATGCGATGTCGGGTTCGGGGGGCGGGGCGGTCGATGCGGGTCTGAGCGTCGCGCTGGCGCTGGTGGCAGCCTATGCGCTGGGGCGCTTTACGTCGGTGGCCTTCGACAATCTGCGCAATATCGCGTTTGAACGGGTCGGTCAGCAGGCGACGCTCAATCTGGCGGAGGACGTGTTCGCCCGCCTCCACCGCCTGTCCTTGCGTTTTCACCTTGCGCGGCGCACCGGCGAGGTGACCAAGATCATCGAACGCGGCACGAAAAGCATCGATCAGATGCTGTATTTCCTGCTGTTCAACATTGCGCCGACGATCATCGAACTGATCGCGGTGGGGGTCATCTTCTACATCAATTTCGGGATCGATCTGGTCGTGGCGACCGCAGTCACGGTGGTGGCCTATGTCTGGGTGACGCGCGCGATCACCGAATGGCGAACCAAATTGCGGCGCGAGATGAATGACCTTGATGGCAAGGCTCTGCACCGCGCGGTTGATTCGCTGCTGAATTACGAAACGGTGAAGTATTTCGGCGCCGAGGCGCGCGAGGAAGCGCGCTATGCCAACGCAGCGCGTGCCTATGCCGAGGCAGCTATCAAATCGGAAAACTCGGTTGGCCTGCTCAACATGGCGCAATCGGTCATCACCAACGGGCTGGTGGCAGCCGCGATGGCCTATACCGTGTGGGGCTGGAGCAAGGGCACCTTGACTGTCGGCGATCTGGTGCTGGTCAACACCTATCTGATCCAGCTGTTCCGCCCGCTGGACGTGCTGGGCTGGGTCTATCGCACCATCCGGCAGGGCCTGATCGACATGGCCGAAATGTTCCGTCTGATCGACACCGATATCGAGGTGAAGGATGCGCCCGGCGCGCCCGCGTTGATCGTGCGCACGCCGACAGTCGCGTTCGACAATGTCAGTTTTGGCTATGATCCGGGGCGCACGATCCTGCGCGGCCTCAGCTTCGAAGTGCCCGCCGGATCGACGCTTGCCATCGTCGGGCCTTCGGGCGCGGGCAAGAGCACCATCGGGCGGCTGTTGTTCCGGTTCTACGACCCGACCCAAGGCCGGGTGCTGGTAGGCGGCGAAGATATTGCCAAAGTCACGCAGGCAAGTGTGCGCGCAGCAATCGGCATCGTCCCGCAGGATTCGGTGCTGTTCAACGAAAGCCTAGCCTATAACATCGCCTATGGGGCGGAGGGCGCGGATCAGCGACAAATCGAACAGGCCGCGCGCGATGCCGCGCTGACCCCGCTGATCGAACGCCTGCCTGATCGTTATGATACGATGGTGGGCGAACGCGGGCTGAAACTGTCGGGCGGCGAGAAACAGCGCGTCGCCATCGCCCGCACGCTGGTGAAGAACCCGCCGATCCTGCTGCTGGATGAAGCCACCAGCGCATTGGACAGCCGCACCGAACAGGAAATCCTTGGCACGCTGCGGCGGATCGCCAAGGGGCGCACCACGATTGCGATTGCGCACCGGCTTTCGACGATTGCCGATGCGGATCGCATTATCGTGCTGGATCACGGCCAGCTCGTCGAAAGCGGCAGCCATGCCGATCTGCTGGGTCAGGGCGGGCTTTATGCCGATATGTGGGCGCGGCAGGCGAATGAGCAGCGCGAGGAAGATCCAGCCGCCGCAGCCGAGGCGGCGGAGTAACCGCGCGCCATTGCCTGCTTTGCCGCGCGCGGTTAGTCCTCTCTCCATTCCTCAACCGGAGAGAGAGCCAACGATGCGCCATGCCCGACTGCCACTGCGCCTGACCGCCTTGCTGCTTGCAAGCGCCGCCGTTCCTGCTGCTGCTCAAGATACCGCCGCCCCTGCCGCGCCCGCTGTGCCCATCCCCGCCGCGATGACGGCAGAGGATATGCCGCCGATCCCACTTGCCTTGGCCGAGCGCGCTCGCCCCTATCTCGAAGCACGCGGCGCTGGCTTTGCCGGATGGGATCCGAATGCCCGCGCGGTGCTGATCTCCACCCGCTTTGCCAATGTCAGCCAGCTCCACCGGGTCGAGCAGCCGCTGGGCGCGCGCACCCAGATCAGTTTCGAAGCCGAGCCGGTGAGCGGAGGCTATGCGCCAAGCAAGGGCGACGTCATCATTGTGGGCAAGGATCGCGGCGGGGACGAATATTTTCAGCTTCACACGCTGAAAGATGGTCGCCTGACCTTGCTGACCGACGGCAAGAGCCGCAACGGTCTGAATGCCTGGAGCAAAGACGGCGAACTTGTCGCCTATAGCTCAACCGCGCGCAACGGGGTGGATTCCGATCTTTACGTGATGAACCCGCGCGATCCGGCCTCCGCGCGCATGGTGTATGAAAGCCAGGGCGGCGGCTGGGCGCTGATCGCCTTTGCACCCGGCAATACCGCCGCCTATGTCGCTGACTACAACTCGGTGCAGGATGTCGATCTCTACCAGCTCGATCTGGCCAGCGGCGCGATGGTTCCGATTGGCAATCCGGCGGCAGAGATCGCCTATGGCGCGCTGGAAATCGCGCCCGATGGCACGTTGTGGGTCACCAGCGATCAAGGGTCGGATTTCCAGCGCTTGGGCCGTCTAGACCCCCGCTCGGGTGCCTTTAGCCCTGTTTCACGTGAAACATGGGACGTCGACGGGTTCGACATTTCTGACGATGGCAAGACGATCGCCTATGTGGTGAACGAGGCTGGTTCCGACCGGCTGCGGCTGATGGATGTCGCCAGCGGCAAAGTCACCAAAGTCGATGCCTTGCCCGCCGGACTGATCGGAGGGCTGGAGTTTGCGCCGTGGGGCGAAATCGGCTTTTCGTTCAGCAGCGCCAAAAGCGCAGCCGATGTGTGGTCGCTTGACCCTGCGACGATGCAGATCACCCGCTGGACGCAAAGCGAGACCGGCGGGCTGGATGCGGGGGTGAATGTCGAACCGCGCATCGTGACCACCAAAAGCTTTGACGGGCTGGAGGTATCCGGCCTGCTCTATCTGCCCGATCCGGCGAAGTTTGCAGGCCCGCGCCCGCTGATCGTCAGCGTCCACGGCGGCCCTGAAGGGCAGAGCACCGCCGGATTCATGGGGCGCAACAATTACTACCTCAACGAATTGGGCATCGGGTTGTTCTACCCCAATGTGCGCGGATCGACCGGCTATGGCAAAACCTTCGTCAGCCTCGACAACGGCCCGTTCAAACGCGAAGATTCGGTGCGCGACATGGAGGCGCTGATCGACGCCGTGCGCAAGGATGCAGCGGTAGATGCTGCGCGCGTGGGCCTGTCCGGCGGCTCCTATGGCGGCTATATGTGCTATGCCGCTGCGGTGCAGATGAAGGACAAGCTGACCGCAACGCAGTGTACCGTCGCGATCAGCAATTTCGTCAGCTTCCTCGAAAACACCAACCCTTACCGGCAAGACCTGCGCCGGGTGGAATATGGGGATGAACGCGATCCGGTGCAGCGCGCCAAGCTGACCGAGATCAGCCCGCTGACCCGCGTGAACGAGATCGAAAAGCCGATGTTCGTCATCACCGGCGCCAATGATCCGCGCGTGCCCAAATCCGAAGCCGATCAGATGGTCGCAGCGATCCGCGCCAATGGCGGTGAGGCATGGCATCTGGTCGCCGCCGATGAAGGCCACGGTTTCCGCAAGAAAGCCAATTCGGACTACGCCTTCCTCGCGCAGCTGGCGTTCTGGGAGAAGCATTTGCTGGGGAATTGATCGCGCGCGGCCCTCTACCCTGTTCAGGGTAAAGGGCCGCCGGTCACAGGATATATTTGCTAAGGTCAGTGTTGCCCGCCAGGTTCGCCAGCTTGTCGCGCACATAGGCGGCGTCGATCGTCACGGTTTCGCCCTTCAAGTCCTCAGCCTCAAAGCTGACTTCCTCAAGCAATCGCTCCATCACCGTCTGCAATCGCCGCGCGCCGATATTTTCGACGCTGGCGTTCACCTGCGCGGCGATGTGGGCGATTTGTGTGACGGCATCCTCAGTGATGTCGAGCGTCACGTCCTCGGTGCCAAGCAGCGCCTTGTATTGCGCCACCAGATTGGCGCGGGTTTCGGACAATATGCGCACAAAATCCGCCTCGGTCAGCGCGCGCAGTTCGACCCGGATCGGCAGGCGGCCCTGCAATTCGGGCAACATATCCGATGGTTTGGCGACGTGGAACGCGCCTGAAGCGATGAACAATACATGGTCGGTCTTCATCGGCCCATGCTTGGTCGCCACCGTGGTGCCTTCGATCAGCGGCAGCAGATCGCGCTGCACGCCTTCGCGGCTGACAGAGCCGCCGCGCACATCAGAAACCGCGATCTTGTCAATCTCATCAAGGAACACGATCCCGTTGGTCTCGGCATTGGCAAGCGCCACGCGCGCAACGTCATCCTGATCCAGCCGTTTGTCCGCTTCCTCTTCCACCAGCCGATCCCACGCATCGGGCACGCGCAGTTTCTGACGACGGGTGGCTTTGCGGCCCAGCGCCTTGCCCATCATGTCCGACAGGTCGATCATCTGCATCGAACCGCCCATATTGCCCATGTCGAACGGGGCGGACGGGCCATCAGCGACCTCGATCTCGACCTCGACATCGTTCATTGCGTTCTGCACGATCCGCTGGCGAAAGCTGGCGCGGGTGGCTTCGGAGGCATTGTCGCCCACCAGCGCAGTCAGCAACCGCTCCATCGCGGCATCCGACGCTGCCTCGCGCACGGCTTCGCGGCGGCGTTCCTTTTCCAGCCGGATCGCTTCTTCGACCAGATCGCGGGCGATCTGTTCGCGCCGGCTGATCTCGGTCTTGCCGCAGCCGGTGGGGCCGATCATCAGGATGTTCTTGGGCGTAACCTCATCGCGAAGATCCGCACCCAGCCGCTGGCGCCGCCAGCGATTGCGCAGCGCCACGGCGACCGCGCGCTTGGCGTCCTGCTGGCCGATGATATGTTCATCAAGCGCGGCGACGATGGCTTTGGGTGTAAGGTTATCAGTCATTGTTCGAGTTCGTCATTCCGGCGAAGGCCGGAAACCAGTGTCCGGCGTTGCGATACTGGGCCCCGGCCTGCCCGGGGTGACGGATGTGTGCTAAACGGTTTCAACCGTCAGATTGCCATTGGTGAAGACGCAAATATCGGCCGCAACCGCCATTGCCTTGCGCGCGATGGTTTCAGCGTCGCTTTCATAATCGGCAAGCGCGCGCGCAGCTGCCAGCGCGAAGTTTCCGCCCGAACCGATCGCGGCGATATCGCCCACCGGTTCCAGCACATCGCCATTGCCGGTCAGCACCAGCAACGTTTCGGTGTCAGCAACGATCATCAAGGCTTCGAGATTGCGCAGGTATTTGTCGGTGCGCCAGTCCTTGGCCAGCTCCACTGCCGCGCGCATCAGCTGGCCCGAATGCTGTTCAAGCTTTTTTTCCAGCCGTTCGAACAGGGTAAAGGCGTCCGCCGTCGCCCCGGCGAAACCCGCCACCACGCTGCCATCACCAATGCGGCGCACCTTGCGCGCATTGGGTTTCATCACGGTGTTGCCCATCGACACCTGCCCATCGCCCGCGATCACGGTCTTGCCGCCGCGTCGCACGCCGATGATGGTGGTGCCGTGCCACTGGATAAGGCCGTGGCTCGCCGGATCGCTTGTCATGTTCTGGAATATGGCGCGCCCGTCCGCAGGATCAAGCGCGCTTTTGGCAAAGATACAGGGTCAGGCCCTATGGCCCGCCCGGCCCGCCGCCGCCGCCCGGAAGTCCCGCGCCGCCGACCTGGCCAATATTGCCGAACAGTTCTTCAAGGAAGCCGCGTTCACGCCCCAGCGTCGGGGTCTTGTTGCCATTGGGGTCGAGAAACACCACCTGATCGATACCGCTGCGGTTCACGCTGATCACCCGGCCCGCTTCATCGAACTGCACCGCCATCACGCTATGATCGCGAATCTGCGGACGGTTGAACGGGCGCTGGCCGGTGATGCTGGAAACATAATACCAGGTCGGCGTACCGAACTGGCTGATGAAGGTGGGACGCCCCAGCGTGCCTTCGACCGATTGCTGGTTATCGATCCGCGGCTGAATCGCGTTGGTCAGCATCGGATCGACGATATAGCCGCGCGATTCGCGGATCGAAGAACACGCCGGAAGCGTGGCCACCATCGCGGCCAGCACCACGACTGCCTTGATCCTGCGCGCGCCGGATTTCATTGCGCCTGCGTCTTTCATCTGCGCCAAACCGTGTTCGTCCCGTCCTGTGTCGCGCGTTTGCGCTTTTGTCCCTTGGGGGATGCGCTTTAAGGGGCTAGGCGCAAGCTTGCAACGCACCATATGGCAAAGCGGTAGCGCGCGCGGCCTGAACTGCGGTTGAACTGCGGTTGAACTGCGCCCGGGCGCATCCGTATGATGGGCGTTTACGTAGAAAATGCAGGGCGATTGCGCCTGCGATGATCCGATTTTGAACGTGCGAAAGGCCCGTAAAGCATGTCCTTCCTCTCCCGCCTGCTCGGCACCGCCCCGGATCCGCGTGAAAGCGTCCGCCCGCTGTGGCACCGCGTGATCGAACTGGCGCGCGACCCGGCCTACTACACCCAATGCGGCGTGGCCGATTCGATCGCCGGGCGGTTCGACATGATTACCGCTGTGCTCAGCACCGTGATGGTGCGGATCGAGACCTCTGAAATGCGGTCTGAAAGCGCGCTGCTGGCGGAATTGTTCGTCGAGGATATGGACGGACAATTGCGCGAATTCGGCGTGAACGACGTGGTGGTGGGCAAACGTATCGGCAAATTGATGAGCGTGCTCGGCGGCAGGCTTGGCGCCTATCGCAGCGCATTGAACGCAGGCGATCTGGAAAAGCTGGCCAGCGCGGTGCAGCGCAACGTGACCTTTGCCGACGGGGCGGATGAGACGGCGAGCGCGGCGCAGCTGGCCGAGCGGCTGATGGGGCTGTCGCAGCGGCTCACCCGGTTCAGCGACGACGATATGCTCAAAGCGGGCGCGATCGAATGAGCGCGCCACCGTCCGAACTGACCCGCATGATCAAGGCGCGGCCGCTGCCCGCCGATCCGGTGGTAATCGAGGCCAGCGCCGAGGAACGCGCTGCGCTGGCGGCACGGTTCGGGCTGGGCGCAGTGCAGCGCCTGCGGGCCGAAGTGACGCTCGACCAAAAAGCGCGCGCGATCCGGGCAACCGGGCGGCTGCGGGCCCAAATCATGCAGCCCTGCGCGATTTCGGCCGAGGATTTCCCCGTCAGCATCGATGCCCCGATCGACCTCCGCTTCGTCGAAGATAACGGCCGGCCGATGACCGAGGACGACCCCGGACCGGCGTCCGGGGCATGGGCAGAAATCGAACTCGAAGCCGATGATTGCGACGAAATTGCCTTTACCGGCGAAATGTTCGACCTGGGCGAAGCGGTAGCGCAGACACTCGGCCTTGCCATCGATCCCTATGCCGAAGGGCCGAATGCCGATGCCGCGCGCAAGGCTGCGGGCATCGTGGCGGAAGGGGAAAATGACGGGCCGATGGCGGCGATGCTGGCGGCGCTGAAGAAGGATTAGGCGGAACGCCCGCTTTTGGGCGGCGCGATATTTGCCGGGAATGGCGGGGATTGGGTGGATTGCAGAAGGGCGGCTTTGATGCGCCTTCAACCTGTCAATCGTCTCGCTCATAGGCTGTGCAGCGCAGCCATCAGACCCGGCGGAAGCCCGGAAGCATGCGCTTCAGGGTATCATCCTTGAAGAAATAGTGGTGCACCAGCGCCGCTGCGGCGTGCAGGCCGATCAGGTAATAACCAATGGTGCCGATGGTTTCGTGGATCTCCTGCACCTGCTCGGCCAGGGCCTTGCTCGGGTTCACCAACGGAAACAGCTCTAGCCCGTAAAATGGGATGATTTTCCCTTCGGCACTGAGGATGGTCCAGCCCAGCAGCGGCATGACCAGCATGAACGCATAAAGCCCCCAATGCACACCCTTCGACAGATGCATCTGCCAGGCTGACGGCTGCGGCGTAATCGGCGGCTTTGCTGTCAGGATCCGCGCGGCAATCCGGACAACGACCAACAACAGGATGGTTAGCCCGAGCATGAAATGCCAGGTCTTCAACCCTTCACGCAGATCGCTGCCGCGCTCGAAGTTTTCGCGCAGCAGAATGCACGCGTAGGCGCCCGTAATGAGCAACAGCATCGCCCAATGCAGGACAATCGAGATAGGCGCGTAACGCTGCCGGGTAATGTTTTCAGTCATAATCACCTCCTTGAAGGAAAACCCATCAGACGCTGACCCCGAACAACCAGCCTACCGCCGCTGTGATAGCCATCGCAAAGATGCCCCAGCCCATTACGCGCAGCACCGCCGGCACCAGTGGCGCAGCACCGGCCTTGGCACCGAGCGCGCCGAGGATCGCCAGCGAAACAATCGATGTGATAACCACTGCAAGGATCACGGTCGATGCCGGGGCCAGATATGCGGCCAGAACGGGAACCGCTGCTGCCACGCTGAACGTCGCCCCCGATGCCAGCGCGGCTTGTAGCGGGCGGGCAGCAAGGTGATCGGACAGGCCCAATTCATCGCGAACATGAGCCGCGAGCGGATCGCGTGAGGACAGTTCTCTCGCCACGATCGCAGCCGTCTCGGCGCTCAGGCCTCGCGTCTGGTAGATGGCGGCAAGTTCTTCCAGCTCTTGCTCCGGGGTTTCGGCCAATGCCTGCTGTTCGCGGCTGATATCGGCTTGCTCGGAATCGCGCTGGGACGATACCGAAATATACTCACCTGCCGCCATCGACATCGCGCCCGCCACCAGGCCTGCGACGCCAGCCACAAGGATGGCTGCCTGATCGGGTGTGGCCGCCGCCACACCCAGAATCAATGAGGAGACCGAGACGATCCCGTCATTCGCACCCAGCACTGCCGCTCTGAGCCAGCCTGTGCGATGGACATAGTGCGGATCATCGGGATGCGGGCTTGCTGATGCCATTGCCTTGGTGCTCCTTTGCCTAAATGCCCGGACGGGCTTGCCTCAAGGCCGCGGCCTCACCGGCGATCCCGGTTCATCACCGCGACCCATGCAGCGACGAAATCACTGGTGAATTTGTCCCTGCCATCATCAGAGGTATAGACTTCGGCAACAGCGCGCAACTCAGAGTTCGAACCGAACGCCAGATCAACCGGCGTCGCCGTCCATTGCAGCGCATTGGTTGTCCGGTTGCGCCCCTCGTAAAGGCCAGCGGTATCGGCCGACTTTGACCACACAGTCGACATGTAGAGCAGGTTGACGAAAAAGTCGTTCGTTAGAACCCCCGGCCTCGAAGTGAAAACGCCGTTGGCGGAGCCGCCGGTATTGGCATTCAGGGCCCGCATTCCGCCGACCAGAACGGTCATTTGCGGCACGGTCAGATCCAGAAGGTCGGCTCTTTCAACCAGCATTTCGGCGGGTGAAAGGCGGCTGTCGGCGGCGTAGTAATTGCGGAACCCATCCGCCTTTGGCTCCAGCGACGCGAAAGAGGCTGCATCGGTCTGCGATTGGGCTGCATCGACGCGTCCCGGGGTGAATGGCACCACCACACTCGATCCGGCTTGCTTGGCCGCCTGTTCGATCGCAGCGCCGCCGCCCAGCACGATGAGATCAGCCAGAGAGACCTGCCTACCGCCCTTGTGCGAGCGGTTGAAATCCGACTGGATGCCCTCCAGCGTCTTCAAAACACCGCGCAATTCCGAAGGATTGTTCGCCAGCCAGTTGACCTGTGGTTCGAGGCGCAGCCGCGCGCCATTGGCGCCGCCGCGCCCGTCCGTCTCGCGGTAACTGGCAGCAGATGCCCAAGCGGTCCGCACAAGCTGCGGGACAGTCAGCCCGGAGGACATGATCTTGCCCTTGAGCACGCCGATATCCCGCTGGTCGATCATTGCGTAATCGGCCTTGGGCAAGGGGTCCTGCCACAGGAATTCCTGCTTGGGCACATCCTTGCCAAGATAGCGCGAGCTTGGCCCCATATCGCGGTGGGTCAGCTTGAACCACGCCCGCGCGAAGGCATCGGCAAACAGTTGCGGGTCCTTCTGGAACCTCAAGGCGATCTCCCGGTAAACCGGGTCTTCCTTCAGCGAGATATCGGTCGTGAACATGATCGGCGCGTGGGTGACGCCTGCAACATGCGCGTCCGGAACCAGGCTGCCTGCGTTGGGATCGCTCGGTATCCATTGAATGGCGCCAGCGGGGCTCTTGGTCTTCACCCAGTCGAAGCGGAACAGATTGTCGAGATATTGGCTGGTGAAGGCGATGGGATTAGATGTCCACGCGCCTTCCAGCCCGCTGCTGACGGTATCCTCGGCACTGCCCTTGCCGCAGGTGTTTGTCCAGCCGAGGCCCTGCTGCTCGATCGGCGCGGCCGTCGGTTCGCGGCCAACACAGTCCTTCGGTGGATGTGCGCCGTGCGCCTTGCCGAAGGTATGGCCGCCGGCGATCAAAGCGACGGTCTCCTCGTCATCCATCGCCATGCGCGCGAAGGTATCCCGTGTATCTTTGGCCGCTGCCAGGGGATCGGGATTGCCATTCGGCCCCTCGGGATTGACGTAGATCAGGCCCATCTGCACCGCCGCCAGCGGATGCTCCAATGTCTTGTCGCCGCCCTTGCGCAGGTCGGCGAGCATTTGGTTTTGCGATCCCCAATAGACTGTGTCCGGCTCCCAATCGTCGGTTCGCCCACCGGCAAAACCAATGGTTTTGAACCCCATTTGCTCCAAAGCGACCGTGCCGCTAAGCTCGATCAGATCGGCCCACGAAAGCTTGCGCCCGTATTTCTGCTTGATCGGCCACACCAAGCGGCGCGCCTTGTCGAGGCTGACATTGTCGGGCCAACTGTTGAGCGGTTCGAACCGCTGCTGCCCGCCGCCTGCCCCGCCGCGACCATCGGCGACACGATAAGTGCCGGCGCTATGCCACGCCATGCGAATGAAAAACGGGCCGTAATTGCCATAGTCAGCAGGCCACCACGGCTGCGACGTCGTGAGAACCTTGGCGATATCCGCCTTCACCGCATCCAGATCTAGCGTGTTGAATTCTTTGGCGTAATCAAAATCTTCACCCAGCGGGTTCGATTGCGGCGCTTCCTGACGCAGGGGCGACAGGTCGAGCCGGTCTGGCCACCAATCCTTGTTGGTCATGGGCTTTGCAGGCGCTTCTGTCTGCGCTTGGACCGGCGCGGACATTGCCAGCGGGGCCAAGGCGACCGACAGGATTGCGGCGAGTTTGATCGTATGTTTTTGCATGAGCCCGATTTCCTCTGAGTGAATTGGAAGCATCAATCATTTGACCGCTGATGACCGGCGGGTGCGAGCGCGGGCGCGCGGGCGAAGCCTGCTCCACGCAAGCCAACCAACCAGTCTTTCCGCTGCGTGAATAGGGATTGGCGTGCGCAAGGTGCAGGGCCGGAATCTACTGAGAATGACGCCCTGCCAACAATTCTGCGGCACGATGCTCGGGGCAGAATGGCCAAGCGGCGCCGGAATGATGCCAAGGACTTCATGCCCTTCAATCCCCGAGCCAGAGGTCATGGGCATCGATCCGCAGCTTGGCGATGGCGCGCATCGCTTCGGCGCGGGCCTCACCTTCGATCCTGAAAGCGGCGTGGACCATCTGCTCGCCCAACAGCAGATCGGCGAGGTCGATTTCGCCCAGTTGATGTCCGCGCCGCAGCTTCTCGAGCGCGGCCATCTGGGCTTCCACGCTTTCGCGCCCGCGCTGCCAAGTGATGATCCGGAAACGGGCTTCGGTCACGTCCGCCTCGGCGGTTTCGGACACGTCAAAGCGCGCCAGTTGTTCCTGCGCCCTTGCCGCAGAAGCGCCGGCGCTGGCTTCGCTGGCAAGAGCTCGGCGATACCCCCCGCCCAGCGGCATGCTGATCACCACGCCGGCACCGCGCTCAAGCCCGCCAAACTCGGAAAACACTCTGAGGCCCACAGTAGGGTCGGCGATGCGATCAGCTTGTGCACGGCTGGCCATTGCGGTCGTTCGAGCACTTTCGGCCTCGGCCGCAGCGATCATGTGACTATTGACCACCACCATATCGCCGAGCTGCGACAGGCGCGCATCTACCATGTCAGGCCGTGGGACTTCGGGCGCGTTGACTGGCAAGGCCAAGGCCGGGAACTGCGCTTCGAGCCGCGTGCGCGCAAGCGTCGCAAGGCCCGATGACTGCGCCAGCGATCGCCGCGCATCCGCCAGCGCAGCCTCTGCGCGATCAACATCAAGCTGCGAGGCATCGCGCAAGCTGCGTCGCCGTATCACCGCAGCCACCGCCGCTTCGTAATTGCTCACCGCGGCCTGATCGATGTTGGCCTGCGCCGAAGCCGACAGCCAATCGAACCAATAGGCGGCAAGCAGCAGCGCGGCTTCGTGCTTGGCATCCTCGGCCACGTTTGCCGCTACCTCGGTTCCGTAGAGCCCGATATCGCGGTCGAGCCGAGCCTTGCCAGGCAGGCGGACCGGGCGGCTGAGCTGCGCGTCATATTCATTGAACTGGTTGCCACCATTGACATCCCGGCGGGTGTAGCTGCCTTGCACAGTGAACTCGGCAGAGCCTTTGCTTAAGGCATCCGCCCGCGCCTGTGCTGCCTCGAGCCGGGCGTGGGCAGCCATGACACTGGGGTGTTCGTCCAGCGCGCGCTGAACCGATTCCACCGGGGGAAGGCCCGGTTCTGCCGCAAGCGGAGCGGCGAGCAGGCAAGAAAGCGGGGCGATCAGCAGAGCGGTGCGGATCATGCCGAAGCCTCCGGCAGTTCGTCCGCACGGTCATGCGGCCCTTCGCCGAAGCGTTCGTAAAGGATCGGCAGCAGCACCAGCGTCAGCAGGGTTGCCGTCACCAGCCCGCCGATCACAACGATGGCCAGCGGCTTCTGGATTTCCGACCCCGGCCCGGTGGCGAACAGCAGCGGCACCAGCCCGAACGCGGCTATGCTTGCGGTCATCAGCACCGGCCGCAGGCGTCGTTCGGCCCCGCGCCGCACGGCCACGGCCAGCGACATTCCGGTTTCGCGCAGCTGGCGAAAATAGGTCACCATGACCAGGCCGTTCAGCACCGCGATCCCCAACAAGGCGATGAAGCCGACCGACGCTGGGACCGAGAGATACTCGCCCGACAAAGCGAGCGCGATCATCCCGCCAACAGCTGCGAAAGGAATGTTGGTGAGGATCAGCAGCGAAGCGCGCACCGACCCGAGGCTGAGATAAAGCACCGCAAAGATCAGGGCGATTGCCACCGGCAGCACGATCAGCAGCCGGGCCGAAGCGCGCTGCTGGTTTTCGAACTGCCCGCCCCATTCGAGCCTGTAGCCCTGTGGCAGCGGGACATTAGCGGCGATATCAGCCTTTGCATCATCGACATAGCTGACGATGTCTCGCCCGGTGACAAAGGCCTGCACCATCGCAAATCGCGAGCCGTTTTCGTGTTCGAGCTTAACCGGACCTTCAGACCGCACGACCGAAGCGACGTCGCTGGCGCGTACCAATTGTCCGGTGGGCGAACGATAGACGAGATCGGCAAATTGCTGGACATCGAGGTTACCTCCGCCACCTTCGCCGCGCAGAACAATCGGCACCCGGCGCACGCCGTCAGCCACCATTCCGGCACGCACGCCTTCCACCTGCGCCCGCATCATGTCCTGCAATTCCGAAACCGGCATCCCGACCCTGCCAGCCGCCACCCGGTCGATATCGACCAGCAGGTAATCGACCCGGTCATTGGCAACAGTCATCGCCTCGCTGGTGCCTTCGATGGCTTCAAGCCGGGTCTGGATTGCCCCTGCGAGCCGCGAAAGCTCGGCAGCATCGGGGCCGAACAGCTTAATCGCCAGATCGCCGCGCGCGCCGGTCAGCATTTCTGCGGTGCGCATTTCGATCGGCTGAGTGAAGGTCGGCTCGATCCCGGGAAACTGCTCCATTACCTTGCGCAGCTCATCGACCAGCCACTCCTTGTCGGACACGCGCCATTCCTCGCGGGGCTTCAGCTGCAGGAAGCTGTCGGTCTCGTTCGGGCTCATCGGATCAAGGCCCAACTCGTCCGAACCGACACGGGCGATCACCGCCTCGACTTCGGGCACCTGCTTCATGATTGCTCGCTGGACCTTGAGGTCACCTTCAACCGAGTGGTCGAGCGCAATGGACGGCAGCTTGGTAAGCTGCACAATCACCGACCCCTCATCCATCACCGGCAGGAAGGTCTTGCCCGTCATCGTGTAAGCCGCACCCGCCAGCACGAGACCGATCCCCGCGACCATGAACACGCGGGCCTTGCGGGCGAAGGCACCTTCCAGCAGCGCATGGTAGCGGGGGCTGATCTGGCGCATCAGCCAAGGTTCGTGATGGTGCCCATCCGTGTCCACCTTCACCTTGAGCAGGTAGAAGGCCAGCACCGGCACCAGCGTCAGCGACAGCACCAGCGCTGAGGCGAGCGACAGCACGATGGTCAGCGCCACGGGGCCAAACAGCTTGCCCTCCAGCCCTTCGAGCGTGAGCAGCGGCAGGAACACGATGGCGATGATCGCAAGGCCCGAGGTCACGGGCTTGGCGACTTCGGCAGCCGCCATGAAGACGTTGTGGAGCTTGCTTGAGGAGGCGTGCTTGGGGTCGGACAATCGCTCGACCACATTTTCGACCACCACCACCGCGCCATCGACCAGAATGCCGACCGCGATCGCCAACCCGCCAAGGCTCATCAGGTTAGCGGTGAGGCCAATCGCGCGCATGAAGATGAAGGTCAGCAGCACCGCCATCGGCAAGGCGAGCGCGACGATCACCGAAGCGCGCACATCGCCGAGGAACAGCAGCAACAGGATGACCACTAGCACGGTTGCTTCAAGCAGCGCGGATTCCACCGTGCCGACCGCGCGAGTGATGAGATCGGAGCGGTCGTAGAACACGTTCACACTCATGCCCGGCGGAAGGCTGGGGCGGATTTCATCGAGCCGCGCTTTGACGCCTTCGACAACCTTGGCCGCATCCGCACCGCGCAAGCCGATCACCAACCCCTCGACCGCTTCGCCGGTGCCGTTCTTGCTGACCGCGCCGTAACGCGTCAGGCTGCCGGTGCGCACCTGCGCAACATCGCCCACGCGCACCACCGCACCGCTCGATGCGCGAACGACCACAGCGGCCAGATCATCAAGACTGCGGATTGCGCCGGTCGCCCGCACGATCAGGGCTTCCTCGCCGCTGCGCAGACGGCCTGCGCCATCATTGCGGTTGCTCGCTTCGATGGCGGCGGCAAGATCGGCGGTGCTGAGCCCGGCTGCCGCCAAAGCCGCGCTGTCCGGCGCAACCTCGAAGGTTTCGGCATAACCGCCCAGCGAATTGACATCGGCAACCCCCGGCACCGTGCGCAGGGCCGGGCGGATCGTCCAGTCGAGCACCCTGCGCTTTTCGGCCAGCGTCTGCGGTCCTTCGAGGGTGAACATGAACATCTCGGACAAGGGCGTGGAGATCGGCGCGAGGCCGCCTTCGACGCCCGGCGGCAGATCGGCCATCACCGCGTTCAGCCGTTCGCCCACCTGCTGGCGCGCCCAATAAATGTCGGTGCTGTCGGTGAAGTCGATGGTGATGTCGGCAATCGCATATTTGGCGACCGAGCGCAGCACGGCCTGATCCGGGATGCCGAGCATCTCCATCTCGATCGGCGTGACGACCCGGCTTTCGACCTCTTCCGGGGTCATGCCGGGGGCTTTCAGGATGATCTTGACCTGGGTGGTGCTGATATCCGGAAAGGCGTCGATCGGCAGGTTGAGGAATGACCAGGCCCCCAGCCCCGCCAGAAGGACCGCAAGGCCGATAACGGCAAGGCGCAGATTTAGCGCGCGTTCGACGAGTGTGTTGAGCATGGCGGGGCCTATTCCGCGTTCATCGCTTTGAGTTCGGCGACACTGCTGCCAGCAACCACCTCTCCCGCCACGAGGCCAGCGGAGATCACTGCTAGCCCCCCACCGCGCGAGGCGACCGTGACCGCGCGTTTCTCCCAGCTCTTGCCCTTCCGGACGAACACATGATCCTTGTCGCCAATGCGGGTGACGGCCCGGTCAGGCACGGCGATCCCGCGCCCGTTCCCAAGGATGGTGACGGTGACATTGCGTCCTGCGATTACGCCGGGCGCCCCGCCGATGGTGGCGCGGGCCATCACCGAGCGTGTGGCGGGATCGAGCGAGGGTGCGACCGCGATGATCTTGCCTCCCATGGGCGCGGCGCCGTCACCGCCCAGCGCGATCTCGACCGCCATGCCGGGCCGGACAGCTTGCGCGAGCCGTTCGGGCAGCTGCAGTTCGATCTGATAGGCCCCAGCCGCTTCCACGACGAAAGGCGCGGTGACAGTGTCGACCCCGCCGCCGGTCTCGACGGCGACCTGAGCCACACGCCCTGCAATCGGCGAACGCAAGGTCATGGTGCCGTCAGCACTGACCCCGCCAAGTGACGCCATTTTCGAAAACTGCGTCACACTGGCGCGGGCCTGATCCCATTCGGCCTTGGCCTCGTCGGCGCGCGCCTGGGCGATGACGCCTTCGTCGGCGAGCTGCCCAAGCCGTTTGGCCCGGGCCTCGGCGAGTGCGGAGGCGGAACGGGCACGCGCCAGATCACCGCCGATCTGAACCGGCTCAGCCGCGCGCATAAGCCCGAGTGCCTCGCCACGTGCGACCTGCTGGCCTTCGATCACATAGACCCGCACCACTGCGCCAGAAAATGGCGCGGTGACCGCGACCCGGGCCTCGGGGGGGAGGCTGATGGTTCCGGGCACGCTGCCGAGGGGGACGTTATCGACCTCCCTTGCAGCCACGGACTCAATCGCCAACCCTGCGGCTGTATCGGCTTGACTGGCCGGATCGCCGGCCTGCTCGGAAGGGGGGGAGGAGCAGGCGGGCATGGCGGCAAGCAGGGCCAATGGGGCAAGGCGGGCGATGAGGTGCGGTGTCATGTCCGCTCATTTGCCCTGCCAAGCTGACAGGAACTTGCCAGTCTGGCAGCTTCTTGTCAGTTTCATGGCCCATTACCAGCGGCGGAAAGGGACCGGCACGCCATGCGCCTCCTTATTGTCGAAGACGATCCTGAACTTGGTCGCCGTTTGAGCGAAAGGCTGCGCGCTGCCGATTTCGCGGTGGAGCTCGCGACCTGCCGCTCCGAAGCCGAGGATTGGCCCGATGTGGGCCGCATGGCCGCCGTGATCCTCGATCTCGGTCTGCCCGATGGCAGCGGGCTTGATCTGCTGCGGCACTGGCGCGACCAGCGGCTCGAAACCCCGATCCTGATCCTCACCGCGCGCGGCAGCTGGCAGGACAAGGTCGAGGGACTGAATGCGGGCGCAGACGATTTCGTGGTCAAGCCGGTGCGCTTCGAGGAACTACTGGCCCGTCTCAACGCCCTTTTCCGCCGCCAACAAGGCACCAGGGCCTCAACCATTGCAGCTGGCGACCTGGCACTTGATCCGCTCGGGCGCACCGCCACTCTAGCAGGTTCGCCGCTGATGCTGAGCAAACAGGAATTCCGCCTTCTGCACCTGTTCCTGCGCCGCGCCGGACAAGTGCTGTCGCAAACCGACATCCTCGATGATCTCTACGCGCTGGACGACGAACGCGAGCCGAACACCGTCGAAGTCCTGATCGGCCGTCTGCGCCGCAAGATCGGGCGCGAGCGTATCACCACGCTACGTGGGCTAGGCTACAGGTTCGCCAAGTGATGCGTCTGCCCGTCCCCGGCAGCCTACGGCTGCGCTTTTTGCTGGCGGTGAGCCTGTGGGTGATGCTTGGTATTGCGGCGATCTGGTTTTCGGCCATCGGCATATTCAGCAAGCATGTCGAGCTGTCCTATCACGAGGAGCTTGAGGTGCATGTGCGCGAGCTTGGGGGGCTCACTGAGATAGCCTCGGACGGCGCAATAATCCTCACCCGCCCACTATCCGATCCCCGCTATGCCGAGCCGCTCTCCGGGTTCTACTGGCAAGTCACCGCCAACGGACGCGAACCGCTGCGTTCGCAGTCCATGACCCGCGGCCGCCTTGACGAGAGCATCGCCCATTCGCCCGAGATTCTCCATCGGCTCGATAGCGGGCCGACCGGGCCGGCCATAACTTACGGCTACACTCGCAAAGGGCCGGCGGGCGAGGACATCCACTTCGTGATCGCCACTGACCAAAGCGAGCTCGACCGCCTGATCGGCAGCTTCACCCGCGATCTGACCGCGTGGCTGGCCGCCCTTGCCGCGCTGCTGCTGGCGACCGGATTTGCGATCATCTCGTTCGGACTGAAGCCGCTCGACCGGCTGTCGCTCGCCTTTGCCCGGCTGCGTCATGGAGAGGCCGATGAGCTGGAAGGCCACTACCCCACTGAGATTGCACCTCTGGCGGCTGACCTCAACGCCTATATCCACCAGAACGAGGCGATGGTTGCGCGCGCGCGGGTGCAGGCTGGCAACCTTGCCCATTCGCTACGCACGCCTCTTGCGATCATTACGGACGAGGCCGAGCGACTGGCGACGCGCGATGATTGCCGTGGTGCAGGATTGGTGCTGCTCAATCAGGCGGGCGCGATGGAGCAACAAATCGAATACCAGCTTGCCCGCGCCCGTTCGGGAGCAGGCAGGAAGCCATCGGGTCGCGGCGTCGCTCTGCCCGCTGTCGCCCTCCCAATCCTGCGTGCGATGGAGCGGTTGCACCCCGAGAAGACGTTCACGCTAAAGACGGCAGCTGGCGAGGACATGCCGCTGCCACTCGATCCGGTTGACTATGCGGAGGTGCTCTCGATTCTGCTCGATAATGCAGGGAAATGGGCTCGGCGGGAGGTGACGCTGACGTTTGCCTGCGGGCCCGATGGCGCAAGCACGGTGACGATTGCAGATGATGGGCCGGGCATCCCGGAAGGGCTGATCGACAGGGCTTTTGAGGTGGGCGCTCGGTTCGATCCCGATGTCGCAGGGTCAGGACTGGGCCTCGCAATTGCATGGGATCTTTGCGAAGCGATGGGCATCGAGCTCACCCTGCACAATGGCGCTAAGGGCTTGGTGGCCACCTTGCACTATGCCGGAGCGAATATCGAACAGGTCTGATTGCAGAGAGCAGAGGCGAGGTCGGCGTTATGTCTGTTTTGGGGTCGTTTGCTGAAAGGCGGGAATTTTTCGCGACCGGGGTCAAGCCGCCGTGCCGCTTTCGGGATGTCGCAACGACCCTGCTCATGGCCGGTCATGGGTGGATTTCGGACTCTAGGCAGCACCTACAAATTTGCCGAGAGCGTAAGCCCATTCTCCTCCAAAACGAAGGCACGTATAGATGCCGATGAGCACAAAACCGGCGTAAACCAGACCCTTCAGGCGATCTGCTTTCGATTTACGCTTCATCTCCATGCTGCTCTCCTCGTGCTTCCTAATTCACTGAATATCATCGCTCCGGAACGTCAACAACGGGGTCGCTGCACGAACCCGCTTCGCGGGAGTGTCGCTGGCGGCGAGGTGATGCCGTTTCATTGGCGTAGCGAGTAGATCGAACAAGGCCGAGCATTGC
>PHEL01000201.1 GCA_002842925.1 Alphaproteobacteria bacterium HGW-Alphaproteobacteria-14
GGGCCCCACACCGCGCTGCCTTTCGAGCGGTTGAGCATCCGGTAATGGATCGCGCCAGCATCCGCCGCGCGGCCGAGCACACCGTCGAGCGCATCGACTTCGCGCACCAGATGGCCCTTGCCAAGGCCGCCGATGGCCGGATTGCAGCTCATCGCACCAACGGAATCGCGGTCGAAACTGACCAACGCCGCGCGCGCACCCATCCGCGCCGCACCGCAGGCAGCCTCAACCCCGGCGTGACCGCCGCCGATGACGATGACATCAAAGGAATGCATGGTGCGCGCGATAGGGCGCGCGCGGCGAATCGTCAAAGCGGATTCGTAAAGTGCACCTGAAGGGGCGGGATCAGTTTCAAAACCGCTACCAATGTTTCACGTGAAACATTTTGGCGGAGATCAGTTTCAAATCCAATACCAATGTTTCACGTGAAACATTTTTGCGCGCCCTCACTTCCCGATGCAGAACCGCCCGAACAGCGTGTCGAGCATATCCTCGGTGGTGGCGCGCCCGATCAGGCGGTCGAAGGCGAGCCTGGCGCGACGTAGTTCTTCGGCGATCAGCAGCGGGTCGGCCAACCCGCGTGCCGCTGCCAAAGCCTCCGCCGCCTCGGTCAGCCGCGCGTGTTGGCGGGCATTGAGCGCCGCCTCCCCCGGCCTGGGCAGACGCAAGCGGGCCGCGTCAACCAGCGCCAGCTTGAGATCGCTCAGCCCCGCGCCCGTCTTCGCCGAAACGGTAAACCGCGCCGCAGCTTTGGGCACAAACCCCTCGCGGTCAGCCTGGGCGGCAATTTCCCATGCATCCGCTGGGCCATCACCTTGTGCGCCGAGCCACAGCACCAGATCTGCCCGTGCCAATTCACCGCGCGCGCGGTCAATTCCGATAGCCTCGATCTGGTCGGCGCTTGCCTCCTCCTCGACCCCCCTTAGCCCGGCCGTATCGACAAAGGTGAATGCCACCCCGCCAATCGCCACCGAGCGTTCGATCACGTCGCGGGTCGTCCCGGCAATCGGTGAGGTAATCGCCGCCTCGCTTTCGATCAGCGCGTTGAACAAGGTGGATTTGCCCGCATTGGGCGGCCCGGCCAGCGCCACGCGGAAGCCCTCCCCCAGCCGTTCGGAACGCGGGCGGGCCAGCCAGTCGGCCAGTTCCTGCGCCAGCGCGCCAATGTTCCACGTGAAACAGTCGGGCAGGCCAGCGGCGTCTTCCTCATCAGAAAAATCGAGCACGCCCTCGACTTCGGCGGACAGCACCAGCACCCGCGTTCGCCAACCTTCCACCTGCCGCGATAACGCCCCGCCTGCATTGGCGAGCGCGGCGGCGCGTTGCCACTCGGTTTCGGCAGAGAGCAGATCGGCCAGCCCCTCGGCCTCGGCCAGATCGATGCGGCCATTGGCAAAGGCACGGCGGGTGAACTCGCCCGGCTCGGCACGGCGCAGGCCGGGGAGTGCCGCCAGCGCCGCCTCCACCGCCGCGATCACCGCGCGCCCGCCGTGGCAGTGGAGTTCGGCCAGATCCTCACCCGTCGCGGTATTCGGCCCCGGAAACCACAGCACCAGCGCCAGATCTATCAGCGCGCCCGAGCCATCCCGCAGGCGTGACAGCGAAGCGTGGCGCGGATCGGGTAGCCGCCCTGCCAGCGCCGCCAGCGCTGCGCCTGCCCGCGGACCAGACACCCGAACCACGCCAATAGCCGAAGGCGCAGCGCCGCTCGACAGCGCAAAAATGGTGGAATCGGCAGTCATGCAGAGTGAATTATTCGGAACCCTTGGTCGGCCCATCACTCCCGCGACCACCAGCGCCGCTCGCCGCCTTCATCCCGCTTTCGACAAAGCTTTGAAACAGCTTCAACCCCACCTGCCCCATCGGCGCCAGCGCGGATGCATATTCCTGTAATTGTTCAGGGTTTGATACGCCCTTCATCGCCTTGGTCAGGTTGTCGACATAGACATTATTGGCTGCGCTGACATCAGGCAGGCCCAGGAAGCTACGCGCTTCTTCGGGGGTGCATTCGATTTCGACATTGATCTTCATGGGGTCGCGCCTCCTGTCCCGCTCTCTCCTCCCCTATTTGGGCTTGGCAAGCGGGCAAGGCAATAGATGGGAATTATATAGATGACTCCCGATCATCGTGAGCCTCCTTCTTCGCTTGGCGCTTCAACCGGCGCTCGGTTTTCTTCGCAGCCAGCCCCTTATCCTTG
>PHEL01000202.1 GCA_002842925.1 Alphaproteobacteria bacterium HGW-Alphaproteobacteria-14
CTGCCTGCGCCGCCGCTTGATCCGCCCATATTTGAACAGGCCATAGGGCATCAACGCAAGATAGATGATGCTGATCGCGCTCAGCGTCCACCACGGTTCGAGCAACAGCGCGGCAAAGGCCAGCCCGACAAAGGCAATCAACCCCAGCCGGATGGTCTTGCGCGGCCGTAACGAGGCCCAGCTCAGCGTTGCCATGTTGGAAATCATCAGCACAGCAATCACGGCGAGCCATACGGTCATCAGCACCGGATTGCGGAACAGCTCCACCCCGGTTTCGGTCCACAGATAGAACGGCGTGAAGGCCAGCCCCGCCCCCACCGGCGCAGGCACACCGGTCAGGAAGCCCGCAGATTTGTGTGGCTGTTCATCAGTATCAATCCCCGCATTGAACCGCGCCAGCCTGAGCGCGCAGCAAATCGCGAAGGCCAATGCAGCAAACCAGCCAAAGCTAGGCAAATCCTTGAGCGACCACAGGAACAGGATCAGTGCCGGGGCCACCCCGAAGGACAGCGAATCCGCCAGACTGTCCAGCTCTGCCCCGAACCGCGACTGCGCATTCAGCAATCGCGCGATCCGTCCATCGATCCCGTCAAGCACCCCTGCAAGGATCACCAGCAGGATCGCGTAAGACCAGTTATCATCGATCGCAAAGCGGATGCCCGTAAGCCCCGCGCACAGCGCCGCCGCCGTAATCGCATTGGGCAGCATCGCCCGCAGGGTCAGACCACCAGCAAGGCTGGAATGGCGCAAACTGCCGCCCACATCTTCATCCTCGGCCGCCTTGGGGCCAAGCCGGGCGGGGAAAAACGGCATTCGGCGCTGTTTGGGTGCGCGGCTCATTGCGCGATCCCTTCGATCAATCCGCGCTGGCCGATTTCTGCCAGCACCGTCTCACCCGCAATCGTTGTCTGCCCGATCATCACCTTGGGATCGGTCCCGGCGGGCAGATAGATATCCACCCGGCTGCCAAACCGGATCAGGCCCACCCGCTGCCCTTTCGCCACCATATCGCCGGGCTTCACAAACGGCACGATCCGCCGCGCAATCAGTCCGGCGATCTGGGTGAAACCGATCTTCAGCCCATCGCCGCGCTCTATCAGGATATGCTGGCGTTCATTCTCGTCGCTCGCCTTATCAAGCTCGGCGTTCATGAACTTGCCGGGGATGTATACCACCCGCCGCACCGTGCCGCCCACCGGGGTTCGGTTGATGTGCACATCGAACACGCTCATGAAAATCGAAACGCGGGTGACCGGCCCGGCGGGCAGGCCTGCAAAGCCCGATCCATCTTCGATCTGCAATTCCAGCGGCGGCTGAACTTCCTCGATCAATGTCACCAGACCATCAGCGGGCGCAACAATCGCGGAATCGGCTTGCGGCACCACCCGTTCGGGATCGCGGAAGAAGGCGAACACCCCGGCCGACAGCAACAACAGCGGCCAGCCGATGATGTCCCAGCCCAGAACGAGCAGGAAAAACAGGCTGATCGCGGTCGCGATAAGTCCGAATTTGCGCCCTTCCGGGTGGATCGCCGGCCAGTTCCAGCCTGCCTCACCGCGGCCTTTGTTATCGAGGATTTCACCTGCCATCGGAGCGCTTCTAGGGAGTGGGGGCCGCGCCCGCAAGCAGGTCGGCGCGCCAGTAGCCCTAGCCGACCTTGCGCACGAACACGGTTCCCGCCGAATATCCCGCGCCAAAGCTGCAAATCAGCCCGGTATCGCCCGCGCTCAGATCATCGTGATGCAGATGAAACGCGATGATCGACCCGGCGCTCGATGTATTGCCATAGGTGTCGAGCACGGTCGGGCTTTCATCCTCGGAGGCCTCGTGGCCCAAAACCCGCTGCGAAATCAATCTGTTCATCCCGGCGTTGGCCTGATGCAGCCACAACCTCCGCAAGTCGTGAGGCTCAATCCCCAGCCGCGCGGCTTCATCCAGGATCATCTGTGCCACCATTGGCACCACTTCCTTGAAGACCTTGCGCCCTTCCTGCACGAACAGCTTGTCCGCAATGCCTTCGGTTTCTGGCGACGCCCGGTTGAGGAAGCCGAAATTGTTGCGGATGTTGTTGGAAAACACCGTCTTGAGCTTGGTGCCAAGGATGTCCCAATGCACCGCCGGGGCAATCGCCGCATCCTCGACCAGCACAGCGGTGGCGACATCGCCAAAGATGAAATGGCTATCGCGGTCGCGCCAG
>PHEL01000001.1 GCA_002842925.1 Alphaproteobacteria bacterium HGW-Alphaproteobacteria-14
GCCACCGTCAGCAGACGCCCGGACCCGACCGGAATTGAAATCCCCATAGCTCACCGCATGCGGACCGCGGGTTCGGGCACCGTCGACTTTCCGACGCCTATCGGCGTCCGAAACTCTAAACGTTTGCTGAACGGCAGCTTTTGGCGCAAAATTGCACATAGCTGCCATCACAGTAGCATGAGGTCAGGGCAATGGTAGACCTTGGCGTGTGCCATCATCTGATAGATATCCGACTGGCTGACACCCAGCTTTGGGTCATCGATCGAAAAAGCCGACCGTTCCGTCAATTTGCAACGCCACAAAGTTAAAGGGGCGGCGATCAATGGCACGTCGCCTTTTTGACGAGGGCGCCTGTTTCCAGACTGAGCGCGGCGGTCCAGAGCGGGGTTTTCACGATTTGCCTGTCGCCGCCGAAGCGCTTGTCTCCTTCGCACTGCGACAGGAGACCGGCCCAACATAGTGGCCGAAGGATCTGTACATAGAAGGGCGAGCTCAATCGATGGTTGCGGCCTTCGTCCCGGTCATCGGCACCGTAGAGGATGTCACATAGCTGGTTCGCGCTGGCACCGTCATGTGCTTCAACATTCAAAACATTAAGAAATATGTCCCAGTTCCCGAGCAGCTGCTCATCTGGCTGGCGTTGGTGGCAAAAGTCTATCCTGCAGAGCAGAAATTCAGCCAGAAGCGGCCAGAGCGCGCCAGGCTGCGAACGCATCTCAAGCCCAAATTTCGTTGCATACAGGGCTCCTTTGTAATGCCGCGCCAATTTTGCGCCCCGCAAAATGTCATGCAAGACCATCAGCGGCGGAAAATCGATCTCGTTCAGAACCTTGTTGACTGCGAACAAATCGCTTTCGGTGTAGCCCGGCCAGTCAAACGCCTGCGCTGCCCAGTGCACAAAATGCCGTTTGAGGCCCTTTGACGGTGTGAGTGGAATGGGGCCATGTTCGTCGATGTATTCAAGCGTAAGCACAGCAGCCTTGAGCAAGGGCGAATGGCTCAAGGCCCCATCATCGTTCGCAAGTGGGACAAAAGGCAGCATCCTGTCGACATTACCAAAGCTGTGTTGGGCTAGCCAGTGCCCGATTGGTGCAGAACTCACTGCAGCAGATTTCGTCGCAAGGCAGTAGGCGCGATGATGCTGGATTGTTTGATCCGCTCTGCGCCGTGTTCCTTGAAATCAACAGCTTCGGATGCATTGATTCGAACAACTTTTCAGTTTAATTCGACTAAAAGCTGTAAGGTCAGCAGCTTATGGTGACTTGGTCGCACGCCTGATCACCACTGGTGAGAGGGGCAGCCTATGGGCATGGAATTGCTTCAACTCCGCTATGCGGTGACGACTGCCGATTCAAAGAGCTTCGCGCGGGCGGCGGCTGCGCTGCTGGTCAAGCAGTCCACACTCAGCCGCCGGGTTAAGGAACTTGAAGAGCGGATCGGGGTCAAACTGTTCGAACGCAGCACGCGGGGCGCCGAGGTCACAGAAAATGGCAAGGCCTTCATCGAACAGGCGCGGCGGATTGTGACCGATGCCGATAATCTTCTGACCACGGCGCGCAACGTCAGCTACGGTGTGGAAGGCAGAATTGCCGTTGGATATTGTTCGTCCCTGATCAGCGGTAGTCTCAAGCTTGCGCTGATGGACTATCTGACGCGCTTCCTTGACGTGCAGTTCGACGGGATCGAGAAAGGCCCGGAACAGCTGGTCAACGGCCTGCAATCTCGGACGATTGATGTCGCCATCGCGCCGGCTGGCTTGGTGGAGCCCGGGCTCAAATCGAAGCCGATCTGGTCTGAAAAACTGTTCGCGGTGCTGCTGGAAGGCAGCGGTCTTCTCGCCAAAGAGACAATTTACTGGCAGGATCTGCGCCGCGAGGTCTTTGTGGTACCCAGCAGCGGACTTGGCCCAATTTTGCGCAACCTGATAGCGGCCCGGCTAACCGAACAGGGCTTTCGGCCAGCTGTCATTTATCAGGATACCAGCCACGAAAGCGTGCTCAGCATGATCGAAGCCAAGCGGTATATCTCGGTCGCGACCGAAGCCTTGCAAGGCATTCCCTGGCCGCATCTGCATTTTCGGGAAATCCATGATTCCGTCGGACCTGCCCGCCTTGAGTTTGCGATGTACTGGCGCGAGGGCAATGAAAACCCGGCGCTCAAGCATTTCTTCAAACTGATCAAAGAACGCTATCCCGGTTGAGCGGTGCGGCGCGCCTTGGCAAAACTGCGATCGGTGGCGATGAACCGCTCGATCATTGGCCCGATCAACTTTTCGGGGAGCGGCGCGCCCTTGGCATCGCCGCCATTCAGGGCAACGGCATAAGCGAGCAATTCGCGGTGCAGGCGTGCAGACAGATCAACGGTTAAACGCACCGGCTTTTCATCGGCCAGATCGGCAAGCTTCAGCCGCGTCATCATTCGCCTCCCAGAATCAGATCGCGGGTCACCAGCACTCGCACCGGAAAGCCGGGCCGGATGGTGAGCGTTGGCCGGACATTGAGTTCACGGCTGACAATCTGGTCACCCGCACGGCCAATGCTGTCCTGCGCCCCGCGCCGGAATGCGCGCGCAAGTTCGGCGTCGCTGCCAGCACCAACTTCGGAACCAACGCCAAGCAGGGTAGCCGCCTGCTTCGGTGTAGGCATCGATGCCGATGAACTGCACGCGGCGATCACGCGCTTCGATGGCGTCTTCGGTCAGCAAACGGCGGATATGATAGGCTGGCACATGCTGGCCCTGATTGACCTGCTCCCAGACCTGCTCCTGCCGTGCGTGGTTGCCGGTGACCGAAAAAGCCATCAGCTGTTCAAGCGACATGCCATCGTCGCCGTAAACATCGAGCAGGTTGGGCGAGACAGAAGCAAGCCGCAGCCGCTGCCGCACCGTAGACACCGACACGAAGAAGCGTGCCGCAATGTCCTCCTCGCTCAATCCCCCTTCGATCAGCGCACTGAAGGCACGAAACTGGTCGAGCGGGTGAAGTCCGACGCGCATGACGTTTTCGGCTAGCGAGTCTTCCTCGGCAATGCCCGCTTCGCGTACCACGCAGGGAACTGGCTGATCTTTCGCCATCCGCTTGGATTTGACCAGCATCTCGAGCGCGCGGAAACGGCGGCCGCCTGCGGGCACTTCGAACATGCCGGTTTCGATGCCGTCAGCATCGAGCATGGCCCGGACATTCAGGCTCTGGAGTAGGGTGCGGTGGTAGATGTCGTCAGCCAGATTCTCGATCGAGAGGCCCGCCTTCACGCGCCGGACGTTCTTCTGGCTTAGCACCAGCTGGTGGAAGGGGATGTCGCGCGAGGAACTGAGCACGAGCTTGGGTATTGCCTTGTTCTGGGGCTTGGTCATGGGGTTTCTCCATGACGGACGGTTCAAGAGCCTCTCTCTCAAACTTCATCCGTCACGAAGCGAAGCGCCGCCCTCTCACTCTGGAGAAAGCAGCGCCGCGCCGGGGACAGGACGCGGGAACACCCCGAAGCCCGTCCCGATCATCCTGGAAATTGGGAGAAATGTTTCAATGGACCCGGTCGAGCAGCTTCTTCGCCTTGCCTTCCATATCGAGGCGTGCATCCTGATGGGCCTTACCCCGGGCGAGCGCGGTGATGCCTTGCACGAAATCGAAGATCGTTTCGGGCGGGCGACCTTCCTCGGCAAGTACGGACTCGATGATTTTGCCTGTTTCAGCCTTGGAGAAGCCGCGTCCGCGCAGGAAATCGCTGCGATCCTCGTCATTGCGAGCAACGATGCGTTCGCGGGCAGCCTTGATACCATTGATGAAGGGTTGCGGAGAGGAGTTGGCGAAGTTCATCAGGGCAGGGGCTGCTTCGTGGGCAAAGCGGTTGGCGGCGTATTTGCTGTGGCGGATCGAGATTTCCTCGAAATCCTCGACGCCCCAGAGATTCCGGTTCTGACAGACTGCCCGCAGGTAAAAACTCGCCATGCCCAGCGTTTTCGCGCCGACCTCGGAGTTCCAGCAGTAGAACCCCCGGAAGTAGAGATCCGGCGATCCGTCAGGCAGGCGACCTGCCTCGATCGGGTTGAGGTCATCGACCAGAAACAGGAACACGTCACGGTCGGAGGCATAGAGTGTGGTCGTATCCTTCGAGATGTCTACACAAGGATTGTACACCCCGGTCGACCAGTCGAGCACGCCCGGCACCTTCCAGCGCGTATCGCCGGTGCCATTCCCGGCGATCTTCTGCACGGCTTCGACCAGTTCGTGGTCATAGATGCGGCCATAGTCGGGACCAGTTACCGCGCGCAGTTCCAGACGGCCACCTGAGCCGTCGACATCGGTTTCGAGGGTTTTGATCTGCTCTGCCCTGTTGGAGGTCAGGCCGTATTGCAGATTGATCGCGGCCAGTGGCGCGGGAAGATTGCGCAGATAGGAAGCTGGTGCGCCGACTTGGCCTGCCAACTGGCCAAAGCTCCAATGCGTCGGCGTCACCGGCGCATCGGCACCAGGCAGTATCAGCGCCAGGCGTTCGGGATCATTCCTGCTTGCCTCGACATGGATGAGCGCGGTTTCAACAACGCGGGTGCGGCTGCGCTCGGATCGGCCGCGCACTGCGCTGGACAGATCGCCGAGCGATAGGAACCGTTCATCGTCGGGCCGGGAAAACCATTCGGATGACACGCGGCCAATGCGTGTCCCGCGTGTCACATCAACTTTGTAGCCGCCACTCAGGTCGCGGCGCGCGTCAAGAACCTGCATATCCATGGGAAATCTCCATGACGGGCGGCCGGGAGCCTCTCTCTCGACCCTCGTCCCGTCACAGCGAAGCCCGCCAAACTCTGACTCTCACCTTCTCATGGTTACCTTTGCACGAGCGGCCAGCGAGGTCGCCACAACAGAAAATCGCACCCTGAAAGGAGGCGGCTATCGCAATCCTGCTGAAGCAGACGGAAAGCCGGGGCCTGTCGGCTTTCAACGCCTGCGCATGAAATCATGCCTGCCGGTTCAGAGTGCGTGCGGGGCCATTTTGTAAAAAGCCGCGCCCTCAGGAGCAGGTCAACGGACCTGCGGGACAGAGCGCGTCATCAGCCCCGCTCCGATTCTCGGGGTGTTGCGGGGTGCCCCCGCAGATGGGGTAGGCCGAGATGGCGCAGCGGCTCGGGCTCGGGGGAAGGCTTTCCCCAGAAAAATGCAAACACAGGTTGGTGGTATACCGGTGGGATACTGATGGAAAACAGAATGGCTGGCCCAATGTTGGACCTTGTAACCATCTGAATTTCCAAAGAAAACTGGAGCGGGCGAAGGGATTCGAACCCTCGACCCCAACCTTGGCAAAATGTCTGAGCTGCTTAGCCGTTGCTACGCCAGATAACGCTAAAGTCCTATATCATACGGTAATATAGTAGCTTTTTTGGCTCAAGCCTACGCCGGACCTATCCGTCCCTACGCCAGCTTTTCTCTTCGCTCGCTTACAATGTGCTTACATTGCCAACCGGAACGGCTCGTGTAAGCAAATTGTCCGAAAGGACGAACGGAATGGGCAAGCTCACAAAACGAAGCGTCGACAGCATGACAATCCCCGCCAGCGGACAGACTTTTCTCTGGGATGACGAACTGCGAGGGTTCGGTGTCCGGGCGATGCCATCGGGCCTGAAGGTCTTCGTTCTCCAGTATCGCAATGACGAAGGACGCAGCAGGCGCATCGTCCTTGGACGTTTTGGGGTCCTCACCGTCGAACAGGCGCGCAAGCAGGCGATCATGAAACTTGGCGCGGTGGCCGGGGGCGACGATCCGGCAGAAGAACGCGCAAAGTCGCGCGCCGCAATCACCATTCGCGAAGTGTGTGACTGGTATCTGGAAAATGCCGAGTCCGGGAAACTGCTTGGCCGCAAGCATCGACCGATCAAGGCATCGACACTCGCCATGGATCGCAGCCGCATCGAAACCCACATCAAGCCGCTGATCGGCAATCGACAGGTCCGCTCGCTCCGCATGTCGGACATCGAAAAGATGCAGATGGATATCGTTACCGGACGAACCGCCAAACCAAAGGAAAATGGAGGGCGCGGTGGGCGGACAACCGGTGGCCCAGGTGTCGCGGGCCGAGCCGTTTCTACTCTTCACGCGCTGCTGGCCCATGCGATGCGATACGATATCGTCGAGAACAATCCCGCTGCCGGAGTCCGCAAGATCGCTGGCAAACCGCGCACCCGGCGTCTGAGCGCCGTAGAAATCCGAGCGCTGGGCAAAGCAATTACTGTGGCCGAACGAAATGGTGAAAACCCGACCGGTCTGGCCGCCATTCAGGTCCTTTTGCTCACGGGCTACAGAATCTCCGAAGTTATTGGCATGCAGCGCAATTGGCTCAACACCGACAAGGGCATCGTTCATTTCCCCGACACCAAGACAGACGGCCAGATCCGTGCGATTGGCAAAGCCGCAATTGCTGTTCTCGAATCCGTTCCAAAAAAGCGCGCGCTGCCGCTTTTCTTTGCCTCTGACTTCGTCGACCAGCCGTACTCCGGCGTTCCTGAAGTACTCCGCGCACTCTGCACGATTGCCGGGATTGAAGGCGTTACTCCGCATGTGCTCCGCCATACGTTTGGCAGCGTTGCAGGCGACATGGGCTTCTCGGAACTGACCATCAAAGCGCTGCTAGGGCACGGCGCGCGCGGATCGACCCAAAACTACGTCCACCTCGATGAAGCGCTGCGCCTCGCAGTCGACAGGGTGTCGGGCAAGATCGCGAATTTGCTCGATGGAACAGACATAGCGATCCTCGATAGGGCAGCTTGAGCAACACGTCGGCTCGATCAAGCGCCTAAGCAAAGCGTCGTTACAATCATCTTGTGGTCGAAATAGTGTATCGGCCAGTTAGCGGCCAGCACCGCTCCCGGCGAGCACCTCGATCACTCTGCACTCGGCAACAGTGCCGTGTTTGCAACTCTCGACCACTTTGGTGAGCTCTTTTCGAAGTGCTCTGAGATCGGTCAGCTTTGCTTCAACTTCGCGCAATTGGGCGCTGGCGATCTTGTCGACCGTTTCACAAGGCTGGTCGGGATCATCCGCCATCGCCATGAGCTCCTTTACCTGAGACATCGAAAAGCCAAGTTTGCGCGAACGCTTTATGAAGCGGAGGCGCGAAATTTCGTCCGGCCCGTAATCGCGATAATTGGACGATGTCCTCGGCGGCGGAGGCAGCAGCCCCTCCCTCTCGTAATAGCGGATGGTTTCGGACTTGGTGCCAGTCGCACGTCCTGCTTCGCCAATTCTCATCTGCTCTCCGATACAGAAAACTTGCTTGATCTTGTAGTTACTACAAGGTGCAGGGCTTGTCATCAGGACAGGAATTGAGCCCGACCAGCCTCGGAAATGATTACCCGAACGCTGGTCAAGCCGATGGTCTGTCAAGCACAGGAGTTACAGATGATGCGGGCAAATACCCGAGTTGAAGAGCTGCTACGACAAGAACGTGAGGCGTTCGGTGAGGCCCGACGAATAGGCGAGGTCTCAGCGGCCTGGGCCGCGCTGGAACGCGAGCACATTATTGGCCAGCCCTACCTTGCGGCGCACTTTCGCTGCCACTTGTCGATGCTGGGCTTCGCTATCGAGCTGCGCGACTGGCGGGAACTGCGCGGACAAATTCTCCGGCTGCTGCTCGCGCCACTGGGCAATGCATCGGGACGCTTGCCGATCGGCAATACTGGTCGCTCCAATGTCAGCGCCTTTGCACCGATGGAAATCCCCGCCGATCTATCAGCAAAAATTGAAAACACGTCGCCCGATGCTGGAGAGAACTTACAATGAGTGTCCTGAGCAGTGCGGAGACGAGGAAACTCTATAACCGGATCGCGGGGGTCTATGATCTCTGCCTCAAGGCCTTCAATGCGGTGGGAACCAACCGATGGCGCTCGCAGCTTGTAGCGAATTTGCAGATCAGGCCCGGCGACCATGTCATCGACCTGTGCGCGGGAACAGGTGCGAACCTTCCCTATCTTGCAGAGAAACTTGGAGCCCAAGGTAAGCTCACTCTCGTCGATCTTTCGGAAGGGATGCTAACCAAGGCAAAAGAGCGCGCGGAGAGGCTGGGCCTGACGAACGTCGAAATCGTCCAGATGGATGTGAACGAGTTTCGATTTCCGCCAAAAGTCGATGCCATTATCAGCACGTTTGGGCTAGAAATGGTGCCCGCTTACCCGGCCATCATCGAGCGGGCCGTTGCTTCGCTGCGGCCGGACGGGCGCATCGGTCTGCTGGGACTGAAGCATCCCGAAAATTGGCCACTATGGGTGCTGCAAATCGGCATCTTGGTGACAAAGCCCTTCGGCGTTTCCCGCGACTACGAGGACTTCAAACCGTGGGTCGCTGCCCGAAACGCGGCCAGCCAAGTATGGTTTGAAGAACACCTCACAGGATCTGCCTATTCCTTTGTCGGGCAGCGCAAAGCGACATTGGCCGAGAAACAATAATGCTTTTAACTTCAAGCCTTCTTCGCTACTCGCCCGCCATGCGTTTTGTTTTCACTCTCTTCGCCGCGATGGCGATACTGGTTTCCGGCATCCATGCCGGGCCATCGGAGGCGCATGAAAATGATCCCACGCATGCCAGCGAGCATCACGCCCAAAGTGACGATGACGATAGCGGTTCGGAAGACCCAACCAAAGGTGACCAGCACGGCTGCCATCACCATTGTCCAAGTGCCGCCGCGTCCAATCTCGGCAAACTGACATCGACGCACGACTTTGCTAGCGCCCGTCTGGTGCCGTCGAAGACGTTCCCGCTTGGCTCAACAACGCGTGCACCGCCACTAACCCCTCCCAAGGCCTAATTGTTCGCACCGCGCGCGGCCTGATCGCGCGCTCTGAAGCAATTTGCCAAGGGATGATTCCCCATGAAATCGATAATTTGCGCTTCCCTGCTTGCCGGGGTCGCGGGGCTGTGGCCCGCAACACTTGCGGCGCAACAGCTGACACTTGACGAAGCGGTCGACAGGGCCGTCGCCTCCGCTCCTGAAATGGTCGCAGGACAGGCGACAGTCGATGCCGCCCGCGCCGAAATCCGCCAGGCCGACGTGCGCCCCAACCCCACTGTGTCGGTCGAGGCCGAAAATTTCGTCGGCAGCGGTGGGTTCAGCGTGCTGGAACAACCTGAAGTCACAGTGACCTATGAGCAGCGCATCGAGCGCGGCGGCAAGCGCGAAGCCAGGCTGGGATACGCGTCGCGCGGCCTCGACCTTGCTCAGGCAGAAGCTCGCCTGGCGCGGCTGGAGCTGGCGCAGCAAGTGCAGCGCGCCTTCATCGACATTCAAATTGCTGACCAAATGGTCTGGATAGCCGAGCGTCGGCTCGAGACGGAACGCGAAATGCAAACGGAAGCCCTGCGCCGCGTTCGCGGTTACCGAGACCCTCTGTTTGTCGAAACGCAGGCTGCAGCGCGTGTCACTTCGGCTGAACTCGCGCTTGAACAGGCTGAGGCCCGATCAGCCGCCGCCCGCAATCTGCTCGCCTCTTTCTGGGGCGGAGAGGGTGGCGGGCTTGAGGTGTCAGATGGCATAGAGAGACTGGCCAGCTTGCAAGGCGAACTGGCGCAGGCTGATGCGAATGTTCGCGAGGCAGCCGTAGCGCAAGCCAGCGCGGAAGTGGTGCTTGAGCAATCACGCGCCACTCAGGATTACACGATCGGCGGCGGCGTCCGTTTTCTGCGGGAAACCAACGATGTCGCTCTTGTCGCAGGCATTTCCATCCCGCTGGGCCGGTTCGATCGCAATGAAGGCAATATCGACCGTGCGCGCGCTGAACGTCGGCGGTTGGAGGCCGAAGCGGAAGCCGACCGCCTCGCGCGATTGCGCCGACTGGCGGCTTTGCGAGCCGAAGCCAGCGCTGCTGCGAGACGGGCAGATGGGCTGATGCATCAAGTCTATCCGCAAGCTGTCCGGACCCTTGAGCAGGTCCGCGAAGGCTACAATCGCGGAGGCTTCCGCTTTTCTGATGTCCAGGACGCCGCTGACACGATCATCCAAGTCCAGCAACAATGGGCCGATGCGATGACGATGTTCCGCGACGCCCAATCCGAAATCGATCGACTGACCGGCCGCTTTGACGTGGCTGCGGAGACTCTCCCATGATCAAGAAAATTTTTGCACGCTGCGTTCCCTTCGCGCTTATTCTCCTCCCGCTCGCTGGCTGCAGTCCAGCGCCCGATGGCACCGAAGCAGAACACGGCGAAAGCGCCGAAGCACCTGAAGGTCCGCATGGCGGCAGGCTGCTGACCGATGGCGATCTCGGGCTTGAAATCACCATATTCGAAACCGGGCAAGAGCCGCAGTTTCGCGTCTATCCCTATTGGCAAGGCGAGGAGCTCGATCCCGCCAAGGTCAACCTTCAGATCACGCTGTCGCGCCTCGGCGGGAAAGTCGATCGTTTCACCTTTACTGCGCAGGATGATTTTCTGGCTGGTGCAGGCGTCGTCGAAGAACCGCACAGCTTCGATGTCGAAGTTGTCGCATCGGTTGACGGAAAGCGCAGCCGCTGGACGTATGAAAACCATGAAGGCCGCACGACAATCACGTCAGAAGCCGCCGAGCAGGGCGGGATCGCAATCGCCACTGCCGGGCCAGCAACGATTGGTGATACGCGCGAGCTCTTCGGAACGGTCGAACTCAACCCGTCAGCACGTTCCGAAATTCGCGGCCAGTTTCCCGGACGCGTGGTCTCGGTAAACAAGCAAGTCGGCGACACCGTGCGCAGCGGCGAACTGCTCGCCCGGATCGAGTCCTCGGAGAGCCTTCAGACCTATCCGGTCTATTCGACGGTAAGCGGGGTCGTGGCCGAACGCGGCGGAAACCCCGGCGACATGACGCATGACGCCCCGCTCTATGTCATTACCAATCCGTCAGCCACGACGGTCGTCTTCAATATCTTCCCGCGCGATCTTGGGATCATCCGGCCAGGCATGCGGGTCGAGGTCCAGTCGCAGGACGGGCGGGCAGTCGGTGCAACCACGCTTGGTCAGTATCTGGCCGAGGGCAATCCTCAGGCCGGAACGGCTCTGGTGCGCGCGGCCATCTCCAATCGCGGGGGGTGGATCAGGCCCGGCATGACCATGCGCGGGCGAGTCATCATCAACGCGGAAACTGTACCGCTGGCGGTTCGCACCGAGGCGATCCAGCCTTTTCGCGACTTCCAGGTGGTCTACGCCAGATATGGCGATGAATATGAAGTGCGGATGCTCCAACTGGGGCGCCGGGGTGCCGAGTATACCGAAGTCCTCTCGGGCATTGAACCCGGGACGCCTTATGTCACCGAAGGCTCCTTCCTTGTGCGTGCGGACGTCGAAAAGTCCGGCGCGAGCCATGATCATTAAGGGAGGGACAGCTCATGCTTGAAAATATCGTCGGACTATCGATCCGCCAGCGCTGGTTTGTCCTCGCTATCGTGCTGCTGCTTTGCGCGCTCGGCGTGTGGAGCGCGTTGCGCCTGCCGATTGATGCTGTGCCGGACATCACCAATGTCCAGGTGCAGATCAACACCGAGGCTGAAGGCTATTCGCCGCTTGAATCCGAGCAGCGCATCACATTTCCGGTCGAGACCGCCATCGCGGGTATTCCGAACCTCGAATACACCCGCTCCATCTCACGCTATGGCCTAAGCCAAGTGACGGTTGTGTTTGAAGACGGGACCGACATCTACTTTGCCCGCCAGCTCGTCAACGAACGCATCCAGCAAGTCAAAAACCAGCTTCCCGAAGGCATTGAGCCGCAGATGGGGCCGATTGCCACCGGTCTGGGTGAAATTTTCATGTACGCAATCGAGCCGGAGCCCGGTGCGCGCAAGCCCGATGGCAGCGAGTGGACGCCGACCGATTTGCGGACATTGTCCGATTGGGTCGTGCGGCCGCAGCTCCGGACCATTCCCGGTGTCGCTGAGGTCAATACGGTCGGCGGCTACGAACGGCAGTATCATGTTACGCCGGACCCGATGCAACTTGCCGCGCTGGGCCTCTCGCTATCGGACGTGGTCGAAGCGCTCGAACGCAATAACGCCAACAGGGGCGCTGGCTATGTCGAGCGCGGCGGCGAACAGATCCTGATCCGTGTGCCGGGTCAGGCGTCGAACGAAGCCGATCTCGGCAGCATAATCGTGGCAACGCGCGGCGGCGTTCCGATCCGCGTGGCGGATGTGGCGGAGATTTCCATCGGCGCCGAACTCAGGTCCGGTGCAGCAACCGAAAACGGCCGCGAAATCGTGCTCGGTACGGTGCTGATGCTGACCGGCGAGAACCCCAGAGTTGTGGCGCAAGCTTCTGCGGATCGGCTTGAGCAAATTACCGCCACGCTTCCCCAAGGCATTATCGCGCATCCGCTTTATGACCGCACCGAACTGGTCGATCGCACGATCGTCACGGTCGAAAAGAATCTTGCCGAGGGCGCGTTGCTCGTCATCGTCGTGCTGTTCCTGTTGCTGGGCAATTTCCGCGCAGCGCTAATCACCGCTGCAGTCATCCCCGTGGCAATGCTGATGACGCTAACAGGCATGTTGGCTACACGAACTTCTGCCAATTTGATGAGCCTGGGCGCACTCGATTTTGGATTGATCGTCGATGGCGCAGTCATCATCGTCGAAAACTGCCTGCGACGACTTGGCGAACAGCAAAAACGTCTCGGGCGGCTGCTCGATCGCGATGAACGCTTCGGTCTCGTGGCCTCGGCCAGTGCTGAAGTCATCAGGCCGAGTATTTTCGGCGTCATCATCATCACCGTCGTCTATCTGCCGATCTTTGCGCTCGAAGGGATTGAAGGCAAAACCTTCCATCCCATGGCGATCACCGTTGTGCTGGCGCTGACTGCCGCGATGATCCTGTCGCTGACTCTCGTTCCGGCTGCTGTGGCGATGTTCGTGACCGGCAAGGTGGAGGAAAAAGAGAACCGGCTGATGCGCTGGATCTCGAATGGTTATGCGCCGCTGCTTGGCAAGGTGCTCTCTCGGCCCAAGCCCGTTCTGGCAGGTGCGGTTCTGCTTGTCGTAATCGCGGGCTTTGGCGCAACGCGCTTAGGGTCCGAGTTCATTCCCGAGCTCGACGAAGGCGATATCGCAATGCATGCCTTGCGCATACCTGGCACGAGCCTGTCGCAATCAATCCAGATGCAAGAAGCGCTGGAAGAGCGCATCCGGCAATTCCCCGAGGTGGAACGCGTCTTCGCCAAGATCGGCACGCCCGATGTGGCGACTGATCCCATGCCGCCATCGGTCGCCGACAATTTCATCATGCTCAAACCCCGCGCAGAATGGCCCGATCCGCGAAAACCGCGCGAACAGCTCGTGGATGAACTCAACGAGGCGGTCGAGCTGATCCCGGGCAACAATTATGAGTTTACACAGCCCGTCCAGATGCGGATGAATGAATTGATTGCGGGCGTTCGCGCTGATGTTGCGGTCAAACTGTTCGGCGACGATCTCGATCAGCTTATTGCCAGCGGGCAGGACCTCGAGGAAATCGTCGGAAGCATTCCTGGTGCTGCCGATGTGAAACTTGAGCAGGTTACCGGACTGCCGGTGCTGTCGATCGTTCCGCGCCGTGACATGCTCGCCAGCTACGGCGTGAACATGGTCACCGTGCAGGATATCGTTGCAACCGCCACCGGCGGACAGCAGGCTGGCCAGATATTCGATGGCGACCGGCGCTTCCCGGTAGTCGTGCGTCTGCCCGAAGACCTCCGCACCGATCTTGACCGGCTGAGCAATCTGCCCGTGCCACTGGCGAACGGCGCATCCGTACCGTTGGGAGAACTTGCGGATATCACGCTGGCTGCGGGACCGAACCAGATCAGCCGCGAAAACGGCAAACGGCGCGCGGTGATCACTGCGAATGTCCGCGACCGCGATCTCGGGAGCTTCATTGATGATTTGCAAGCCCGTGTGGACAGCGAAGTTGAACTGCCAAGCGGATATTACGTCGAATATGGCGGAACGTTTGAACAGCTACAGTCTGCCACGACCCGATTATCCATCGTAGTACCGCTGGTGCTGCTGCTGATCTTCGGCCTGCTATACACATTGTTCAGGTCATGGCGCGATGCGGGTATCGTTTTCACAGGCGTACCCCTCGCGCTGACCGGAGGCGTAGCTGCGCTTGCCCTGAGGGATATTCCGTTCTCCATTTCGGCAGGTGTCGGATTCATCGCGCTGTCCGGCGTAGCGGTTCTCAATGGCGTGGTGATGCTGTCCTTCATCAGCGATCTTCGCCAGCGCGGCGAAGCTTTGCTCGAAGCAATCCGCCACGGAGCCCTGACGCGTCTGCGGCCAGTGCTGATGACCGCGCTCGTCGCTTCGCTTGGCTTTGTTCCCATGGCCTTGAACGTCGGCGCCGGATCGGAAGTTCAGCGCCCGCTCGCCACTGTGGTGATCGGAGGTGTTCTGACCTCCACCATCCTGACGTTGCTGGTGCTGCCCGCCCTTTATCTTCTGGTGCATCGGCGCGAGAAAAGCAGTGAAGGAGAGGCCCAATGAGCGCGGGACACGATCACGATAGCGAGAATATGAGCGATGCCCGGCTTGTCTGGGCGGTCATCGTCAATGTCGGCCTGACTATTGTTCAGATCGTCGGTGGGATAATCTCAGGTTCGCTCTCACTCATCGCGGACGCCCTGCACAATTTCAGCGATGCGGCGGCGCTTGGTCTTGCGCTGTTTGCGCGGCGGATCGGACGAAGGCCGGCCGACAAACTGATGACCTTTGGCTATGCTCGTGCGGAGCTGGTCGCCGCCCTTATCAATCTCACCACACTGATTATCGTCGGCTTTTATCTCATTGTTGAGGCGGTGAACCGTTTCATATCACCGCAGCCGGTCGAAGGCTGGACGGTGGTCATCGTCGCGGGCGTTGCCTTGGTCGTCGATGTCATAACCGCCGTGATGGTGTATTCCGGCTCCAAGAGCAGCCTGAACATCAAGGCCGCCTTCCTGCACAATGTTTCGGACGCACTCGCCTCTGTCGGTGTGATTATCGCGGGCACGCTGATCATCCTGTTCGATCTCTACATTGCCGACCTGATCATGACCTTGGTGATTGCCGCCTATGTCATTTACCAGGGCTTTTCGATCATGCCTCGCACCGTGAGACTATTGATGGGAGCCGTTCCCGACGAGCTCGAATTCGACCGCATCGTCACTGCGCTGCAAGAGCTCGACGGCATCGATGATATTCACCACGTCCATGTCTGGTCCATCAGCGAACATCATCGCGCATTGGAGGCACATGTCGTCCCGGTCGGCGGCTCGCTCGAGGAGTTTGAGACACTGAAAGCCAAAGCTCGCGCCATGCTGGAAGAGCGTTTTCATATCGAACACGCAACCATCGAAGCGTGTCTTCGAACTGGTTGCATGTCCGAGAGCGAGGCCTGTCAATCTACCCAAAACATGTAACGACGGCATGACTTCCAGAGCGGTCTGGTCACACCTTATTCCATCGCCATCGGTGACATCATCCCAAGAACCGCAACCAGCCCAACCACGCCAACCGCCAGTCCAAACTCGCCGGCAAGACTGCGGCGCAAAGCTGCCAGCGAAGCGGGGCTATCATTGGCTTGGCTATTATTTGGCGAAGCTTCGCGCCGCCCGATCCGGGCATTGTGCGCCCCGAAGGCGAGCATGCCGCAGACCAGCACCAGCTTTCCTGCCAGCAAAATGCCATAATCGGTCGTCAGGACTGCAGCACTGTTCGTGATCCCAAAGATCAGTTGGACATTGGCCAGACCTGTAATGGCAACGACCGATACCAGCGTGATCCCCAGCGGCGCAAATCGGTGCATCACGCCCAGCAGGTTCCGCGCCTGAGCGTCATCGACTCGCCGATGCGCCCTGATGACAAGATGGAGAAACCAGCCGATGGCCCCCAGCCACAACCCGGCTGCAAGCAAATGCAGCCCATCATTGAGGCGATGAAACAGCCCCAATCCGCCCTCCGTCGCGGCGGCATGTCCGCTCCATGCGAGCGTGATGAGTGCGGAAGCGTAACACAGGGCAGCGATGGGCAACGCTGACGCCAGACGGTTGCGCAGCAAAAGTGCAATCAGGCCTCCTCCGAGCAGTGCCGCGCGAAAAAGGAAAGCCCAACCCAGATCGGTGCCAAAGATCATCGTTTCGACCATCGGCCCTTCGAGCGCGGCGAGTGGCTGGCCCATCATCGCAGCGATCGAAGTCAGCATCAGGACGAGCGACACCAACGGTGCCAACACCGCACCCACCATCGCCACGGCAAAACCGTTTCCCCACTGCTGCAAATTCAGCTCGCGCAGGCCAATCACGCGGAACGCTGTCCACCCGAACAAGCCAAGCAGCAGTGCATAATGTAGAAACCGCAATCCCGGCTCGAGCCAGTCCTCCATAAAGCGGTCAGCTGACGGTGAAGTTCACGGTGCCCGTCATCCGGTGCCCGTCGGCGCCGGCGGCCTGCCAGCGCACTTCATAGGTGCCAACACGCAAGGCTTGGCGCAGGTTGAGCGTCAAGGTCCGATTGCTATTCGACCAGGCGGTGGTGAAATTTCTGATCGTCATTTCGCCGTGGTTCGGCATGCCGGGCATTGCGGTCATGACGATGCTCGCAGCGGCGGTCGGCGGCAGTAGAGCCTCGCTATACGTGATCGTTATAGAGCGCGGCCGCGCGACCGTTGCGCCTTCGGCTGGCGTTGACGCGGTGACGCGCGCGTGAGCGAATGCGGCAGTTGGCACGGCAGCCGATAACAGGGCGAGGCTCATAGCGCCTATCGGGAGGATTTTGCGGAAATTCATAGTGGTGTCCTTTGGGGGATGGAGTGAATATTTCAGAACCAGAAGCGAATGCCGACGACGTAATTTGTCACGCTGGGATCTTCGCCCCGCCACCGCGCGAAATCGGCGCTGCCGCCGACGCGCCAGCTCTGCTCGATGCCGACATAGGGCGCGAATTCGCGAATGATTTCGTAGCGCAAGCGCAGGCCCACCTCGACCTTGTCGATACCTGCTCCAATGCCGAGCTCAGCCACATCTTGCGCCGACAGACTGATTTCCCCGCGAGGCTGGAGGATCAGCCGCTGTGTAATGCGCTGATCAAGTTCGGCTTCGATCCGCGCAGTGATATCGCCGCGATGCGAGGCGAACAGCGCGGCATCGACCTCGAACATATAGGGCGCGAGGCCCTGCACGCCGACAACCGCGTAGGTCGTGTCGGGTCCAGCTACATCCTGCCGCACGCCTGCCTGCACATCCCAGAAGGGCGCAATGGCACGCGAATAGAGCGCCTGAAACTCGGCATCCTCAATCGCTTCACCAAAACTGCCTTCGCCTTCAGTCTTAAACCAGAACCTCTCGGTCGTGCCGCCGTAATAGCCCTGCACATCCCACAGATAGCCGTCAGCCCCATCGCGGAATTGAACCTCGGCGCGGTCGGCCTGAAACCAGAAAACCGGGAAATCGCCGTGGGTTTGCTGCAATTCGCGCCGTGATGCCCGCATGGCATCAGCGCCCCAGATCGCATCGGCAGCGCGTGGCGGACCGCTCCCCGCCTCGGGCGGCGGCGGGGTTTCCATTGTGGGGCCGGGTGAAACCGAGGCCGTGCCATCGCCATCGGCCATTGCACCATGATCCATTGCGCCATGGTCCATAGCCGAATGGTCCATACCATCCATCGCGTCTTGTTGGGCTGGCGCAGTCTCAGCCGCCGCAGGCATGTCGTGGCCCGCATGCGGATGGACGGGTGGCGGGGTGACGGGTGGCGGGGTGACGGGCGAAGGCTCGGGAGCAGGCATAGCATGACCATCATGTCCGGCATGCTCGTCCTGGCTTTGCGCGAATGCCGGGGCAATGAGCGCAGACGCGGCAAGCATCGCCAGCGCGAAAGTAGCGATCCGGTTCACGACGCTGCCTCAGGGCCGACCACGGTCACGGTCTGCATCATTCCGCCATGCATGTGATACATCAAATGGCAGTGGAAGGCCCAGTCTCCGGGCTCATTGGCGGTCAGGTCAAACTGCGCGCTTGCGCCCGGTTGAACGATGACGACATTCTTGCGCGGTTGATGCGCAGCGCTTTCGCCATTCACCAGCTCGAAGAACATGCCGTGCAAATGGATGGGGTGCGCCATCATCGTGTTGTTGATGAGTTTCACCCGAACGCGTTCGTTCCAGGCAAAACGGATCGGCACATCGCTGACGGCCGAATACATCCGACCGTCGAACGACCACATATAGCGTTCCATATTGCCGGTGAGGTGCAGCTCAAGCAGCCGTGACGGCTCGCGCGAGACGATATTGGGCTCGAGGGCGGAAAGCATACGGTAGTTTAGCACCCGGTGCGGCACATCGCGCAGCCCAAGGCCCGGATCGCCCATTTTGTCGACCGGTGCCATCGATACCATGTCGATGCCAGGGCCGATCGCGACATCGGGCGGCAACAGCGACGTATCTCGCATGTTCATGCCCTCCATGCTCATGCCGCCCATCGCCATCCCGGCCATTGCGTCATCGGCCGCAGCTGCTGGCGCAGAATGGCCCATGGCCGAGTGATCCATGGCCGCCGCTCCCGCACCGGCAGCGCCGACTGGCGCAGCACTATCGGCAGGTGCGCTATGGTCCATGCCGCTGTGGTCCATACCCTCGGAACCGTGGTTCATGCCCATGTCGCCCATCGTCAGCAGCGGCGGATCGCGCAGCGCTGGCACAGCCGCACGCGCGCCCGGACGGCTCGCCAGCGTGGCGAGCGCCATGCCCGATCGGTCCATCGACTCGGCCACGATCGAATAGGCCTCGGCGCTGCCCGCCGTGACAATTACATCATAGGTCTCGGCGGTGCCGATCTGGAACTCGTCAACCTCGACGGGCCGGACATTTTGCCCGTCTGCGGCGATCACTGTCATCGGCAGGCCAGGAATTCGGACGTTGAAGAAGCTCTGCGCTGACCCGTTTATGATCCGCAACCGGATGCGTTCACCGGCGCGGAAAAGATATTCCATGCCCTCGGTCGGCCCGCGTCCATTGGCAAGGAAGGTGTAGGTCGGCGAACCGATATCCATGATATCGGTCGGCATCATTCGCATTTGCGCCCACATCCGGCGCTCTTCACTGGACATCGGATAGTCGTCGGTCCAGGTGTTTTGCTGGCGGTTGAAATAACCTTCGCCAGTGCGGAGGCGGTTCATGATGAAATGCGGATCGTGTGTGGTGAAGTCGCTCAGAAGCAGGATATAGTCGCGGTCATAAGCGACCGGCTCCGCGCCTGCAGGGTCGATGATCATGGGACCATAGTGACCCGACTGCTCCTGAAGACCCGAATGGCTGTGATACCAATAGGTGCCCGCCTGGCGGACTGGGAACTGGTAAGCGAAAGTTTCATGCGGCTTGATGCCGGGAAAGCTGATGCCCGGCACACCATCCATCTGGAACGGCAAGAGCAGACCATGCCAGTGGATCGAGGTATCCGCATCGAGGTGGTTGGTAACGTTCAGGCGGACATTCTGACCCTCGCGCAGGCGGATAAGCGGACCCGGCACGCTGCCGTTCACGGCAATGCCGGGGCCTCGCCGACCCTCGACAATGCGGTGGCCGCTGCCGACAGTTAGGTCGATGACATCACCGCGCAGTTCGCCAAATCCCGCCGGGATTTGCGGTCCACCACGTCCGTGGCTGCCGCCGTGGACACTATGGCCCTGCGCCCAAGCAGGGATCGCGAGCATGGATGCACCGACACCCAAACCGCCCAAAAGAGTCCTTCGCGAAACTTGATTCGTCATTGTCTTGCTCATCCTTTAGTAAGCTGATACTATACCCCCCTATGGTATTGCAAGGGATAAGAGGAATCGATGACGAAAGACAAGACAGCCATTCTCAATCGGCTCAGCCGGATTGAGGGCCAGGTGCGCGGCGTGGGCCAGATGGTCGCGGACGAGCGCTATTGCATCGATATCCTGCATCAGGTGCAGGCCGTGAAAGCTGCCCTTTCAAAGGCAGAGAGTGAAATTCTGAAAGATCACGCGGCATGCTGCGTTTCCGAAGCGATCGCATCGGGCGATACGGCCGAGCAGCGCGTGAAGTTCAACGAGCTGATCGACCTGTTCGAGAAGGTCAAACGATGACCGCAGCCAAGACCGAAGCCAAGACCGTCACCCTTTACCGCATGGTGATGGCCCTGCGGATGCCGCTAGCGCCCATGGGAGATACGCAATGACCTACACCCGTTTTCTCGCGATGATCGCAACCTCGACTGTTGTGATGTTCGGCCTGATGTATCTGAACACCTACGCGCTCGACCATATCTTCTACAGTCAGACGCGTACCTGGATGGCTGTCTATATGGGCGCTGTCATGGCGATCATCATGCTCGCCTTTATGTGGAAGATGTATGACGGAACATCCAAGAAGCTGACAATTGTCGGGGCATCACTGCTTGTTTTTGCAGGCTCGCTCTATCTCGTCCGCAGTCAGGAGACGGTCGATGATGTGAGCTATATGCGGGCGATGATCCCGCACCATTCAATCGCAATCATGACCAGCGAGCGCGCGAAAATCCGCGATCCACGCGTTCGTGCTTTGGCGGATGACATCATCGAGGCACAAGTCAGGGAAATTGCCGAGATGAAGCGGCTGATCGCCGATCTGGAGGCTCAGCCACTTCCCTCGGATGCCCCCATTTTGCCGGCGGTGCCAGTGCAAAGCACGGAAACGGGAAATTGATGGCAAAAGGCAGCAAAAGCCAAGCCGAGGCTGTTCCGCACAGCGATACGCCTGATGAAATGTCCGAAATTCGTCAGCGTTCGCTCGCAAGGTGGGACAATGAGGGGGGCGCGATTGCCTCTATCGCTGAGATTGCTGCGGATGCTGTCCCTGAAATGACCAACACTGAGCTGGTTCATCTGCGTATCCGGGTCATCGCGCTTGAAAATCTAATGATCGCTGTTCTGGCAGAGGGATCGGAGCAGCAGCGCCAGATGGCGCGCGATATGGCCGCTCTCATTACACCTCGGCCAGGATACACCCAGCATCCGCTGACCATTCATGCAGCCGATCACATCACTGATCTGGTTGGACGCGCAGACCGCTTTCGCACGGGCTGACACCGCAAAGCCTGCGCTTATCCCGGAAGGAACAGCCGCGTGGTCGCACCCAGACACCAGCTTCACCAAGGGAGATAGACATGCAAAATCCAACAATGGGCCGCCAGATTATCCGCTGGGGATGGACGCTTAGCGTTTTCATTCTGCTGAGCTTTCTAGTCTATATTGCGTTCGGCCTGCTGATGCCCGGACGCTTCCACATGCATGAGGCGTGGGCGCCGCTGCTGCCGGGGTTTGAGTGGCTGACATGGCCCGGCTTTATCGCAGGCGCGGTCGGTAGCTTTCTCTATGGCTGGTATATCGCCGTATTGATCGTTCCGCTTTATCGCTTCTTCGGGCGCGGGCAGCCGTCATGAGCGGCTATATTTGTCCCATGCACCCTGAAGTCCGGCAGGACGAGCCGGGCGACTGTCCGAAATGCGGAATGCATCTCGTACCGGACGACGGCCAGCAAAGCAGCACGCATTCCGAATGCCACGCTTCGCATGGCCAGAAGGAACACCAACCGAGCGATGGCAGCTATGATCAGGTGCCAGAGGGATACACCGGCACTGTCTATACCTGCCCGATGCATCCACAGGTGCGCCAAACCAAAATGGGATCATGCCCGATCTGCGGTATGGGGCTGGAGCTGGAATCCGCCAGCATGGTGGAGGACGGCCCCAATCCGGAGCTGGTCGATTTTACCAGGCGTTTCTGGGTCGGCGCCATTCTCACTATACCGTTGCTAATTCTGACCATGGGGCCATTCGTTGGTCTTGGCGGTATCCGCGAGGCGTTAGGTGAGCGAACAACGCTGTGGATCGAATTTGCGCTCGGAACGCCGGTAGTCCTGTGGTGCGGCTGGCCGTTCCTTGTCCGCGGCTGGAATTCCTTCCGGACAATGAACCTCAATATGTTCTCGCTCATCGCAATGGGGGTTATGGCGGCGTGGCTGTTCAGCATTGTCGCTGTGCTTGTCCCGGGCATCTTCCCTGACGGTTTTCGCGATGCAGAAGGTAATGTCGCGGTCTATTTCGAAGCTGCCGCAGTGATCGTCACTCTGGTCCTGCTGGGACAGGTTATGGAGCTGCGCGCCCGCGAAGGCACCGGCAAGGCCATCCGCGCCCTGCTCGACCTTGCAGCGAAGACCGCACATGTCATCCGGCCCGATGGTACTGAAGAAGAAATCGAGCTGGAGGACGTCCAGGTGGGCGACCACCTACGCGTCCGGCCCGGTGACAAGGTTCCGGTCGATGGCACTGTACTGGAAGGACGGTCTTCCATTGATGAGAGCATGGTGTCGGGCGAACCTGTGCCAATTGAAAAAGTCGCTGGCGATCAAATTACCGGTGCGACCATCAACGGCACCGGGAGTCTGGTGATGGAGGCGACCCGTGTCGGTTCGGACACGATGCTGGCGCAAATCGTCCAGATGGTCGCGAACGCTCAACGCTCGCGCGCGCCGATCCAGAAATATGCCGACAAAGTTGCAGGCTGGTTCGTTCCAGCGGTGATCGGCATTGCCGTGCTGGCCTTTATCGCTTGGGCAATCTGGGGACCTGCTCCGGCGCTCGCCTATGCCCTGATCGCGGCCGTCTCGGTCCTGATCATTGCCTGCCCCTGCGCATTGGGCCTCGCCACGCCGATGTCGATCATGACCGCAACGGGGCGCGGTGCGCAGGCAGGCGTTCTGATCAAGAATGCCGAGGCGCTCGAACGCTTCGAGACGATCGATACGCTGATCGTCGACAAGACCGGCACGCTGACCGAGGGCAAGCCCCGGCTGGTCGCCGTGATGCCGGAGGATGGGCATGACGAGGCGGAAGTGCTGCATCTTGCAGCCTCGCTTGAACGCGGGTCGGAACATCCGCTGGCCGAAGCAATCGTGCGCGGTGCGGAGGAGCGCGGCGCTGCAATGGATAACGCGAGCGACTTCGAAGCCATCACTGGCAAGGGGGTCACGGGCAAAGTTGGCGGCCGGTCCGTTGCCCTTGGTAACCTCGCGTTGATAAATGACATGGGTCTCGAAGCAGCAGCGCTGACGCAGAAGGCCAACGCCAGACGCGACGAAGGCGAGACGGTGATGTTTGTCGTAGTCGATGGCACCATCGCTGGTCTCGTCGCGGTGGCCGATCCGGTAAAGGAAACCACCCCTGCGGCGCTCAAAGAACTGCACGCTCTGGGCCTGCGCATCATTATGGCAACCGGTGACAACGAACGGACGGCCAAGGCAGTTGCCGCGCGGCTTGGTATTGATGAAATCCGCGCCGATATTCTGCCCGAAGACAAGGCCCGCATCATTCGCGAGCTCCAGGCCGAAGGCGCGAAAGTTGCGATGGCCGGAGACGGTGTCAACGATGCGCCAGCGCTCGCGCAAGCAGATGTCGGAATCGCGATGGGCACCGGGGCGGATGTGGCAATCGAAAGCGCCGGAATAACGTTGGTCCGCGGCAATCTCGATGGGATCGTGCGCGCTCGCCGCCTTGCGAAGGCGACGATGGGCAACATCCGTCAGAACCTGTTCTTTGCATTGATCTACAACGCGGCCGGGGTGCCAGTCGCAGCTGGTTTGCTCTATCCGTTCTTTGGCATCCTGATCAGCCCGATGTTTGCCGCCTTCGCCATGAGCGCATCCTCCATCTCGGTGGTCCTCAATTCGCTGCGGCTGCGGACCGCAAAATTGTGAGCGAACAGCAAGGCGGCCAACACAGCCAACATGCGAATGATGGCAAGGATGACGGTGCAGGGACGATAAGTCTTACCGGAGCCGTCGCGATGGGCACGGGCGTGATGATTGGCGCGGGCATTTTCGCGCTGACGGGGCAGATTGCCGAGCTGGCAGGCCCACTTTTTCCGCTGTCGTTTGTTGTGGGCGGGGTGGTCACCTCGCTGGCCGCCTATAGCTATATCAAGATGTCGAATGCCTGGCCGTCTTCCGGCGGCATCGCGATGATCCTCCAGAAGGCATATGGCCCCGGAGTTGTCGCAGCATCTGCGTCGCTGCTGATGGCCCTATCGATGGTGATCAGCGAAAGTCTGGTGGCAAGAACCTTTGCAACCTATGCGCTTCGTCCCTTCGATCAGGAGGGGAATGGACCGTTGGTGTCCGCACTGGCGCTGGCCCTGATCGTGTTTGCCTATTTCGTGAATGCATCGGGCAATCGATCGGTGAGCGGCTTTTCGCTAGTCATGTCAGCGATCAAGATTGGCGGGATTGCCCTTTTTGCCGTCGCTGCCATTTGGGCAAGCGGCTTTTCCTCCGGAGCATTTGTTGAGGAGATCTCGCTGACGAGCGGCGAGGCGTTTCTTGCTTCGGTGGCCTTCTCAATCCTCGCCTTCAAAGGCTTTACGACCATTACCAACAGTGGCGGTGAGATCGTCAATCCACATCGCAATGTTGGCCGCACGATCATCATCTCGATCGGCATTTGCGTGGTCACTTACCTGCTGGTCGCGCTGGCAGTTGGCTCGAGCTTGTCCATCGGCCAGATCGTCGAAGCTCGCGACTATTCATTGGCAGCCGCCGCCGAACCCGCGCTTGGCCAGATCGGGTTCTACTTCACCATCATCATCGCGCTGGCAGCGACCGCCTCCGGCGTGATTGCCAGCGTCTTCGCCGTTTCGCGCATGCTGACGATGCTGACCGATATGAAGATGATCCCGCATAGCCACTTCGGGATGAGCGGCGGGATTCGCAGCCATATGCTGATCTACACCGTCGTCGTGGCGGGGGCGCTTGCGGTCTTGTTCGATTTGTCGCGGATCGCTTCGCTTGGTGCGTTTTTCTACCTGGTTATGGATATGCTCGTGCATTGGGGTGTCTTTCGGACATTGCGAAACGAAGTTGGAGCAAGAGCATCCGTCCTGCTCGCCGCACTGGCCGCTGACGGCGTAATTCTTATTGCATTTGCGACTATGAAGCTCCGCACAGATCCGCTGATCGTTTTTTATGCGATTGCCGGAATCGCGATCGTGTTCCTAGGCGAATGGATCTTCCTTTCGCGCCAGAAAGATCATTCAAAACAAGGACCGCAACCTGCTGCCAATGGTTCAGCGAAGATGGGGCCGCACGATCACTGAACCCATTTTTCACCGACTCGATAAACCCGAAACATGGATTGCTATTCACGGCTTTCTTGTCTCGTTCGCCTGGGAAATGTTCCAGATGCCGTTCTATGCAATGGATCAACTGTCGGCGTGGCAAGTTACGAAGAGCTGCGGCATTGCTTCGGTGGGTGATGCCGGAATAATGGTATTCGCCTACTGGATCGCGACAATTGCAACCGGCGATCGCTTGTGGCTTCGAGATGCGCGCGCCCGACCCCTCACAGTATATTTAGGCACCGGGCTGTCGATTACGATAGTCGTCGAACACTTGGCGCTCCGCAGCGATTGGGGCTGGCAATATGATGACACAATGCCGTTAATCGGTGGCGTAGGGCTGGTGCCATTGGTCATGTGGATCATTGTGCCATTGGTAACGATGAAACTGGCAGAGCGATCGGTCGTGCACAGCGGGTCGGCGCCGTAAGCAGATTAGAAAATCGACGAGCTAATTCTCTCAATTGCGTACACCATGCTGACGGCCAGTGAGTTGCGGGCGTTCGGTTTCGGAGTGTAGGCACGGGTCGAGCTTTGCGCTGGAGCGGGGGAAGGCCTTCCCCTGAGCCGGAGCCGCTTTGCTGTCTCCTGCTACCCCTTCTGCGGGGACACCCCGCAACGCCCCGGTAAGCGGAGCGGGGCTGATGACGCGCTCTGTCCCGCGCATCTGACGATGCGCTCCTGAGGGCGCGCTAGTGTTTGTTCCGGGCCCCGCGCGCACTCTGATTGCAGCTTACATTGTCATGAGGATCGGCCTGCCGGACGACAGGCCCCGCCGGGGCGGCCGATCCCGAGACTGGCACCACACGCTTCCATTCAGGGTGCGCATTTCTTGTCTTGAGAACCTCGCTGGTCGCTCGGCCCCGATTCGCGGCATGAGCAGGTTGCGGCGGACGGCGCGCGGACGTGATTTCGAGTGAAATGGGACATTTCACGGTCCCGGAAATCACGCGACAAACACTGCGCGCCGGCGTTGTTGGTGTCGGCCCGCGAAAGTGGCGGGGTGGGCGGCGCTCCCGTCTAGGCACGGTCCGGCCAGCCGCAACCCGGCCCTGCGGGTCCGGGTCTTCCATTGCATTGCAGCCCTTTTCCGACCGGCTGAATTGACAACCATTTGCGTCATGCGGGTGCGGCTGTCCGGACCGCACCTTTCTGGTCGCAGTCACCGCCCACCCCGCCCCTTCCGGGGGCCGGTGTGCGGATTTGGGCAGTTCGGGAGAAGGGCGATGGCGCGTAAAGTTTCAAAAGGCAGAGCAGGTGGCAGGCGTAGAGGGGCGGCGCGCAGCGCCGCGCGCGGGAATGGCTCCCGCGCATCGCTTTATGATGAGGTCACGCAAACAATCATTGCCCAGCTTGAGGGCGGCGTGTTTCCTTGGGTCAGGCCGTGGAGCAAGGCCAAGGCCTCGCCCGGCCTGCCATGCAATGCGGTGACCAAGCGGGCTTACTCTGGGATCAATGTGCTGGTCCTGTGGGGCGCGGTGATCGAGGGCGGCTATCCTTCGCAGGACTGGCTGACCTTTCGCCAAGCGCTGGCCGCGGGCGGCTGCGTCCGCAAGGGCGAGCGCGGGCGCACGGTGTTCTATGCCGACCGCTTCACCCCGAAAGGCGACCGCGACGGGCATGGGCGCGAGCAGGTCGAGAGCGGCGAGGAGGCGCGCTCGATACCGTTTCTCAAGCGCTTTACCGTGTTTAATGCCGCGCAATGCGATGGCTTGCCCGAAGGGCTGGTGTCGCAGCCAGCGCCGCTGCCCGAACGCGAATTGCACCGCGCTGCCGAAGGCCTGATTGCCGCGACGGGAGCGGATTTCCGGATTGGCGGGGCGCAGGCTTACTATTCGCCATCCGGCGATTTCGTGATGGTGCCGCCGCAACCGGCCTTTCATCACCAGATCGACTATTACCGCACCGCTCTGCACGAGCTGGGCCACTGGACCGGTCACGGCTCGCGGTTGGGCCGCGACCAGACCGGACGGTTCGGCTCTGCGCCCTATGCGCGCGAAGAACTGGTTGCCGAACTGGCCTCGGCGTTTCTGTGCGCTGCGCTCGGCATCGAACCCACGGTGCGCCATGCCGATTACTTGGGCAGTTGGCTTGAAGTGCTGCGCGCAGACAATCGCGCGATTTTCCGCGCCGCCAGTCAGGCGAGCAAGTCCGCCGAGTTCCTGCTGCATTGTCAGCCGAACGAACGGGAGCAGGCGGCATGAGCAGGGCAAACGATCCCAGCGCGCCGCCGCGCGCCTTCGAGGCCGAGGACACCGAGGCCGGTGCGCAGACGCTGGTTCCCGGCGTTGCGCCAGTTACGCTGGGCGAGCGGCTTGGCCTCCTCGCCAATGCGCCGCTGCTGCCGCGCAAGGGTCAGCGCCCCGCCAATCACGGGCTGTTCGACACGAACGCCCGCAACCAGCTCGAAATGTTCTGACCGGAGGCGATGCAATGGACTTTCTCACCCAATCCTTGCGCGAGCGCCTGTTGGCCAATGGTCGATGCGAGGCCGACCATGTGCCCCTCGTCAAATTGTTCAATCCGATTGGCGCGGCGACCTGGCTGTTTACCGAACTCGGCAGCGATGGCGATACTCTGTTCGGGCTGTGCGATCTCGGTTTCGGCTTTCCCGAACTGGGCTGCGCAAGCCTGTCGGAAATCGCCTCGGTGCGCCTGCCGCTGGGCCTCAGGATCGAGCGCGATGTGCATTTTGCCGCCGAGCATCCGCTCTCGGTCTATGCCGAGGCGGCGCGGTTTTGCGGCCAGATCACCGAGCACCCCGACCATTTGACCCGCGCGGCAGCGGCGCTGGCGCGCGCCGGAGAGTCAGGGCGAAGCCGTTCACCGCCGTAGCCCCAACCGGCGGATGATGCCCGCATCGGACCCGTCCCTTCGATGCGGGACACACCGGCCCCGCCTTCCGCCTCCCAAGCCCCCCGACCGGAGGGCGGGGCCACCCTATCCAAGAGTGAATGAACAGGAGTATTGACCATGCAGATCGACCATATTCCGCTGGACCGTCTTTCGGTCTCCCCCATCAATATGCGGCGCGGGCGCAAGACCCCCGATGTCAGCGACATACTGCCTTCGGTGAAGGCGCGCGGCGTGCTCTCGCCGCTGTTCGTGCGGGCAAATGGCAAGCCCGACCATTTCGAGATTCTGGCAGGCAAGCGCCGCTATTTCGCCAGTATCGAAGCCGCCAAGGAAAGCGGCGAGGAGCGCAATCTGCCGTGTATCGTCATCGGCGAAGGTGATGATGCCGAAGCGCTCGAAATCTCGATGATCGAGAACCTGCTGCGGCAGGACCCCGACGAGGTCACCCAGTGGGAAAGCTTCACCCGCCTCGTGAAGGAAGGCCGCAGCCTCGAGGATATTGCCGCGACCTTCGCGCTTACCGAATTGCAGGTGAAGCGCATCCTCGCGCTCGGCAATCTTCTGCCCCGCATCCGCGAGGCCTACCGCGCCGAAGAAATTGACGCTGCAACCGTCCGCCATCTGACGCTCGCCAGCAAGGCGCAGCAGAAGGCATGGCTGGCGCTGTTCGAGGACGCGGAGGCCTATGCCCCGCGCGGCAGTCAGCTCAAAGGGTGGCTGTTTGGTGGCGCGTCGATTGCGACCGGTGTCGCGCTGTTCGACCTTGAGACCTATTCCGGCCAGATCGTTGCCGATCTGTTTGGCGAGGACGGCTATTTCGCCGACAGCGATGCCTTCTGGGCCGCGCAGATGGCCGCAATCGATGCGCGCAAGGCCGACTATCTCGAAGCAGGCTGGGCCGATGTCGTGATCGTCCCGCCAAACGAGCATTTTGCCAGTTGGGAGTATGAACACGCCTCCAAGCGCAAGGGCGGGCGCGTCTATATCCAGTGCCGCGCCAATGGCGAGGTTGTGCTCCACGAGGGCTTTGTCAGCCGCCGCGAAGCGCAGGCGGCGGAGCGCCGTGCGCGCGGCGAGGACGGGGACACCAAGCCCGCACGGCCCGAACTGACCTCGACGCTGGCAAGCTATATCGACCTCCACCGCCATTCTGCGGTGAGCGAGCGGCTCTCGACCGCGCCGTCGCTGGCGCTGCGCGTCATGGTCGCTCATGCCATTGCCGGTTCGCCGCTGTGGAGCATCCGCCCCGCCGATACAGCAAGCCGCAACGAGAAAATTGCGGAGAGCCTTGCCGCCAGCCCCGCAACCAAGGCTATGGCCGGACGCCGCTGCGCAATGCTTGATTTGCTGGGTTTCGATGAAAGCCGCGAGGCGCTGTGTCAGGACCGTTACGGCAGCGACCTTGTTCCGATCCTCCATCGGCTTTTGAAGCTGGAGGATGGCGAGGTCATGCAGGTGCTCGCACTGGTCATGGCTGAAACCCTCGCCATCGGCAGCGAGGCCGTCGAATATCTTGGCCAGCATATGGGCGTGGAGATGGCCGATCACTGGCAGGCCGACGAAGCTTTTTTCGGCCTGCTGCGCGACAAGGAGGTAATGGTTGCGCTGCTTGGCGAGGTCGGCGGCGAGGCGGTGGCCAGCGCCAATGCGACCGAGAAAGGCGCAACGCTCAAAGGCCTGATCTCCGATCACCTGACCGGCGCGAACGAGCGGCCCAAGGCCGAGCGCTGGGTGCCGCGCTGGATGGCCTTCCCGCCTGATGCCTATACATCGCGTGGCGGAGTGCCGAGCGTAGCCGCTGCGAAGCGCGCGGCTTGGCTGGTCGAAGGCGAGGAGGATGAACCGGAAGGCGCGGACCTCGGTTCGGAAGACCATCAAGACACGCCGGAAGCCGACCCGCTCGCGGCCTGACCCAGCGCTTCTCAAAATGCGGGCAGCGGGACGGTCCCCCTGCCCGCATTGTGCATCGGGGCGCTTGGTTGTATTGGTTGGCCATCGAAAAAGCACCGTGGAGGAGGTCGGGAGGTGCGTCCGGCGAATGTTCGCCATGAAAGGACGCCCCATGATTGTCATTGCCGCCCTCACCGTGCTCGTCGCTGCCGTGCTGGCAGCGCGCCTGCTCTATTCGCTCTCACTCTACGCCCTGCCGCTCTGGTGCGGCGGGACAGTCGCTTGGTGGACTTTTGCCAGCGGGGCGGGCTGGCCGCTTGCGGCCTGTGCCGGACTGGCAGCTGCCACACTGCTGCTGGTTGCCGCCCATCTGCTCGCCGGTGCGCGCTCCCCTGTTTTGCGACTCGTGCCGGTTGCAGGCTTCGGCCTGTGCGGCGGAGTGGCGGGCTATCATGCGGCGCATGGCCTTACCCTTGCTTTCCTACCCGATGGCCTGATCGTCCAGGGGCTGAGCCTCGCGGCAGCCATGCTGATCGGGAGCGCTGCGGCCCTGCGCTGGCTCGCCGTTCGCGGTGGCGCTACCCCATCGCCGAACCCGCCATCATGGGTGTAAGTCGTTTGCCGGACTGGGCGATTGTCGGAACCGGCTCTTCCTCGATAATGCGCTGACATGGCCCAACTGGCTGTCAGCAGCGATGGTCGCTGATCCGAAACGCGGACGGGCAATTTGCGAGCCTGATGTTCACTGACTTCGATTCCGTGCAACCTGCGGCACCCCACAGGGCGATCACTTTTTGCCCGATACTAACCCGCTCAAGGTAAGTACGCCGATTGGTGTCCTGATCCGCCGTTTTCGCATGGCGTCACCTGCCCCACCTGCTGCCTCGTGCATGGCCTTTCTGGCGGCGGACGGGCTTCGCCCTTGCGGGGCTTCGGGGCGCAACGGCGCGGGATCGGCTATTTTCCGCCGGGCACCGGGGTGCCCTTTGCATCGCGAAACAAAATAGCCGCTCCCGCTGCCGTCCTTCGCTGTCGCTACGGTCCCTGACGGGATGCGCCCGCCCCGCACAACCGCCCTTGCATGGCCATCGAGGCTGCGATGGGCGCAGGTTCGAACCAAAGCGAAAGGAATTTCATCATGGCCAATATCGGCAACTTCACCACCACGGGCACCGGCTACAAGGGCGAGATCGTCACCATGAGCGTGCAGCAGAAGAATGTGCGCATCGTCGCCGAAAGCGAACAAGCAAGCGAGAACGCTCCCTCGCACCGGGTCTTCGTCGGCCGCGCCGAAATCGGTGCCGCCTGGAGCAAGCAGAGCCAGGAAGGCCGCGACTATCTCTCGGTCAAGCTCGACGACCCAAGCTTCGTCGCTCCGATCTACGCGAACCTTTTCGCCGAAGATGATGGCGAGAATTTCAGCCTGATCTGGACCCGCAGCCGCAAGGTCAATGGCGAGTAACCGCCGCAAGGCTGCCCCGCCCGGCACACGCCGGGCGGGGCTTCGTCCGTGAAAGGTCCGTATGGCGAACCGACAGATCAGGTATGGGACGCACAGCTAACGACCCAAGCGCCAACGCTGGCAATAAATGCTCGTTTTCCGATAGTTCGTCAGGGTGAGATAGCTCGAAAAGCGCGCTCAACGATAAAATTCGACCTTAAATTGTACGGGGCCAATCGGCCTGACGAAATGCACCTGTCGAGGCTCGATAATGACGTGCTCACCGGTGTTAACGGCATGGACTTGAGCCGGTTCCCCCGGAACGTGGTATTCAATGCTACCAGCGATCACGCAAAGCTTGCCCCAAACTCCGGCCTTGAGGTCGTGCTTTGAGGTGATCTTTTCAGGAACCGTCTGTTCGCTAAAAAGCGGTGTTTCCGAATACTTGTGAACACCATCTGGCATTACCTTCGACATGCCTATTCTCCGATCCCGACAAAGACGGTAATGATCAGTATCGCAACGCCAAATAGGGCGACCGCGAACGGCACGATCAAAATCTGACCATAAACTGCTGTTTTGTCCATCAGCCCCGTCCAGGTATCGAGCATCTTGCCTTGTTCGAGCGGTGACTTGGCTTCTTGCCCTGCCTGACGAGCGCCAATCCGCGCCACCCCGAAATAGACTGCGGTGTAAAGCACGGAAATCACGATAGCGAAACGTGCCGAAACGCTGTCACCCGTCGCCGCGAAAATAGTGGCAAAGAACACCGCATAGCAGGACAGCATCGCTGCCCAAACGCCGCGCGGCAGTTGGAACCCAGGATTCTGTGGCGCGACAGGCGGTGCGGCCAGGGGCTGAAGTATGCTATCCAGCGGCTGAAGTTCCGCCTCCAGATCGGCTTCCCGTTCGGCTACAATCGATTGCTGTTCAAACATGGGGGAGGTTCCTTCCTGCTTTGGTTCCGGAGATCCCGTCTCGCCGGATCGTGATCCCTGTAAGGAGACTGTCGGCGATGGCGCGCGCCCGTTCGGCGACAAGCGCAGTGCCTTCCGGCTGCGGTCCGAGCGCGTCTAAAGTTGCGTAGAAAAGCTCGAGCCAGCGCACGAAATGGGATTCCTCAAGACCAGGGATCGCCATGTGCTTGACCATCGGGTTTCCTGAGAACTCTCCGCTATTGAAGAGGATGGAGCGCCAAAAGGTTTTCATCCGTTCCAGATGCGGGGGCCAATCAGAGATACGCTCTGCGAAGATGGGAGCGAGCAGTTCATCCTCCCGAATATTGGCGTAGAAGCGCTCCACCATGAGCGATACGAAACGCTCATCGACACCCAGTGCCACGGCATGTGCGCGTTTCTCTGCCCTTGCCGCGTGTACTTGCTCTCGTGATTTCTCGGTTGTGGTATGCATCTGGAACGCTCTCTTAAGAGGTATTTGATATACCTGTTAAAGCGTCTTGGAGAGAAAAGCAATATTTGATATACCTGTTTTATGCAGTTAAACCTTCGAACAGATTATGCCTTGCGAATGCTGATGGCCCTCGCCGCCAAGGATGAGGTGGTGTCGATCGACTGGCTGGCCGATCATTATGGCATCTCGCGCAATCATCTTGCCAAGGTTGCGCAAGAGCTGGTCGCGGCAGGCTATGTCGCCTCGCTGCGAGGAAGGGGTGGCGGGCTACGACTGGCGCGGCCCCCAGCAGAGATAAACGTGGGCGAGGTGGTCCGGAGATTGGAGAATCTCACGGGCTTCGTGGCTTGCATGGGGGGCAAGGAGAACTGCGCCATTGACGGTGTCTGCGGCCTAAAACCTGCGCTCGCTGGCGCTATCGACGCCTTTCTGACGCATCTCGATCAATTTGATCTTGCACAGATTACAGCGTCAAAGTCCCGGCTGCTTCGTCAATTGAATCCGGAAGAGGCCTGAGCCAAGTATTGCCCGCCTTCCACTCGTTTTCAGCCGTTTGAAACGCCATTTGCGCAGCCCGAAAGCGGACACCCCGCTAAGTTGCCAGTTTGTCGCCTTCCGCAGTTTCAAGCAATTCCGCGGGCTCGATACCTAACTCGACTGCCAGCTTTTCGATCACATCCAGCGTTGCGGCATACTGACAGCGCTCAAGGCTGCTGACATAGGTCCGGTCGATCTGTGCGCGATGGGCAAGTTCTTCCTGCGACAGGCCGACCGCTTTTCGATAGCGGCGCAAATTGGCAGCAAAGGTCTCGCGCAGGGTCATGCTGGCGAGTGAGCGGGATTGCAGAGTATTTAACCACGGAGTATACTCTGAATGAAAGTAGGTATGTGCTAATTTCGCGAAAAGCTTTGAAACTCAGCGGCTTTTGTCGTGCGCCCCGTTAGCCTCAATTGGAATATCGCATTACCTGTTTGGGGATAAGCGGCATAGCTAAGAGTGGCGAAGGATTTCGTGCTAAAAGCAAGCCCGAAAGCAAGCCCGAAAGCAAGCGAGTCGAAACCGAGCTGACCATGACTGAGACCCCTGCCTTCCAGGACCTTCCGCCGCTGTCCGAACACGTCACGGACTATGATGAAGCGCATTTCGTCACCTATCTGCGCCTGCTTGATGCCGCTGCGGAAGGCGCGGATTGGCGCGAAGTTGTCCGACTTGTGTTTGGCCTCGATCCCGCTGACGACCCAGACGCAGCGCGCGCGATGCACGCGGCGCACCTCGAGCGCGCACGATGGATGGCGCGTAGTGGCTACAGGCAATTGATCGCGAAGGATTAATTGCGAGCCAATTTCAACTTTGTGCAATTCTAGGTAATTTCACGCGTCTGCTTGTACCGCCGCGAAGAGCAGCAAAGAGAAGATTCGGATACTTCCCGATTCTTCAATTCTCTCAAACGTTTCAGTCTGGCCAAGCTGCCCTCTACCAAAGGAGGTTGCAATGTCGGGAGAAGGCTCCTGGCGCTCAGCCGATTATGCCGAGCGCTTCGAGACCCATGACCATGCGGATTTCGCGCAGGAATTCTTGCGCCGCAACCCCGACTATGCCCGCGAATACACTCAAACAGAGCAACGCGCACTTGCCGCTCTGGCAAACGCACAGGAAGAAAGTGAGGGCCTGGCTCGGCGATGGGGCCTGAGCTTTCCCCTGCGATCCGAACAAATCCGCGAAGGATGAACCGGCGCATTGGTCGCCCGAGGTGCTGGGGACGACGATCATCCAGACGGGAGTCGAGCCTGCCAAACGCCTGCTCTCGGACCTTTCCTGGATTGGGGTTCATAGATGTGCTTGTTCGGACGGACTGCACTACGTTCTGACCAGCACCTTTGGCCGCTACCGGCTGTGGCAATCGGATCTGGCAGTCGGTCTTTCACGTGCCTTCCTTGTACCAGACGACGCATTCGCCTCCATGCGATCCGAGGCCCTTTATCGCTTCCAGCTTGCGCGCGCAGGTCGCCGGGCTGCGCTCCAAACCTCCAATATCTCCCCTAGCGAATACCAGCGCCGCAGGCTGGCCAACATGCTGGCGATGCTCGACGGGCGCGAAGCCGGTGCCACCATCCGTGAGCTTGCCTTCACGCTCGTCTATCCCAATTCCCGCCTTCTTAGAGGCGCTGAATGGAAGGCCTCGGGCGAAAAACGCCATGTGCTGCGCCTCCTCAAATCAGCGCTGAATTTGCGCGGCGGCGGCTACCGCGCCTTTCCCGGTTTCGACCGCTCCATCTGATGGGGGGGACAGCTTTGGCCACCTCCCTTTGGTCACTCCCTTCGCCGCGCCACCTTGCTCCATCTCACTCCGCAACCAGCAGCACTGCGCTGCAGCAACCTGTCTCAAGCGGAGATATTCCATGGACGCCGTTCCCGCCCCGATCCGCCCGCGTTATCTGCGCACCCCCGATGCCGCCGTGCATCTGGGCCTTTCGCCGCGCACGCTCGAGAAGCATCGCTGCTTTGGCACTGGTCCTGTCTATCGCAAGCTGGGTGGGCGGATCGTCTACCGGCTCGACGATCTCGACAGCTGGGCCGAACAGGGCCTGCGCCGCTCGACCAGCGATCCGGGCAAGGGCGTGGTCCATCCCGCCAAGCGGATCGACGGCTATTCCGGTCCCGTCCGGCGTTGAAGGTCAGGCCCATGCCCGCCCGCCAGACTTCTGCCCCGTCCCTCTCTAGCGCGGCACAGCAGCTCGATCTGTTCGTCGGGGCCGGAGGCGATATCGCGGCGCGCGATGCCCAGGACCTGATGGCCTGGCCTTTCTTCAGCCTCGCCAAGTCGAAGCGCGTCAAACCGATCGATTTTCGTATGGGCGAGGTTGCGATCCTCGTCGAAGCGACCGCCGAACACGGCATGGCGACCATCTGGGATGCCGATGTGCTGATCTGGGTGGCGAGCCAGATCGTCGAGGCGCGCGATGCCGGAAGGCCGACCTCGCGGCTAATCGCGGCCACCCCGCATGAAATTCTTGCCTTCACCCGGCGCGGGACCGGCAAGGCGGGCTATGACCGGTTGAAAGCGGCGCTCGACCGGCTCCAATCGACTACCGTTGCGACCTCGATCCGACAACTTGGCGCACGCCGCCGTCACCGCTTCTCCTGGATCAACGAATGGCGCGAGCGCCTCGATGCCAATGGCCGCGCGCTCGGTATCGAGATGATTGTGCCCGACTGGTTCTATGAAGGCGTGCTCGACCGGGCGCTCGTGCTCACCATCGACCCGGCCTATTTCCAGCTGACCGGCGGGCTCGAACGCTGGCTCTACCGCATCGTGCGCAAGCATGGCGGCAGGCAAAAGGGCGGGTGGAGCTTCGATATTGCGCACCTCCACCTCAAGTCCGGGGCGCTCTCGCCGCTGAAGCGCTTCGCGTTCGATATGCGCGATATCGTGCGGCGCCAGCCACTGCCGGGCTACACCCTGACCCTCGAGCACCAGCTGGGCCGCGAGCGACTGAATTTCGTAGCTCTGCCCGTCGATCCTTTCGATGCCGCCATGCGGCGGATCGGTATGACCCCTGTGGACAAGTCGGTATGATGTCCGGACTATCAGGAACCCCCGCATTCGGACGATCAGGAACCCGATGTTCGGACTATCGGGAACCGAAATGCCGCGCAAAGCCGCAGAAATGCTGGGCTGCTGCGCCCCTTAACTATGCTAACAAGGAATCTTCCAGATTCCTGCTAACCTCGCAGCGCCTGTGCACGGATGGCGCGGCGGAGCCTCCCTCTACCAATCAGTGCATTCAGGATGGCAATCCGCCTCTCACCCATGTCACGCTGGTGTGGCAGCAAGGCGTGCGCGAAGACTGGCTGCGTTTTGGCAAGCCGGTTGCCGAACGCATTCTGGATCGCCGCACCCGCATCGAGAGCTATGCGCCGGGTCAGGTGTTCGCTTTGGTTCGCTGGGCCTCCAATGATTACGGCACCGTTCGTTCAACGCTCGATATCGTGCGCGCAGTCGCCAGCGGCGAAGACTTCACCACCGTGCCGCAAGTTAACCCTGGCGGCGAAATCCTCCTGTCGGTTCGAGGCTGGCGGAAGGTTCGCCAGACCTTTGAGCTGATCGACGGCATCGAACAGGCGGGCCACGATCCGTGCGAAGTCGCACCCGATCACTGGCGGCATATGCACAACAGGCTGGCAGCGGGTATGAAGCCTCGCTGTTACTCCCCCCGTCGCCACCTTGCTTGGCTGCTTCGCCGGAAACTGCAATCATGAAGCGGCGAACGATCCTTCTGGCAGCCACAGTTGCGGCGGCGGCACTGCTGAGCGCGGCTCTGCCCATGTCGCGCATTCTTCTCTGGAATGCGACCGCCAGCGTGCCGACCGGGCTCTACCATATTCGCGGGACAGCGAGCCTCCATGTCGGCGAGCGGGTGGCCATCGATCCGCCGCCCGGGCTCCGCACCTATCTCGCTGAGCGCGGCTATCTTCCCTCCGGCGTGCCGCTGCTGAAGGAGGTCGCGGCGCTGCGCGGCGACATCGTTTGCCGCCATGACCTCGTCATCACGATCAATGGCAAACCGGCAGGCGAGGCGCGTGTGCTCGACAGCCAGGCGCGCCCACTACCCGACTGGCAGGGCTGCCAAATTATCGGCGCTGATGAAATCTTCGTGATGAGCAGGAGCGCGCCCGGCAGCTTCGACGGGCGCTACTTTGGGCCGATTGTGCGCGCGCAGGTGATCGGACGCGCAAACCCTGTCTGGACCGACGAAGCGGGCAACGGCGTGCATGTCTGGTTCGCCCGTCAGCATTTGATCCCAATCGCCAACACCAACTCTAACAACACCAAGGAGACCAAACATGACATGTATCGGCACATTCACCGCGCGCCCCGATGGCTTCGAAGGCCGCCTACAAACGCTAACGATCGACAGCGCCTTGACCATTGTCCCTGCTGAGCCGGGCGAAGCCGAAAACACACCGGACTTCCGTATCATGGCTGGCGAGGGCGATACCGCCTTCGAAGTCGGAGCAGGCTGGATGCGCGTCGGCGACAAGGCGGGTGCCTATGTCGCGGTCCTGATCGACGATCCGGCGCTCATGCAACCGCTGCGCGCGAATCTGTTCCAGTCGGACCCGCGCACCCATGTGCTGATGTGGTCACGCCCCTCACGCCGCGAAGCGAAGGACTAAGCGATGCGCGACCATCGACTGGTCTCTGCGGCCTTGGCTGCACTGGCCTGCGCCTACCCGGCTCCCATTCATGCGCAGACAGGTTCAACCGGTTCGCAAGCACAGCGCATCGATATCGACGTCCATGTGCGCGAAGCTGCACAGCGCTTCGGTATTCCTGAGCACTGGATCTATGCGGTAATCCGCATCGAAAGCGCGGGCCGGACGCGCGCCGTGTCATCCGCCGGGGCCATGGGTCTGATGCAACTGATGCCCGGAACCTGGGCGCGCCAGCGCGACCGGTTTGCGCTCGGCAGCGATCCCTTCGATCCGCGTGACAACATCATGGCAGGAACATCTTACCTGCGGGAAATGTATGACCGCTATGGCGCACCGGGTTTCCTTGCGGCCTATAATGCTGGACCGGGACGGTATGAGGCATGGCGTGCAGGACGGCGTTCGCTCCCGCTCGAAACGCGTCGGTATGTCGCCAAGATTGTGCCCATGCTGCAGGCGGAACGCATTTTCGTTGCAGCGACCCAGCCACCGATGAGCGAAGCATTGCCCGCATTTACTGCGCAAACGGCTACACCATTAATCCCAGCAGAAGCCAACGAACAGCAAGCTCCGACCAATCCGTTCGCGCGTGCCGATCAGCCTTCGCACGACCTCTTCGCACCTGTCTCCACAGTCAGCGATCAATGATGCCCGCAATCATGCTCTCGCGCCCGGCTTCGTCCTTTGGCGAAGCTTGGGGATGTATGGTGGGAAGCGTCAGAAAGGGGAAAGGAGGATGGCGAGATAAAAGCACCGCCGTCGGCCGGGATGCAGGTGGTTGGTTTTATTGGGCAATATGCGCCGTCTTGGCATATGCCCTGCCGTCGCTTCTGGCGAATTCTCTCACAATTTCAACGGCCGATGCGCCGTCGCCAGGCTTCCTCCCCCATGGCTGATGACGACTTCGACATCAGACCGGGCCGCTCGCGGGACAGCGGTGTTGGCGCCTACCGCAAGGCCAACACGCTGGTCGGCCGCGTGCTCCAGGTCTCGCGCCGGGCAGGCTACACGCCGCTTGGGCGAAGCAGGTCCGGCCGCGGCACCGGCCATCTCGGGCGCGGCAAGCGCGCTGCGCTGCAGCGCCGTCGCACTGCCTTCCAGCGGCGCGTCGTCATCAAGGCCCGCGTTGTCCGGCATAGGGGTACATCGTTTCGTTCCGCACCGCTCGCACGCCATATCGCCTATCTCGAACGTGACGGTGTTACCCGTGATGGATCGGACGGCCAGATGTTCGATGCCCGCTCTGACCAGGCCGATGGGGAGACCTTTGCCGAGCGCTGCGAGGAAGACCGGCACCACTTCCGCTTCATCGTCTCGCCTGAGGATGCCAGCGAGATGGCGGATCTGCGGGCTTTCACGCGCGAGATGATGGACGACATGGCGAGCGATCTGGACACGAAGCTCGATTGGGTCGCAGTCGATCACTGGAACACCGACAATCCGCATATCCATGTGCTGGTCCGGGGCGTTGCGAGCGATGGAAAGGATCTCGTGATCGACCGCGCCTATATCAGCGAGGGCCTGCGTGCCCGCGCCGAAGAGCGCGTGACGGTGGAACTCGGCCCGCGCAGCGAGCGTGATATTCAAAACGCGCTTCGGCGAGAGGTCGACGCCGAACGCTGGACTTCGCTCGACCGCCGATTGCAACGGCAGCGTGACGATCTTGGTGTGGTCGACCTGCGCCCCGAGGCATCAGGCGCACGAAAGGATCGCAGCCTACTGCTTGGCCGTGCACAGACACTCGAACGCATGGGTCTAGCCCAGCGCATTGGTCCAGCCAGTTGGACGCTGGCTGCGGATGTCGAGCCGACCTTGCGCGAACTGGGTGATCGCGGCGACATCATCAAGACTATGCACCGCGCCATGACCGGCCACGGTCTGACCATCGATCCCGAGCGCATCGCCTTGCATGGACGAACCGGTGGCGCGCGTGTCATTGGCAGGCTCGTCGAACGCGGGTTGCATGATGAACTGACCGGCGAGGCCTATACGATCATCGATGGGGTGGATGGCCGCACACATCATCTGCGTTTTCCCGACATCGATCGGACGACTGACGCTGCGCCGGGCGCGATCGTCGAGGCCAGCAACTGGACCGATCGCAAAGGTCGGCAGCAGACAAGTCTGCTGGTCCGGTCCGACCTTTCCATCGACACGCAAGTCCGTGCGCGCGGTGCGACATGGCTCGACCGGCAGCTGTTATCGCCGCGACCCGAAACACTCTCGGGCGGGTTTGGGTCAGACGTTCGCGACGCACTGGAGCAACGGTCGGAGGGCTTGATCGATGACGGCCTCGCCAAACGTCGGGGGCAGCGCATCGTCTTTGCGCGCGGCCTGCTCGATACGCTCCGAGACCGTGAACTGGCTGACGCAGGCGAGGCCTTAGCGGCGCGCCACGGTGGTATCGCTCAGTCCGTCAATGCCGGCGACCATGTAGCTGGTATCTACCGCGAGCGGGTGACGCTCGCGTCTGGCCGCTTCGCCATGATTGACAATGGCATGGGCTTCCAGCTCGTCCCCTGGCGGCAGGATCTTGAACGGCATCTGGGGCAGGCCGTGACCGGCAGGATCAACCAGCGCGGCGGCGCCGACTGGAGCTTTGCCCGCTCGCGCGGCCCAGCAATCTGAGGAGGTAGGCCAATGACACAAATCTTGACAAAAGCACCACATGATGCTTATAAACGCATCAGGAGAAGCGATATGGCGAGTGCAGTTTTTGAACCAGTCGAAGCCCCGCGCGGACTTCAAACCTTTGCGGGCGATGATGATCGCCGCCGCCTGACCGGCGCGGCGGTGAAAGCCGTGCTTCGTCTTGTCGAAGCCTGGGGTGGCAGCAACGCCGAAGGTGCGGCGCTGCTCGGTGTGTCCGAAAGCACTTGGGACCGGATGAAGGCCGGGACCTGGGAAGGCATACTCAGTCAGGACCAGCTGACCCGCGCTTCGGCGCTGATTGGCCTGTTCAAGGGACTGCACCTGCTCTTCGCCGACGACATGGCCGATCGCTGGCCAAAGCTTGCAAACAAGGCGCCCGTGTTCGACCGGCTCTCGCCCGTGCAGGCGATGATCGATGGTGGCATTCCGCGCATGTTAGAGACCCGGCAGTATATCGACGCGCTTCGTGGCGGGCTTTGAGGGAGGGGCCGACCTGTCACTGGCCAGCCTTCCGACAATCCGCGAGGCCTTCGAGCAGACGATCAGGCTCGTGCCGAGCGCGCGTCTGCGCGAAGCGGTCATGTCGGCTCTTGCTGACGATGACGACGATCTTGCCTTGTTGGCTGAGATCGAGGGCGCGACGAGCGGGAGGCTGATTGCTGAAGAACGCGGGCTTGGCGGGCTGACCGCCGATGAGCTGGTTCACGGCGTGCCGCATGCCAAATTCATCAATGCCAGCTTCGCCTATGCCAAGCCGCGTGAGCCGGGTCGCTTCAATCCCGCCGATCGCGGTGCCTGGTATGCCGCGCTAGTGGTCGAGACCTGTATCGCCGAGGTCGGCCATCACCTGACCAAAGCCTTGGCCGACGCGGGCGATTTCAACGCAATTGTTGAATATGGCGAGATGATCGCCAGCATGTCGGGCGTGTTCATCGATCTGCGCGGCCTTCCCGATCATCCCAGCCTCGATCCCGATGCTGCGAAGGGTTATCCGGCAGGCAATGCTCTGGCGGCGCAAGCGCGCGGCGAAGGGCACAATGGGATCATCTACCCCTCAGTTCGGCATCGAGATGGCACCTGTATAGCGGCGCTTTGGCCTAATGTTGTGCAGTCGGTCGTGCAGGGCGCGATGTATCGGCTGACGTGGTCAGGATCGCCAAAGTATGGGTGGGAAGCGCTTTAGGATCGCAACGCGCTTTCAATATTTCTCGTGATGAGGATTCTCGTTAGGAAAGGCATCGACATAACCAAAATTTACATCGATCCTCTTCTTCGAGACCTCCACTTCGTGGAAAACGACGCCATCGTCCAGGGATCTATCGGCTGTAATCGTAAGCGTAAAAGGGAGCGTATCTTCAATGTAAGTTTCTTCCGAACCAAGGTGAACGTAGTCTCGATCGACACTATCTTCCACGAAGAAATTGAAGGATGCTTCGAAGCCAACACATGCCTCAAGGCCCACTGTAAAGGTCACCGTATCACTGTCGACTGCGATAACCGTTGGCTGACCGATGCTTTGTGGATTTACAAACTGAAGTACAGCGCCGAGCGGCTCCGCTTCAAATTCCACATCAGCATGCCCGTCGACACTGAAATCCAGATCATCGAGGCGATATTCGAACGCGTTTGAAATCGCTTCGATAAACTCACCACCTTCGCTTTCCCGCCAACGCTGCACAATGACGTCAGCGAGGTTTTGGTCGGCAGCATTGAAAAGTGCGAGGGCGTGTTCCAGCCTGTCCACGCAGACGAGATGATCCGACTTGGCGGCGAATTCCACCCAGCCCTTGTCAGGGGCAACGCAGAGTACAAAACCTTTGTTTTCTTCGCCGAATGTCTCCAGTCGCAAAAGTGCAAATGCGTCCGGAAATTCGCTCTTCCGCTTGTCAGCAGGTCCAAAAGGAGGCGCTTCCGAAAAGTACCGGGTCAGGATATTTTCGACAGCATCTGGCACGTCAGAGGACTTAATGACTTGGCCATTGACGTGTTTGAGAAATGCGTCGAATTCTAATTGGGCGAAGGCCGCTGGATCCGCCTGAAGCAACAAATCTTCATCTTCTTTGTCAGCTCTTTCCCGGTTCCAGCGAAGCGTGTGCGAGCGCAGAGCCTTTTTGAGTGCTCTTTGTGGCTCCGAAGCATCATCGCGCAAATGCGCAACTATCTCTCTGGCGACCACATCCGAGAAGACGACACGAACATCGCGTTCATAAAACTGATCTAGGCGCTGTAACACCGTATTGCTGAAAGTCTTCTGCTTTGCGTCAAACACCGAAGTGTCGATCGAGATCGCAAACACCTTCCCGTCGGCGATTGCTTTTTTCAGTTCATCATCAGTCAGAGTTGGCATACGCAACCTTACGCTAAGGACCTGAATAATGCATCATCTTCAAAATCTTTGACCCCTGCAAGGTCAACAAGAATTTGTAGGCTAACCACGCTGGCATCACTTTCTCTTCGCTAGAACACTATCATTACCCATCGGCCTTGCAATCCTCATTCAGGCGTTTCGACTTACCTCTAAAGGAGGTGCTATGTCGGCAACCAAAATCCTGTGGGGCCAAATACTCGCCGTCTTCTCCCTGACGTTGGCAGGCATCTGGGCAGGCACACAATGGACGGCAGCCGCCCTCGGCTACCAGACTGGCCTAGGCACAGCCTGGTTCGAGGCCTTCGGTGTGCCCGTCTATCCGCCCTATGCCATCTTCTGGTGGTGGTTCAGCTTTGAAGCCTATGCGCCGCGCATCTTCGAAACTGGCGGCATGATCGCGGCATCGGGCGGTCTTGCTTCGGTAGTGGTGGCGATCGCCATGTCGGTCTGGCGCGCCCGCGAGATCAGGAACAGCGCTACCTATGGCTCGGCGCGCTGGGCCACCCGATCCGAAATCGCCAAGGCAGGCCTGCTTACAGGCAAGGGCGTCGTCATCGGCCAGCACGCCAATCTCTATTTGCGCCATGACGGTCCCGAACATGTTCTGTGCTTTGCGCCAACCCGCAGCGGCAAGGGCGTAGGGCTGGTCATCCCGACACTGCTGACTTGGCCGCACTCTGCAATTGTCCACGACATCAAGGGCGAGAACTGGGACCTGACTGCCGGCTTCCGTTCGAACTTCAGCCGCTTGCTGTTGTTCGATCCGACCAACGAGGCTTCGGCGGCCTATAACCCGCTGATGGAGGTGCGGCGCGGGATCAATGAGGTCCGCGACGTCCAGAATATCGCCGATGTGCTGGTCGATCCCGAAGGCTCGCTCGAGCGCCGCAACCATTGGGAAAAGACCAGCCATGCCCTGCTGGTCGGGGCCATCCTGCACGTGCTCTATGCGGAAAGCGACAAGACCCTAGCAGGCGTCGCAGCCTTCCTCTCCGATCCCAAGCGATCGATCGAGGCGACACTCGCCGCCATGATGATGACCCCGCATCTGGGCGATGATGGCATGCATCCAGTCGTTGCGAGCGCAGCCCGCGAACTCCTCAACAAGTCTGAAAACGAACGCTCGGGCGTGCTGTCTACCGCTATGTCCTTCCTTGGACTCTACCGCGATCCGGTCATCGCGAAAGTCACAAGGCAATGCGACTGGCGCATTGCCGATTTGGTCGATGCCAAACGTCCGGTCACGCTCTACCTCGTTGTCCCACCATCGGATATCAGCCGGACCAAGCCGCTCATCCGTCTGATCCTCAACCAGCTCGGGCGGCGGCTGACCGAAGACCTTGCCGAAGGCGCGGACCGGCAGCGGCTGCTCCTGATGCTTGACGAGTTCCCGGCGCTTGGCCGCCTTGACTTCTTCGAGAGCGCGCTTGCCTTCATGGCCGGATACGGCATCAAGGCCTTTCTGATCGCGCAGTCATTGAACCAGATCGAAAAAGCTTACGGCCAGAACAACGCGATCCTCGACAATTGCCATGTGCGGGTCTGCTTCGCGACCAATGACGAACGCACCGCCAAGCGCGTCTCGGAATCGCTCGGTACCGCCACTGAAATGCGGGCGATGAAGAACTATGCCGGACATCGGCTGTCGCCATGGCTTGGTCATCTGATGGTCTCGCGCTCCGAGACCGCGCGGGCTCTGCTGACCCAGGGCGAGATCATGCAACTGCCTGATACCGATCAAATCGTCATGCTAGCTGGCGCCCATCCTATCCGTTCGAAGAAGGCTCGCTACTATGCCGATCCGCGGCTCAAAAAGCGGATCGATGCGCCACCGATCCCGAAGCAGTCAGTCGACAAGGGAGCTGCCGGTGATTGGGGAGGCAGGATTGCGAAAGCTGTGCATCGGAAGGACAGCCCTGTCAGCAAGCCCGAGTGGCGGGATGATGAGGCCGAGGGCGGAATTCGGCGTGAACCAGAATTGCCTGAGCACGAAGACATCGCACCAGCACCTGTACCCGTGCGCAATGAATTTGATTTTGAGGACAGGAGCGATGCTGACATCGCGAGCACCAATCGCGGATTGGCCGACCAGATGCGCGCCAACGCCCGGCGCGCTGCGCTCGATCCCAATGACGGGATCGAACTGTGAGCAAGGGCAATCGCATCAAGCATACTTTTCGGCTGCCTCCAGACCTCTCGCAGCAACTGGCAGACTACGCCGGGCGCAAGCGGGTATCGCAGGCATCGGTGGTCGAGGCAGCGGTTGCATCATTCCTATCACCGGACGGATCGGAACGAATGGAAGCTGCGTTCAGTCGGCGTCTGGATCGTATTTCGCGGCAGTTCGACAAGCTCGACTATCACGTCGAGGTCGGCAACGAGGCTATTGCCCTATTTGTGCGCTTCTGGCTCGGGATGACCCCCTCGATGCCAGACGAAGCAACAGCTGCGGCCAAAGCTGCCGGCGAGCAGCGCTTTGAACACTTCGTTGCTGCTTTGGCGCGGCGCGTTGAGAATGGCCAGCGGCTCTCTAATTTCGTCGATGAGAAAGTCCGCCAAGCGCCCTAATGTCGATCATAGCGGATCGCCCGACGATCGCCTGAAAGCGGACACACTTGCCAACATGTTTCAAAAATCGGTTCTGGGACAAAGCCGCCCTTCCCTTGCGACGACTTCAACGGCAGGCGGTTCGCTAAAAACCGACATCCAGTTTTCGTCAAACCAGCCTTGCAACGCGACGGCAACTGGGCCGGTTAGAGGCGTTCTGTTCTCGGACGCAAATCGCGAGAAGCTGAGATTGAGTGGCGCGAAAGCACTCTAGAGTGCAGTCTGACTTAGATTGAATGCACTGTACTACCGCGCAGATATTTCGCGTGCGTAAGAGCCTTTCAGTCTAAGCGGCACAACGCCGTGGATCGCCACCTTTACAGCAAATCTGACCGACCTCCGGAGAAAGCGTTACAGACCATAGCAGTGCATCAAATTCTAATAACATAGCAACAAAGTGAGTTGATATGCATCATATCGTTCGTTATACGCATCATAGCGCCTACTCGACGCAACCGCATATGGGACTGCTTATGGAACACTTCTCAATCATCCAAGCGCTCTGTCGAGCAGCAATCGCAGAGGCATCGCCAGCGACGCGCAAACAGATCGAGCGCCTGCGTGACGCGATCGCGAAGGATGGCGACCCAAAACAGTCGGCGGCGCTGTCCAGCATTTTAACGACTGCGGATCGAACCAAAGAGCTCTCACCCAGTCGCATCGAGCGGTCGAAATCGATCGTTGCTGGCGAGGTTCTGACACGCAACACGCCTCTACCTGTCGATCGCGAGACGTCGGCGGCGCTTGCCGATATTTTCTTTCCTAGCGATATTCAGGCGTCGCCGCCGTTGTTCAATTCAAGGGTAAGCCAAGCAATCCGGACGATTATCGAGGAATGGGCGAATTTCGATGTTCTGTCGGAAATCGACATTCGGCCATCCAAAACCTGCCTTATTTATGGCGCGCCCGGGACGGGCAAAACGCGCCTAGCGTTATGGATTGCGCAACAACTCGATTTGCCAGTCGTGTTGGTCAAGCTTGATGGTCTGGTGTCGTCATTTCTTGGAACCACAGCACGGAATATCGGCAATCTGTTTGCGTTTGCCAATCGGCATCGGTGCATTCTCCTTCTTGATGAATTTGACGCGATCGCCAAAGTTCGAGATGACCCGCAGGAAGTCGGCGAAATCAAGCGCGTAGTGAATGCTCTTTTGCAGAATCTCGACATCCGGCGCGATGTGGGTTTCACAATCGGCATCACAAATCACCCGAAGCTGCTTGATCCAGCCGTTTGGCGCCGGTTCGAAGTCCAGCTTGAAATTCCGAAACCTGATTTTGAAATGCGCAAAGCAATCGCTGCGAATTTCATGCCACCAATCGAAGCTCCCGACGTGCATCTACGGCTAATCGCATGGTTCACCGAAGGCTCCACAGGCGCCGAGATCGAGTCGCTCGTTCGCACCTACAAGAAAGCGACGACGGTTCGGGCTGAAGATAAGCGCGGCCTCCTCGATACCTTGCGCCAGTTCGCTACGCTCAATGCCGCACGGGTCCAGAGCGAACGGCGGGCCCTGCTTTTCGACGACACGAGCAACCTGTTTAGAGCGATGCGCGATGACCCGATTCTTGGCTTCTCGATGGCCGATATCGGCGAAATAGCAGGCAAGGACAAATCGACGGTCAGCCGACAGCTGGGCCGCGCAGCAAAGTCAGAGAATGAGGTGACGAATGGCTAGCCCGATCCAGATTGTCCTCAATCCTGAAAATTATGAGCAAGCGCGCGAAGCTGGCGGTGGCGGCGGTCGGAAGGATTTCTTCGCACATCGCGATGCCGAGTTCCGCACACACCGCGATACCCTGATTGGGCAGATCGAGACGATCTCAGGAGTGCTCAGCGCGCAGTCACAGGGCGACGTCGGGTACGTAAAGGTCATCTTGCGAAGGGAAGCTTGGGCCAAGAGTCATCGCCCGGTCCAAAGTCTGTTTCGCAGCGATCGCACGCCCATAGTCGGAGGAGGCGATCTTGGCGTGATGCTCATCGAGGCGCGCCCGTCGACAATCCTCCAAGTCGCTGCGGAAATCGCGAAAGCGGAAACGCACACTGAGATGCGCTTCAACGAATATAAGCAGAAGGAAGAACCGCACCCGACGTCGCGAAAGAGCGAAACGGGTGCCATCGATCGTATCGAAATTTATAGCGCGGCGGATCGGCGAAGCTTCTCGGTTGAGGAAGCCGTGGCTTGGCTTGCTAATCCCATGACGGGCAGCAGTTATCAGGTCGAACTGTTCGAAAGCCCTCCTCCCCGATCGGAATGGGATCGGCTGGACACGGGCCACAGGCGCCTTATCGAGACTTTCATTGGAGGGTTTAGAGATCTTGGACATGGGCTTGCGGTCGAACGGCTGTCCTTTCATCGCGACAAGCAAGCGGTACTCGCGGTGCGACTGGATCAGTCGGCCGATCAACCTATTCTCCGTCTGGATGATACGTCTGCCACCGAACGCCGACGCGAGTTACCGGATTTCAGTCCCGATATTGAGCGCCACACGCAACTGCTGCGCTTTCTGGAAAAGCACCCGCTCGTAAGGCGTATTGAGCTTCCAGGCATTGTCGTGAGGTCTGCGACAGCGGAAGGTGCAGCCCGGGCGTGGCCAACCGACTTGGCTATGCCCGCGCGAGATACTCGGAGAACGCATCCGCGGCTCGGCATCATCGATGGCGGGATAAGCGATGCACTATCGGACTGGGTCATCGATCGCTGGGACATCTTGGCTAGCGAAGATTCCGATCTTTCGCACGGCACCTTTATCGGAGGCTTGGCCGCCGTTGGGGGCGCATTGAACGGACTAGAAACCTGTCCCGAACCGGACGGAGCGGAATTGGTCGACGTCGCTGTTTTCCCGAACGAGGGAAAAGCTGGCGCCTTTGCATCATATTATCCTGAAGGATTGCCCCAGTTCTTCGACGAAATGGCCAACGCCGTTTCCGATGCGCAGGCCCGCCACGGGGTGCGCGTATTCAATATGAGCCTCAATATTCTGCAACCAGCGACGCCCGACCGATACAGTCAGCATGCCGCTCGGCTTGATCAGATCGCCGAAGCAAATAACGCCATCGTATTCATTTCTGCAGGCAACATCGCGCCTCAAGACCTTCGTCCGGAATGGCCTGCGGACGCCGCCACAGCGCTCACGAATCTTGTGAATGCCCGGAACGATGGCTTGCTGACCCCTGCGGAGAGCGCACGCAACGTCGCGGTCGCAGCGCTCAATCCTCCTGGACACGACGGGTGTATGGCTTTCGCACCGACACGGTTCAGCCGCAGGGGGCCCGGAATGCGTGCGGGCGTCAAGCCCGACCTCGCGCATATCGGCGGGTCCGGCACTCAGCATTCCGAGCTCGGCCATGGCCTATTTTCGATCCTGCCCGACGGCACCATCATCGACGGTTGCGGTACGAGCTATGCTGCGCCGCTTGCGGCGAAAACTGCTGCCGTCCTAGATCATGCCATCGAAGGCGAGGTGTCTCGCGAGACTTTGATCGGACTGCTGGTGCATCATGCAGAAATACCCACGACTATGCAGTCAAAAGAACTTGCGCCGATTGCCAGGCATTTTGTGGGATTTGGAATGCCGCCGTCAGCGGATCGGATCCTAGAAACTGGCGATCACGCGATCACGTTGGTTTTTGCCTCGCGCATCCAGCGCGATCAGCAGATTAACTTCCGGTTCGCTTGGCCTGCCTCTCTCGTCGGCCCGGGCGGCAAATGTCGCGGCCGGGCAAAGATCACGTTGATATCGACGCCACCGCTCGATGCGCGCTTCGGATCTGAGTTCGTGAGGGTCAATATCAATGCGACGCTGCAACAAGAACAGGCCGCCGGAGGCTGGAAAGGGCGGCTCGAGCCGTTGTACCTGCCGTCAAAGCGGGAATCCCCTGCCGTTGAAGCCGAGCTCATTGAACACGATCTGAAATGGAGCCCGGTGAAAGTTTTGGCGAAGACGTTTCCGAAAGGGGTCGGGCCGTCTTCCAACTGGCGCCTCTTCGTCGACTATCTCACTCGCGCTGGTGAGGTGATGCCCGAGGAAGGCGTACCGTTCACCGCGATCGTGACGATAAGTGATCCGGCGTCTGAGCAACCGGTATTCAATGATATGCGGCAAAATCTTCAGGCGCTCGGAACCCAAATCGCGGATATCCGTACCGCCGCGCGCATTACTCCGCGCGTGTAACTACATCAAATCTGACCCGCTACGAGGAAAGGAGTTTCGAATGGTAAAATCGGTGTCGCTTGCGACAGGTCGTTCCTTCCCCACCATCAAAGCAGCGCTCGATCATTTCTCTGGAGTATTAAAGGAACAGCCTGACAAGGCGCCGTTTACCGGAGCGGATGAAAGCGACATCGGCGCGGCATATCTGGCTTATTGCGCCAAGACCAAATGGACGTTGGAATCGTCGCCTGCCTCTTATTATCCTACCCATGGCCGTGGTGTCGGATTTACCACACGATGCTTCGGCGTGACCTTCGCGGATGGAACCAGCACCATCTTCTCGATGGAAAAAGCATTACGCGCAATTGCGAACTGACGACTTCAGAAGGTTCCCACAGACTTGAGCGGGATAGTGATGGAATTTCACATTTGAGCGACTGACCGCTTTCCGCCTCTAGCCAACCGCAACCCGCCGTTCAGCAACCGGCCTAAATGCTGACCTCGCAGACGATCTGATTTCGTGGAAGCACGATGATGTTTTAGACGTACGGTGCGGGAATATCCGAAACTGGCTAGGAAAATAACTCGACACCTACGACAACCTCGCATCTGATAAATGGTAACCAGCAATCTGCCTAAGCGCGTCTTTGGTCCCTGTTTTGCGCGAAATATCGATAGTTGCAGCTGAGAGAAACTGGTGGCTGTGCGGCACCACAAATGTACCTGCCACACCCGGCGCTTCCACGAGCTCGCCATGGTGCGGGTAAAGCAAAGTCAGTGCCTCACACTCGTAGAGCTGACCATATGCCATCATCTGGTAAACATCAGTGTGGGAGATGCCCTGTTTGGCGTCTTCGATTTGCGGAGAAATGCGTTTCCATTTTGTATCGATGACTTGGATTACCCGGCCACCCTCTTTGATTAGGATGTCAGGCTTGGTTTGAAAGAGGCGCCGCCCATCATCGACAGATTCCAGACAGAACAGCCGCCCGCCCTGTAAATGAACGGTCAGACCGCTGCCAAAGAGGGCGCGGCGCATCATCCGACCGACATATTGCTCGAACAGAGTGTTCATCTCAAAAAGCAGTGAGAATCCAGCCTGAGTGCCCATAGAGGTGGTCTGGAACCGGTCACCTAAAATGAACTTCGCAAGTGCGAGCAGATCCTTCCATCGCGCATTTGTGCGGTCGAGCTGAACATCCTGCCAGCGTAGGGCGCTTACCGGAACTGCCAATACTTCGGCATAACCAAAGGCCAGCTCCGACAATCTTCTCTGGTTGTCATTTGTGCGCGCAAGGCGACCGAGTCTATCGACTGTTGCCTTCATGATTTGATTCAAGGCTGTATCAGTCGAAAGCTCGTCATATCGGCAAGCAAGTTTGGACGGATCAACCGCCAGAACGGTGAACTGACGCCCAATATCGAGGCGTCCCCTTAGCGCTCGAAGGTCATCCTCACAGTCGATGTAGCGTCTAGGAACGCCCTGACGGACGGCGTCGAGCAGCTTAGTGCTGAACAGCCGAATGAGGATTTCGAGTAGGCTGTCCCTCTGCCAGCCAAGTTCGGTCATCGCGCCGCCATCAATCTGGATGTCCAGAGCGACGGCAAGCAGATGCACCAGCCTTTCACGGATCAGCCCGCGCTTGTGCGCGTCATCGGTCTCTGCAGGGAAATCGATCTTCGGCAGAATTTCCAGTGTGTAGTCATCTCCCGCAACAATCCCGACCACCTGCCCGGCGCGCAGAGATTTGCGGCCGAGCGTCAGTATTCGTCCGCCGCTTTCACCGCCTAGCGGAGACTGCTTGGCTACGCCTGCAAGCTGGTCTGCCGCCCAGACGGGGATTTCGTTGTGCCCATCGCCATATGGCAGGGACTGCCATTCGAGGACCGAGCGCTGGATCACGACAGGCCCGAGTAGGCATCCTGTGGGAATGTCGATCGAACATTCCAACGCCATCGAGAAGGTGCTTCGCCGTCCTCGTCCAGCCCGGTCGGCGGCTTGAGTTCGACCCGCTCGAGGAATCTGCTCCCATCGCGATCACCAAGAACCAATGCAATTTTGTTCCAGTCATCGAAGAAGTATTCCGACAAGAGGGGAATGATCCGCACTCGCATGCACGCATCCACGTCTGCCCGGCTCTTGCAGGCTATAAAATAGGCGTGGCCGATCTGGTGTTCGCGATCGAAAAGATACTCAATCCGCTCGTTCAGCGTGCGCAACACCATGGGCAGGTCGACCCCAGTCAGCGCAGCAGCATCTTCCAGAACATCGGGCTCGGGCATAACTTCGCGGAACTCGAACCGGCGCCTCAGTGCCGTGTCGAGCAGGGCAATTGAGCGGTCGGCTGTATTCATCGTGCCGATGACGTGGAGATTGGCCGGGACTGAGAATTCTTCGCCGGAATACGGTAACTTTACGCTCAGAGCGTTGGGCTGACCCGCGCGCTTGTCCTGCTCCAGTAGGGTGATCAGCTCACCGAAAACTTTCGAGATGTTGGCCCTGTTGATCTCGTCGATGATGAGGACATACGGTTCCGGCTCACCACTGGTTGCCACCGCATCGCCGCCCGAGGCCACGATCTGTTCGAGCGCATCCCAAATCACCTGCCGCCCCTGCATCTGGTATGCGGAAACCTGGCTAAGCTGTTTCTTGTAGATGCGTTCCCGCGGCAGGCTATCTTCTGTGTGCCACAGCCAGCGAACGCTGCGGCGGTGATTGTATTCGCCGTCCGGTCCCGGAACGAAACGATAGTCGCTGGTCACTTCGGCAACGGCGCGGAACTTCATGTTGCCATCCGAAATGACAATCAGCGATCCGACCTCCATGTTGCTGCGGAAGGTATAGATCTGCGACATGTTGGGGTCGTTGCCATGAGCATCAGGATGGTCTTGCCGCCAGCGCTCCTTGATCGCCTCCCAATCGTCGAACCGCTGATCCGACCAGTCGACTTCGCCGCCCCATCCAAGGACTACGTAGCCTCCCTCCAGCGCGCCTTGGTAAATGGCATCATCTTCGGACGCCCAGCTCCTGCCAAGCGACATCTTGAATATCTTTCGGCTTCCATCGAACGGCGGAAGATCATGCGAGAGCGCACGCCCCTTGTTCTCGCCTGCGACCCGCGCCATTTCCTTGAACACACCATCACGAGCCACCAATGAAAAGCCCGTCGTGTCGGGCGAGCCTTCGTCACCGGTTTCCGCCTGCTGTGGCCGCAGCCCCTCGACGAAGTCCTCGTAGCTGAAACTTTGATGGAAAGTTACAAAACCTATCCGCCCCTTGCGGGACAATTCCTGGTAGCGCAGCATCAATTCTTCGCGATCGTTGGGGGCAGTGCCATCGCACAGCCGCACCGCCTCGCTGGCAGTGGCGTAGGTCTTGCCGGTGCCGGGCGGGCCATACAGAATCAGATTGGTTGGTTTTGTCCCTATCGCGGGCTTGCCTTCGGTTGCCGGAGCCATCTCGCCCCCTTTCTTGCTCACGATCTCAAAGCCCAAACGCTGCAAGATCCCGTTTGCGGCTTGCTCTCCATAACCGCCGTAAAACTCCTTCGCGCTCTGCGGCTTGCCCTCCGGCATGAAGCCATAGGCCGCGCCGACGATTGCCTTGGCCGGGAACAGAAACCCTTCAGGCTCGCGCCGCGTCCAGTAATCGCGAGGTTTGCCGAACCGGTACTGGGCCAGGAAGGCCTCGACGCCGATCTCCTCGCACTCGTCCATGGCCTCCTCAACCGCTTCGCGCGTAAGATCTGACACCGCCTGCTCCTCCCAGTTTTCTGCCATGGCAACCCAGATGAAACCTTGCACATCGGTCAGGCTGCCGGTCCGCCAGTTCCAGTCATCGAGCTGGTCACGAATCCGGTTCATCGCCCACTGAAATTTCTCGAATTCCGCCAGCTCGAATTGCGGAGAGGCGAAGAATTTTTGCCCCATCAGAGCCTTGCCAAGCCGGTCGAAAGTGCGGACTTTGAACCAGCAGGCATCATTCACGTTGACCGTGCCGTAAACCGATATCGCAATGCTGAGGACTTCTCCCCGCCGCATACCCGGCAGGCCTGCTTGCTTCAGGCTTTCAAGTTCACGCGCACAGTCCAGCAAGCCGTGGTTGTCGCCCGCTTCCAGGCGCGCGAGGCGGGCAACCGTTTCGTAGAAACGGGTCTGGAGATTGGCTGGTGCCTTGGAGATTTCTGCCTGCGTGCGCCAGCTGAGCGGGAGGCCTTGTTGTGTGCCCTGCACCAGCGCCTTGTAGACTGCGCCGCCGCATTCTTCTTCGGTCTGGTCGAAATTGGTGGCAGAGGCGATCACGCTTTCGCGCGCGTCGCGCTTGTAGCTGCCCTCGGTCTCCCAGAACTGGCCGATCTCTTCCGCGAAGCCTGCGAAGTCGGGCATCCGTTCCTTGAAAACGCCCATCATGCGGCTAACTTCAGAGAAGAACTGATCATCCCCCAGCTTTGGGGTTCGAGGCTTTCGGCCCGCCTGATCATCGTCGCGATAACGCTGATAGAAATTCAGGGTGGCCCGGTAACTCGCGAGGTTGGAATAGAGGTCTCCATCGATCGGGAGCTTGGACGGGTTGGCTGCCTGATCGCGCTTGTCCTGGGCGGAGTATTTCAGCGTTGCAGCGATGGCCGTGAACTTGTCCCGGTCAAAGTGCTCGTCCAAATCGCCATACGCCTGATCAAGTCGGCGGGCCTGGGCCATCTGGGTGTTGACGGTATTTTCCGCATACCCCGCCCGGTTCAGCCACAGCTTGAAATCATCTTCGCTCATTGGCTTGTTTCACCCGTCACGCCGCATACCGCCCATCTTTCAGCCGACGGGCCATGCCGATACCAGCCAGCGCCTCGAGCACGGGACGGACAGTGGCGGCGCGTTTTCCTTTGAAGGAACGGGCAACGTCCTGCGGTGCGAGCGGCGTTTGTGCGGTCGAGAGTATCGATTGCACTGCGCTGACCTGTTCGGGCAGCGTTCCCGGCCACGGGATGATATTGTCCGGCACATGTTCGGCTGCGATCACGGGCTTTGCCGGTTTGACGCCCGATCCGGTGTCGAGCCAATCGTCGGAAGGCGGGTTCTGATATTCGGGGCGCAGCCAGCGGATCAGGCCACTGGCTTCCTCGGCGGCGCGTTCCTTGTTGAGCGCGACGAGACGGGTGAGGATTTCCTCGTCGGACAGGTCTACGGGCCAGCCATAAGCTTCGGCGACCAGCGCATCGATAGCGTCGTGGTGCTGGCGGATCAGGGTGACGAGCCCACGATCATGCATGTCGCGCTCGGTCTCGGTCAGCGCGCGGCCCTCCCGCAAGGCTTCGAGCACATTGTAAAGCTTGGTGAGGGTCAGGTCTTCGTGCTCGGCCAACACCCGCTTGCGTAAAGCGTCGAGCGCTTCAACCTCGGTCCTGATCCTGTCCTTGAGCGGCTCAGCGACATCGGAGGGGAATGGGAAGGGATCGAAGCACTGTGACTTCACATAGACCGGTCGATCTTCCAGCAACCCGCCTACACCTAGCGACCACGAGACATGAATGGCGCTCGAGAGCACGCCCAAATGATAGGCGTCATCCAGTGCCATGCACGCTAGCTTGTTATCCGGCAGGATCGACATGGACAGGAACTGGAACACCCGGTGTTTTGCCGTCTCGATAGTAGCAATATAGCGCGACACACCGCGCAGGGCCTTCCGCAATTCAGACCGCTGTTCGCCGAAAAGCCACCAGTTGTCGCGATAGCTGGCACGGTTGTTCTCATCACGGTGTGGTTTCACATTGGCCAACACGTGCTGATAGATTGCCGGATGCTTGTCGCGCACTTCGGCCTCGTTAAGCCCGTACAGGTCAATCACCTTCACCCCGCGCGGGCGCGCAGCAAGATCACGGCCATTGCGATAGTCGAAGATCACCGCATCGCCATCTTCAACTCCGGTGCGGATGTTGGCTGGTTGCGTATCAGTGATTTGAACCGACAGACCCTCTGCCTGTTCAGGCGTGACTATGAAGCCGTTGCCCATCAACTGAACGCCTCGAGATGCGAGCTTGTCATTCGCCTTGAGCGGGCGGGCCGAGGAAACATCGGCCCCGATCCGTAGGTCGGCGCTGATCAGGCCGATATTGATGCCAAACGCAATGGTGTGCGGCGCGCCGCTTTCATCAATGACGGTTTGCACCATGCCCGGATCGCGGCCTGATTTGCCTTGCGGTTCAGCCACTGTCATGGCGATGCGCACGGCGGCACCATCCTTTTCGTCCACCCAAGGATGGTTTGGGATGGCAAATCGCAGGCTAACGCCGCCCTTCGCCTCAAGATGCTTTGCAATTACCCTTCGGCTGAACACCTGCGTGATCGAATTGGTCGTGACAAAACCGAACCGCCGTGTGCCCGCATTGCGAACTGCCGTTGCCGCCTTGTCCCACCAATGCATGACGAAATCGGCGCTTTCGGGCACATCAGTTGTGACGAACAGCGCATCAAAATAGCCATCGCCCAACCGGTCCCGCACGTCTTTGCCGCCAATGAATGGCGGGTTGCCGACGATGAAATCGGCCTTCGGCCACTTCGCTGCGCGGGGCTTCACATAGCGATAGACCTCAACCCGCGCGCCCTCGTCGGGCACCTTTTTGCCCGTGACGGGATGGAGCTTCATCGTTTCGCCATCCCAGCGAGAAATGGGTTTGCCCGCGTCATCGCGTTCAAGAATCTTGTCGTCGTAGTCGATCAGAGCGTCGCGATGTTCAATCGTTCGCACGTCGCGCAGGATAGGTTCGGGCGGCGTGCGGTCCGCGCCGTTGACGCGGAAGTGCCATTGCAGATAACCGATCCACAACACCAGTTGCGCGATTTCGACGGCACGTTCGTTTACCTCAATGCCGAGGAAGTTTTCGGGCGTGATAGTGTGGCCGGTGATCTCGGCGACATATTGATCATCGCCCAGCTCGACCAGCAGATCGAGCACTTCGCCCTCCAGTTCCTTCATCCGCGCCATGGCAACATAGAGGAAGTTGCCGGTGCCGCAGGCAGGATCGAGCACTTTCGTCTGGGCAAGCCGCGAATGGAACGCCTCGACAAAAGCCTTGGCCTCCTCCTCCTTCCCCTCTTCGATCAGGGTCGCCGCAGCTCCGCGTACCCCGTCCCAATCGGCACGCAGCGGCTCCATGATCGTGGGGCCGATCAGTCGTTCGACATAAGCACGGGGAGTGTAGTGTGCGCCAAGCTTGGCCCGCTCTTTGGGATTCAGCGCGCGTTCCAGCAGGGTGCCGAAGATGGCCGGCTCTACCTCGGTCCAGACGTGTTCGCCCGCCTTGATCAGCACTTCCAGCTCTTCCGCATCCAGCGGGATCGCAGTGCGTTCCTTGAACAAATAGCCGTTGAACTTCTTCAGCGGCACGCCCAGCGCAGGCGAGAACTCGCCCTTGTCCATCGCCGCCCACAGTGCGGAAAGCTGATGCTCCAGATGTTCGGGGTGGGCGCGCTGGTTCTTCAGCAGGTTGGTGAAGCTCTTCTCCGGGATCAGCCCGCTGTCTTCCGCGAACATTGTGAACAGCACGCGCATGAGGAAACCGCTGGTGGTCTCGGCATTATAGCCGCGCTTCTCAAGACGCCGGGCGACAGTGGCGAGCAGATCAGCAATGTCGCGGGTAACGCGGGCAGCGCGGGCAGCTGGGTCGAGGTTCTTGGGGTCGGTCCAGATAGCACGGAGCCGCTCTCGCACGGCTTCGTCGTGCAAATCCTCTAGCATGATCCGGTAGCGCGCCCGGTCGGGGAACTGGGCGTAGGCTTTGCCGGTCCCGGTGAAGTCTGCATAGACCTCGATGCAATAGCCGATGTCGGTGACGAGCAGGATTGGCGGCCAGCCATGGTCAACCGGAAGCGCCTTGGCATAGCGTTCGGCCTGGCCCTTGGCCTGCACCATGGCCTTGGCCCATCCCGGCGTGCCGCGCCGCGCGGTGCCACGCTTGACGCGGGCGCTGGCGGTCTGGCCGAAGATATCGAGATCGTCCTCGCCCTTGTCGGCCGCCGCCCGGTCAGCCTCGCTGCCCTGCTTGGCTTCGAGTATGTAACAACCGCGCTTGTAGCAATCGATACGGCCAAAGCTCTGAGTGCCGTCCCCATTGTCTTGGAAGACGCGGCGTTCGAAAACGTAGTCATTATGCACGTCATCAGTGCGGCTGCCGGTGGGCGGTTCTACCTCTAGCAGATCGCACAGGCCGTTGATGAAGCTCTGTGTATTGGCAAGCTCACTGCCGCCGGTATCGCGCCACTGGGAAATGAATTTGTCGATATCGGCAGGGCTGGTCATCGGGAACACGATAAAGCACAGCCGCATCGCAACGGCAACGCGACTTGTGTTGTGATGACAATTATCGATCTGATTGAAATCGGACGAGTTCATCCTGAATAGCAGGTTTGATTCGGATTGTTGGCGCGTTTGACTGACCGGCCCGTTACGCCAGCGATACTTTGGCTACGCTGCGCTTTCCTAGCGGCAAAAGCTTGTTGCCTGACGGCAATCTGATGTCTCTTTGATCTGCCTCGCAAGCGCAGCCGATGGTCGGTTGCCGCAATCCGGGGCCTCCCATGAGCGTCATTCCAATCCGGTCCGAAGCATCATCGCGCGGCGCGCGCATGTTGCGTACGGCTTTGGGTGCAGAGATTGCGCGCTGGCTCGAAGAGCCTGCCGTGATCGAGGTGATGCTCAATCCCGATGGTCGGCTTTGGGTCGACCGGTTGGGTGAAGGCCTTGCCGCAACTGACTGCCTTATGGGCGCCGCCGATGGCGAGCGCATCATTCGGCTGGTTGCGCACCATGTCGGTGCCGAGGTTCATGGCGGGGCGCCGCGCGTTTCGGCGGAGCTGCCCGAAGGCGGGGAACGCTTTGAAGGGCTCCTGCCGCCGGTGGTTGCAGCGCCCAGCTTTGCCATTCGCAAGCCTGCAGTCGCGGTATTTACGCTGGCTGACTATGTCGCCGCAGGCATCATGGCCGACGGGCAGGCCGTTTTGCTGGCCGATGCCGTCATGGCGCGGAAGAACATTCTGGTCGCTGGCGGTACTTCCACCGGCAAGACCACGCTTACCAATGCGCTGCTGGCCGAAGTTGCTTCCAGCTCTGACCGCGTCGTCCTGATCGAAGATACGCGCGAACTGCAATGCTCTGCTCCCAATCTCGTATCGCTGCGGACCAAGGACGGCGTTGCCACCCTGTCAGACCTCGTCCGCTCGGCCTTGCGCCTGCGGCCTGACCGCATCCCGATAGGCGAAGTGCGAGGGGCCGAAGCCCTCGATCTGCTCAAGGCCTGGGGCACCGGTCATCCGGGCGGCATTGGGACAATCCACGCCGGAACGGCACTGGGCACGCTGCGGCGGCTCGAACAGCTGATCCAGGAAAGTGTGGTCACCGTGCCGCGCGCGCTGATCGCCGAGACCATCAACGTTATCGCTGTGCTCGTGCGTGATGGCACCGGTCGGCGGCTGTCCGAACTGGCCGAGGTCCGCGGGCTCGATGCTGCCGGCGAATATGTCCTTGCACCCCTTTCCCCCACTCAAGGAGACCCTTCGTGATTCACGTTCTATCGCGTGCGCGCTCGCGCCTGCACGCTACAATACTCACTACCTGCGTGGCACTCGTCGTTGCCACGCCCGCCCATGCAGCAGGCTCGTCCATGCCATGGGAAGCGCCGCTGCAGGCCATCCTTGAATCCATCCAAGGCCCGGTCGCCAAGATCGTCGCGGTGATCATCATCATCGCCACCGGCCTGGCGCTGGCTTTTGGTGACACATCGGGCGGGTTCCGGCGGCTGATCCAGATCGTCTTCGGACTGTCGATCGCATTTGCCGCATCGTCTTTCTTCCTGTCCTTCTTTTCCTTCGGCGGCGGGGCGCTCGTCTGATGGAGAGCGGCGCATCCAGTTTTCCCAATGGCTTCGCGGTTCCCGTTCACCGTGCGCTGACCGAGCATATCCTGCTCGGCGGTGCACCGCGCGGGCTCGCGATCGCCAATGCCACGCTGGCAGGAGCCATCGGGCTGGGCCTGCAGCTCTGGATTGCAGGGCTCGTTTTCTTCGCGCTTGGCCACATGGTGGCAGTCTGGGCCGCACGGCGCGATCCGCAATTCGTGGACGTGGCCCGGCGGCATCTGCGCTTTCCTGCGTTTTGCGGGGTGTGAGGGATGCTGAGCTTGCGCGAATATCGAAACAAGGCCGACCGGCTCGCGGACTTCCTCCCTTGGGCAGCGCTGGTCGCGCCCGGAGTGGCGCTCAACAAGGACGGCAGCTTTCAGCGCAGCGCGCGCTTTCGCGGGCCCGACCTCGACAGCGCAACGCCTGCCGAACTGATCGCGACCACCGCACGCCTCAACAGCGCGCTGCGGCGGTTGGGATCTGGCTGGGCGATGTTCGTCGAAGCGGTGCGCCGTCCGGCGCTTGACTATCCGGTCTGCGACTTTCCCGATCCCGCCTCGGCACTGGTCGAGCGCGAACGCGCAGCGCATTTTGCCGAGGAAGGCGCGCATTTCGAGAGCCGGTATTTCCTGACCTTCCTGTGGATGCCGCCTGCCGAAGACGCCGCACGCGCCGAAAGCTGGCTCTACGAGGGCAAGGCGGAAAAAGGCATTGTCCCACGTGAATTGCAGGACGGCTTCGTGGATCGGACCGACCGGCTGCTGCGCCTGTTCGAGGGCTTCTTTCCGGAAGCCCAATGGCTCGATGACGGCGAAACACTGACCTATCTTCACAGCTGCATCTCGACGCAGGTGCAGTCCGTCCGCGTTCCCGAAACCCCGATGCATCTCGATGCGCTGCTCGCCGACAAGCCGCTTACTGGCGGGCTCGAACCGCGTCTGGGCGCGGCGCATCTGCGCACGCTCAGCGTGATCGGCTTTCCTAGCGCGACCTTTCCCGGCCTGCTCGATGAATTGAACGCACAGGGCTTTGCCTATCGCTGGTCGACTCGGGCGATCATGCTCGACAAGAGCGACGCGACGCGGCTGCTTTCCAAAATCCGCCGCCAGTGGTTCGCCAAGCGCAAATCGGTCGCCGCGATCCTCAAAGAGGTGATGACCAATGAAGCTTCGGTGATGGTCGACAGCGACGCGGCCAACAAGGCCGAAGATGCGGACACGGCCTTGCAGGAACTGGGCGCAGACCATGTCGGGCTGGCGCTGGTGACGGCCACCGTCACCGTCTGGGACGAGGATGCCGCGCTTGCTGCTGAAAAGCTGCGCCTTGTCGAAAAGGTCATCCAGGGCCGCGATTTCACCTGTGTGACCGAAGGCATGAATGCGATTGAGGCCTGGCTCGGATCGCTGCCCGGCCATGTCTATGCCAATGTCCGCCAGCCTCCGATCTCGACTCTCAATCTGGCGCATATGATGCCGCTCTCGGCGGTCTGGGCCGGGCCGGAGTGCAATGCGCATCTCGATGCGCCGCCGCTCTTCTATGTGAAGACCGAAGGCTCGACCCCGTTCCGCTTTTCGCTGCATGTGGGTGATGTTGGACACAGTCTGGTTGTCGGCCCAACCGGGGCGGGCAAGTCGGTGCTGCTGGCCATGATGGCGCTGCAATTCCGCCGCTATGCTGGCTCGCAAATCTTCGCTTTCGATTTCGGCGGCTCAATCCGGGCGGCGGCGCTCGCATGCGGCGGCGACTGGCAGGATCTGGGATCAAGCCTTTCAGAGGACGGCGACGAGGCCGTGATGCTGCAACCGCTCGCGCGGATCGACGAGCCGGGAGAACGCAATTGGGCGTCCGAATGGTTGCAGGCCATCCTTGCTTCCGAAGGCGTCACCATTGACCCGGCCACCAAGGACCATCTCTGGTCGGCACTGACCTCGCTGTCGACCGCGCCAATCGGCGAACGCACGCTCACGGGCCTAGCCGTCCTGCTCCAATCGCAGGGCTTGAAGCAGGCACTCGCGCCCTATTGCATCGGTGGTCCGTTCGGTCGGCTGCTTGATGCCGAAAGCGAGCGGCTTGGCGAAGGCAGCTTCCAGGCCTTTGAGACCGAGGGATTGACCGGATCGGCAGCGGCCCCCGCAGTCCTGTCCTATCTCTTCCACCGGATCGAAGGGCGGCTCGACGGGTCGCCTACGATGATCATCATCGATGAGGGCTGGCTGGTGCTCGACAGCCCAGCCTTTGCCGCGCAATTGCGCGAATGGCTTAAAACGCTGCGCAAGAAGAATGCGAGCGTGGTGTTTGCCACGCAGAGCCTTGCCGATATCGAGAGTTCAGCGATTGCACCGGCAATCATCGAAAGCTGCCCAACCCGTATCTTCCTGCCCAATGAGCGCGCGGTCGAACCGCAAATCCTGAGCATCTATCGCCGCTTCGGGCTCAACGATCGCCAGATCGAAATCCTCAGCCGGGCAACGCCCAAGCGCGATTATTACTGTCAGTCAGCGCGCGGCAACCGTCTGTTCGAACTGGGTCTGGGAGAGGTCGCGCTCGCCTTCACCGCAGCCTCTTCAAAGAGTGACCAGCTCGCTATCGCGAGGATCATCGAGAATTCCGGCCGCGCAGGTTTTGCCGCCGCCTGGCTCAGACATCGCGGCCTCGACTGGGCTGCCGACCTGCTCGGAGCCCCCGAGCGCACATCCCTTACCCCCAGCCCCCAACAAGGAGACCTCCCATGATTCCTCGGAAATACTTTCGCAGCCTTTTGACCGGTGTCGCGCTTGCCTGCGCAGGCTCCGGCGCTCTCGTGTCCGCGCCTGCCCACGCGCAGTTCGGCGGGGTCGTCTACGATCCATCGAACTATGCCCAGAACGTGCTGACCGCTGCGCGCACGCTTGAGCAGATCAACAATCAGATCCGCATGCTGCAGAACCAGGCGAACTCGCTCGTCAACGAGGCGCGCAATTTGCAGAGCTTGCCGCTTACCGTCCTGCAGCCCTTGCAGGACCAGATCCGGCAGACCCAGCAATTGCTCCAGCAGGCCCAGCGCATTGCCTATGATGTGCGCGAAATCGAAACGACCTTCGATGCGCAGTACAAGAATATTCCGCTCAATGCCTCACAGCAGGCGATGGTCAATGGCGCTGAGGCGCGCTGGCAAAACAGCGTCGCTGGTTTTGAAGATGCGCTGAAGGTCCAGGCGGGCGCGGTCGCCAATATCGAAGGCTCGCGCGAAGCGGTCGGCGATCTGGTCAGCGCCAGCCAGTCAGCCACCGGTGCCTTGCAGGCCGCACAGGCGGGCAACCAATTGCTGGCCGTGCAGGCAGGCCAATTGGCCGATCTCACTGCCACGCTGGCGGCGATGAGCCGGGCGCAGGCGCTTGATGCTGCCGAAAGCGCGGCAGCCAAGGCGCAGGCGCGCGAACAGCTGCGGCGCTTTCTTGCCAATCGTCCGCGCTACCTGCCCAGCGGGCAAAAGTGATCCGCCATGGATAGCAAGCTCCTCGCGCGCGTCGGTGCCGCCGTCTTCGTCGGCCTCGCCTTCGCCATGACGCTCGTGCAGCTGCGCGAGGAACCTGCCACGCGCCCTGAGCCTGCACCGGACATCTGGATCCCCGATGGCGATCCCTTGCCCGCCCAATTGCGTGCATGTGCCGAGATGGGCGAGTTGGCGCTGTCCTCACCCGATTGCCGCGCGGCCTGGGCCGAAAAGCGCCGCCGCTTCCTGGGTGTCGATCATCCCGAGGCCTATTCCGGGCTCGCTTATCCTGCGCCGCCAGACGCGCCTGACTTCCCGGTGCCGGCCCCGGTTGGCGAACAGCGAGGGGAGAACTGACATGGGCGGCACCGGCGTCGTCGATCGCTTTCTGGCGATCTTCTCCCAATATATCGACAGCGGCTTTGGCCTACTTTCGGGCGAAGTCGCGTTCATCGCGACCACGTTGATCGTGATCGATGTGACGCTGGCAGCGCTGTTCTGGAGCTGGGGCGAGAATGACGACATCATCGCCCGGCTCGTCAAGAAGACGCTCTTCGTCGGCATCTTCGCCTATATCATCAGCAACTGGAGCGCGCTCGCCAACATAATCTTCAACAGCTTTGCTGGTCTCGGTCTGAAAGCCAGCGGTTCGGGGCTGGGTGCCGCCGACCTGCTGCAGCCGGGCCGGGTCGCGCAGGTCGGGATCGATGCCGCCTGGCCGCTGATCGAATCCATCGCCGATCTGATGGGCTATGTCGGCTTCTTCGAGAATTTCCTGCAGATCATCATTCTGCTGCTTGCCTGGGCGGTGGTGATCATCGCATTCTTCATTCTGTCGATCCAGCTGTTCGTCACCCTGATCGAGTTCAAGCTGACAACGCTCGCAGGCTTTGTGCTCATTCCCTTCGGCCTGTTCGGCAAGACCGCCTTCCTAGCCGAGCGTGTGCTCGGCAATGTCGTGTCTTCGGGCATCAAGGTGCTGGTTCTGGCCGTGATCATCGGCATCGGCTCAACGCTCTTTGCTGAATTCACCAGCGCGATTCCCGGCGAGCCGACCATCGAGGATGCGCTTGCGATCGTGCTGGCCAGCCTCACGCTTCTCGGTCTGGGCATTTTTGGCCCCGGCATCGCCAACGGCATCGTGGCTGGCGGGCCGCAATTGGGCGCTGGCGCTGCAGCGGGCACGGCTCTGTTAGCAGGCGGCGCGGCGGTGGGCGGTGTCGCCGGAGCCAAGCTGGCTGGCGGCGCTGTCGCCAGCGCTGCCTCGTCGGTCGCGCAAGGCACATCGCGCGCTGCGGGCGGGGCAAGCATGGCCTACGCCACAGGCTCTGCAGGCAAGAGCGGCGGTGCAGCGGTTGCAGGCGGCATGGCCGGTGTCGGCCGCGCCGCAGGAGGTGCCGCCATGTCGCCGCTGCGCAAAGCAGCGGACAGCGCCAAAAGCAATTTCCGCGAGGGTGCACGGGCGTCGGTCGGCAATATGGGCGGACGCATCGTGCCTGCACCCGGCAGCACGCCGTCCGGTCCACAGCCCGAAAACGGCCCGCCCGCCTGGGCCAAATCCATGAAGCAGCGCCACAGCCTCGGCCACTCGGCTTCGCTCGCCGCGCACACGGTGCGCTCCGGTGACGGCCACGGCGCAGGCTCCTCCATCGACACGAAAGAGAAGGACTGACCTCTCATGTTCAAACGCCCCTCAATCCGATACGGCAAGACGCCGCAACCCGAGACGCCCTATCAGCGCGCGGCACAGGTCTGGGACGAGCGCATCGGCTCGGCCCGCGTCCAGGCGAAGAGCTGGCGCTATGCCTTTTTCGGCGCGCTCGGCCTATCAGCAGCGCTGACCGGCGGTCTCATCTGGCAGAATGCGCGCGGCACCATCGTCCCCTGGGTGGTCGAGGTCGACAAGCTTGGCGAAGCGCGCAGCGTCGCGCCTGCCAATACGGAGTTCGCGCCAACCGATCCGCAGATCGCCTTCCACCTTGCCCGCTTCATCGAGCATGTCCGTGCCATCCCCGACGATGCCATCGTTGTGCGGGAAAACTGGCTCAGAGCCTATGACTTCGCGAGCGACAAGGGCGCGATCGCGCTCAATGACTATGCGCGCGCCAATGATCCCTTCTCCGTGATTGGACGCGAACAGGTGGCCGTCGATGTCACCAGCGTGATCCGTGCGTCGCCGCGCAGTTTCCGGGTGGCCTGGGTCGAGCGCCGCTACCGCGACGGCGCGCTCGCCGAGACGAGCCGGTGGACCGCGATCCTCGGCATCACCGTGCAGCCGCCCAATAATCCCGATGCGCTCACCAAGAACCCACTCGGCATCTTCGTCACATCCATCAACTGGTCAAAGGAGCTCGGCTGATGTCCCGCTCACATATTCTGTCTCGCAAAATCTATGTCAGCCTGTTTGGTTCTGCCTCGCTGGCCCTGGCTTCGTCCGCTTCGGCGACACCTGCACCCATCGCTCCGGCCATGCAGACGGCTCTTACTGTGCTGGTCCAGCTGCGCCCGGTCACAGCAATCCGATCGCTTGAGTACATCAATTCCCTTTCGCGGCAGGCCTCCCCCACTGCCGCGCGCCGCTCCCGCCCGCCTGACCCCGAGGACGAGGTGGGAGCGGCAAACGATGCTGCCCGTATCCAGCCCGAGGATGCAGGGTTCCAGAATGCGATCCAGCGCTATGCCTTTAGCGAAGGAGCGCTGTTCCAGATTTATGCCAAGCCCGGTCAGGTGACCGATATCGCCTTGCAGGAAGGCGAGCAGCTGGTCGGTCCCGGACCGGTTGCGGCAGGCGATACGGTGCGCTGGATGATCGGCGATACGCTCAGCGGATCGGGCGCCACACAGCGGGTGCATATCCTCGTCAAGCCGACCCGGCCTGACATCACCACCAACCTTGTCATCAACACCGACCGGCGCACCTATCACGTCGAACTGCGCGCCAACGCCCGCGTCTACATGGCCTCGGTCAGCTGGTCCTATCCCGAAGACGAGCTGATCGCATTGCGACGGGCAGAAGCCGAAGCCGTGCGCACGGCGCCGATTGCGGATGGGTTCACGATCGAAAACCTCAATTTTGATTACCGGATATCGGGCGACAAACCCGATTGGCGGCCGCTGCGCGTTTTCGATGATGGTCAGCGCACGCTCGTGGAGTTCCCGCCCGACATTGCCCAAGGGGAAATGCCGCCCTTCTTCGTCATTGGCGAGGAGGGCGAGGCCGAACTGGTCAATTACCGGGTGAACGGGCGCTACCTGATCGTCGACCGGCTGTTCCATAAGGCAGAGTTGCGACTTGGCGCAGGACGCCGGCAGGTTCGCGTAAAGATCACCAATCGGGCGCGGAGCGAGTGATGAACAGCGAGCCCGAACCCGAACGCCCCGTCGACGCCGAATCCATCACCAGCCTGCGCGGCGAGGGCCCGCGCGTCGTGCGGCTGTCGCGCAAAGCCATCGGTATCGCCAGCGCCGTCGGACTATCGCTTGTGGGCGCAGCTTTACTCTATGCGCTGCAGCCTGCCTCGCAAGGGAGCGAGGAGGAGCTGTTCAACACCGATGGCGTCGCGGTGGCCGATGGTCTGGCATCGGCCCCGAGGGATTATTCGCAGGTGCCAAGGCTCGGACCGCCGCTTCCCGGCGATCTCGGCAAGCCGATCCTCGATGCGCAGGAGCGCGGGGCCGTTGCTGCATTACCGCCTGTCGGCGCGCAACCGCCCCCACCGCCGCCGCAGGGCATCAGCCCAGAGGAAGCGGCGCGTCAGCGGATCGAACAGGAACGCGAAGCCGCACGCGGTAGCCGCCTGTTTTTTGGCGGCGGAACGCCCGCTGCCAGTCTAGCGCAGGCGCTCCCGCCCTCCGATCCATTGCCTGCATCAGCTCAGCCTTCGGTTTCTGCCGCACAGCCTGCCTTTCTCGATCGACCCGCCGAGCGCCGTACAGTTTCATTGCAGCGGCTCGATGCCGCACCATCGGGGGCGCTGTTGCAAGCCGGTTCAGTCATCCCCGCCGCACTCATTACCGGTATTCGCTCCGACCAGCCCGGCCTTGTAACCGCGCAAGTGACTCAAAACGTCTATGACAGCCTGACCGGACGCCGCTTGCTGATCCCGCAGGGCGCGCGCCTGATCGGCGAATACGAATCCGATGTTGGCTTTGGCCAGCGGCGCGTGCTGCTCGCATGGAACCGGCTTATCCTGCCCGATGGCCGTTCAATCGTACTGGAACGCCAGCCCGCGTCCGATCCCTCAGGCTATGCCGGTCTCGAAGACGGGGTCGATTATCACTGGGGCGGCGTACTCAAAGCCGCGCTGGTCTCGACTTTGCTGGGCGTTGGTAGCGAATTTGGTTCCGGCAGTGAAAGTGATTTGGCGCGGGCGCTGCGGCGCGGCAGTCAGGACAGCGTCAACCGCGCGGGCGAGCAGATCGTCTCGCGCGAGCTCAATATCCGCCCGACGCTGACTATACGGCCGGGCTATCCAGTGCGGGTGCTAGTCACCCGTGATATCGTACTGGAAAGTGGATCGTGACCAGGCTCAAGCTTTCCGACATCACCGACGAGAAGCCCGTCAAGCTCACCATCGAGATCCCCGCCCGGTTGCACTGCGATCTGGTTACCTATGGCACCGTCCTGAATGGCGGAGAGGAGCTAGGTGCACCAACACCCGAGCAGTTGGTCGCCCCGATGCTGGAGCGGTTTATGGCGACCGATCGCGAGTTCGCGAAAGCGCGGCGGAACATTCAGCCAGCGCCGGTTAGCGGATAGCGTTCATCGAGCAGCTTGAAGAAGCGGGCGAGTGCGGGATTGTCGTTGTCCTCGCGCCACCAGGCTGCAAAATCGAGATGCGCAGCACCGCTTGGGTCGGTTATCTCGCGGAACACGACATCGGACCGGGCAGCGCCGGTCGCGCTTTCGGGGACCACGGTGATGAACTTCCCGAACGGCACCATAGCGGCGATGGTCTCTGCGCTCGTTTCCTGGGTGATGATATTGGCCTTCAAGCCATTGCTGCCAAGCCGCTGGCGGATCACTTCGGCAATCCTCGGCCCGCTTCGTTCCCGCGGCATCACGAAGACCGACTTGCGCAAATCGGTCCAGAATAGGCTTTCGCTCTTGGCCAGGCGATCTTCCTTGGACAAGACGACCATCAGCCGTTCGGACCACAGCCAGCGCTTGGTGACTCCGGGTTCCTCGATCTGGCTGGCATGGATGGCGATGTCGACGATGCGGGTTTGCAGCCCTGATAGCATGCGTTCGGGACTGGCTTCGAGCGCATCAAGTTGCACATCGGGAAAGCGTTCGAGCACATCGCCAAGCAAAAGGCGCAGATTGCCGGTACTGAGCGAGCCGGAAAAGCCGACCATCAGGCGCCCGACCTCCCCGTATCTCACGGCCTTCGCCGTCGTCAGCAGATTGTCGGCATCGGTGACGATCCGCCGCGCAACCTCAAGGAACGCCTTGCCGGTCTCTGTCGGCACAACGCCTCGGGTGGAGCGCTCAAACAGAGTGATACCGAGACGATGCTCGAGCGCCGATACCTTCTTGCTCAACGTGGACTGTTTCACATTGAGCTGCTTGGCCGCGCGCAGGAAGCTGGCCGTGTCTGCTGCGGTAACAGCGAAGCGAAGCTGGCGAAGGTCGATAGTCAAAGACTTCGCCCCACCTTGCCCTTAGTCATTGTTGTGGCCCCATAATTTGAACGAATGCTCCGTTTTCGGTGCTGCATACGTCATGCCATTTACCGGGGCTGAGTCAATTCACCGCACACCCAGCACAAGCCGTCGCGCTTACATTTTGCTTACAACAACAAGCGCAATGAGCCGTGTAAGCGCCCTTCATTGGCGCCTACAGGCTATACACACTTGAATATATGAAGAAATAATGGAGCGGGCGAGGCGATTCGAACGCCCGACCCCAACCTTGGCAAGGTTGTGCTCTACCCCTGAGCTACGCCCGCTCACTGGCGCTGGCAGAAACCGAAACAAGCGCGGTATCTGCCGGAGAGGCGGCGGCGCGACTAGCAGTGCCTTGCCGGGGCTGCAAGCGCAAAATTGGGCCGATTGGGGCTTGATCGCAGGCCTGCGAGCGGCCAGCACTCAATGCCCGCTTCACATCTGCACCGAACGCCCCACATTGGGGCAGCAACAACGCAGCCACACAGCAAGACACAGGAGCATTCAATTGGCCAGCATGGGATTGAGCATCGACGAACAAAAAGCGGTCGAACGCTTCCGCAAGGACGTGGTCGATCCATCGCAGACCAGCCTCGTCATCCTCGATTTCTGGGCCGAATGGTGCGGGCCGTGCAAGGCGCTGACTCCGGTGCTGGAAAAAGTCGCGGGCGAATATGCCGACAAGGGCGTGGTGCTGGCGAAGGTCAATGTCGATGAAGAACAATTCATCGCCGCGCAGTTCCAGGTGCGATCAATCCCGACTGTCTATGCGATGTTTCAAGGCCAGCCGGTTGCCGATCTGACCAGCGCCCGCACCGAAACGCAGTTGAAAGCGGCGATTGATCAGTTGCTGACCCAATTGCCGGTGCAGCCGGGTGCAGCCGCCGCTGCTCCGCCGCAGGGGCCTTCGCCAGAAGAAATCGCGCAATTCATCAAGCTGGGTGACGAGGCGCTTTCCGCGGGCGATCCGCAGCGCGCGGCCAGCATCTTTGCCCAGATCACCGAATTCGCGCCCGAAAATGCCCCCGCCCACGCCGGACTCGTGCGCGCGCTGGTGCAATTGGGTGAGGTCGATCAGGCCCATCAGGTGATGCAGGTGATCGACGCCGATCCGCGGCTTGCCGCCGACCCGGCGATGACCGCTGCGAAAAGCGCGCTGGAGCTGGCGGGCACCAGGGTTGATGATGGCGAGCTTGCCACCCTGCGCGCCGCCGCTGTCGCAAACCCCGCTGACATGGACGCGCAGTTCGCCTTTGCCGAGGCGGCCTTTGCTGCCGGAAGCCGCGATGAGGCGGCCGACACGCTGCTGGCAATGGTTGCCGCCGATCGCGAGTGGAACGAAGGCGCGGCGCGCACCCAGTTGCTCAAGATTTTCGAGGCCACCGGGCTGGAAGATGAATGGGTGATCGGCGTCCGCCGCCGCCTGTCGCGCGTGTTGTTTGGATGAATGAACGGATCATGTCGAGGCGCCTCTCGATCTTCCCGCTGAGCGGCGCGGTGCTGTTTCCCGGGATGCAACTGCCGCTGCATATCTTTGAACCGCGTTACCGTGCGCTGGTCAGCGATGCGTTGATCCGGGATCGCCAGATCGCGATGATCCAGCCGCAACGCCCGACTGAAGGCGCGCCGCTGTTCAGCGTCGGCTGCGTCGGGCGGATTGGCGAGGTGCAGGCGATGGATGACGGGCGCTACAATATCGTCCTTGAAGGCGTCGCCCGGTTCCGGCTGGTGCGCGAGCTGGAGGTCACCACCGCATTCCGCCAGATCGAAGCCGACATCTATGACGAGGATGAGGACGAGACCCTGACCCACGCCCAGCGCGGCGGGTTCGAGCGTGAGGCGCGGGCCTTTGCCGATGCGCAAGGATACAGCGTCGACTGGGATTCGGTCGAACGGCTGGATGATCGCTCGCTCATCAACGGCGTATCGCAGATCGCGCCGTTCGATCCGGCCAGCAAGCAGGCACTGCTGGAGGCCGAAACGCTGACCGACCGCTGCGAGTTGCTGGTGCAGCTGATGCAGTTTTATGGCCGCACCGATGGCAGCGAGGAAATAACGACCTTGCAATAAGGCGAATGACCGCTTTCAGGTTGCCGCTGCCGTGCTTTGAATGGCGCCAAATGGATGGATTTCTGCTACTCCGAGAATCGTCGCCCCGTGCTTGACACGGGGCTTGGCTTTTCTTTCTCGGCCATTGCCGCGATAATCGGATCATGGCGAAGGGCGGCTGGGTTTACATCATGGTAAACCGTTATCGCGGCGGGATGTATGTCGGCGTCACCTCCGATGCTTTGGCACGCGTGAATCAGCACCGCGAATGGAAGTTCGCGCTGATCGAGGCGGACAATCCGGAGTGGGACGACCTTTGGTGGCAATGGTTCGCGCCCCCACCGGAGCAGAAGTAGCCAAGCCCCGTGTCAAGCACGGGGCGACGTGGACGCGAGGGTCGATATGGGGTCGATGCACGAACCCGCTTCGCGGGAGTGTCGCTGGCGGCGAGTTGATGCCGTTTCATTGGCGTAGCGAGTAGATCGAACAAGGCCGAGCATTGCGGCTCCTT
>PHEL01000043.1 GCA_002842925.1 Alphaproteobacteria bacterium HGW-Alphaproteobacteria-14
CATCGTGATGCTCACCAATGTGCTGGTGATGCTGATCATTATCCAATTCGTGATCGGGCTGCTGTTCGCCTTTAACGTGGTGAGCCCAAGCAATGAGTTCCTTCGGCAGGTATATGATTCGATCAACCGGTTGCTGGAACCGGTGCTGCGCCCGATCCGCAACATCATGCCCAATACCGGCGCGATCGACTTTTCGCCCTTGGTGCTGATCCTTGGCCTGCAGGTTCTCACGCGGGTGCTGATCGGCGTTTCCGGGGCCTATTGATGCCCGAAGCTGCGCTAATCGACGGCAAGGCCTTTGCCGAAACTCTTCGCGTGCGCATCGGCGTGGCGGCGACCGCATTCGCGCAAACCACTGGGCGGCGTCCCGGCCTTGCGGTGGTGCTGGTGGGCGAAGACCCGGCCAGCCAGGTCTATGTCGGCGCCAAGGGCAAGGCGTGTGACGCCGCCGGAATGGCGAGCTTTGAACATCGTCTGCCCGCCGATACCAGTGAAGCGGCGCTGCTATCGCTGATCGAACGGCTCAATCAGGATGAGGCGGTGGACGGGGTTCTGGTGCAGATGCCGCTGCCAAATGACCTCGATGAACAGGCGATCATCGCCGCGATCAACCCGGACAAGGACGTTGATGGCTTCCATGTGATCAACGCCGGGCGGCTTGCCGTGGGGCAGGCGGGCTTCATCCCCTGCACGCCGCTGGGCTGCATGCTGCTGCTGAAGGATCGGCTGGGTGATCTGTCGGGGCTGGATGCGGTGGTAATCGGGCGTTCGAACATCGTCGGCAAGCCGATGGCGCAGTTGCTGGTGGATGCCAACGCAACCGTCACCATCGCGCATAGTCGCACCAAAAGCCTGCCCGATATCGTGCGCCGTGCTGACATTGTGGTCGCCGCAGTGGGCCGCCCGGAGATGATCCGGGGCGACTGGATCAAGCCTGGGGCGACGGTGATCGATGTCGGGATCAACCGCATGCCGCCCGAACAGGGCAAGGATCGGGGTAAGCTGGTCGGCGATGTCGCCTTTGCCGAAGCGCGCGAAGTTGCAGGTGCGATCACCCCGGTGCCGGGCGGGGTCGGGCCGATGACGATTGCGGTGCTGCTGAGAAATACGCTGGTCGCAGCCCATGCCCATGCCGGGCTTCCTGCGCCAGAGGACTTATGAGAAGCGCTGGCCCGATTTTGATGTTGAGCGTTTGTGCGCTGGCGCTGGCCGCCTGTGCGGGCGGACAGCAGCGACGAGGCCCGTCGCCTGCGGTGATTAACCGCGCACTGGCCACTGCCCCCGGTGCCGCGCAGCCGAGCACGATCGTGGCCACGGAAATCGCCTTTGCCCGTGCCGCGCGCGAAAACGGGCAGTGGACTGCATTTCGCATGTTCGCGGCCCCCGGTGCGCTGCTCCACGGTGAAAACGGCCCCTTCGCAATCGAACCCTGGCTCGCCACGCAGAGCGATCCGCCTGCCGCCGTGCAGTGGGAACCGCGCGCGGTGGCGATCAGCTGCGACGGGGCGGTTGCTGTCAGCCACGGACGCATCACCACGCCCGAAGGCAAGGTCGGCAATTTTCTGACCGTGTGGGAACGCCAGGGCAGCGGTGAATATCGCTATGTCTTCGATGTCGGCGGACTCGACGTACCGCAGCCCCCGCCGCGCAAACCGGTCGAGGATGGCGATATCGTCGTCACTTCTATCGATGCGGTGCAGGGCCTTGTCGCCTCATGTCCGCGCCGTGATGCCGCGATCCCGCCGCCACCCGCGATTCCCGTGGGCTATGAAGGTAAGGCCGATGCCCGCCTGTCGCGCGACGGCACACTGCGCTGGCGCTGGGAACACCGCGATGATGGCACCCGGTTTGCCGCTGCCGATTATTTCTATCAGGGTCGATGGCTTACCGCGTTTGAACAAAACCTTGCGTCGATGGGCGGGGAGTGATGGTGCTGTCCGAGTTGTTCTTTTCCGCCTTTGTCACCTTTTTCGTAGTGATTGACCCTCCGGGGTGCGCGCCGATCTATGCCGGGTTGACCAAGGGCGCGAGCGCGCAGCAGGCGCGCAGCATGGCGTTGCGGGCGACATTCATTGCCACCATCATCCTGCTGATTTTCGCGCTGTTCGGCCAGCAATTGCTGGGCGCGCTGCATATTGAATTGAACTCGTTCCGCATTGCGGGCGGGCTGATGCTGTTTTTCATCGCGTTTGACATGGTATTCGAAAAACGCACCCAGCGCCGCGAGGAACGCGCCGAAAAAGTCGCCGCCTCACCAGAGCAGCGGTGATGCTGCTGATGAACGAGGCGGACGGGCTGGCACAATCGTTCGAAGTGCTCGGTGCGCTGGCGGCGGTGCTTGTGATTACCGGAGCGGCGCTGGTCGCGGCCGGCCCGCTGATCCGGCTGCTGGGCGACAAGGTCGAAGCGGTGATTACCCGTCTGCTGGGTGTGTTGCTGGCCGCGCTGGCAGCGCAATATGTGATCGATGGGCTGAAGGGTAGCTTTGGCCTGTGACAGGTGCAAAGCCGGGTTGGTGCTGGGCTGACCAGAGCGGCTGGGCGCGCTGACCGGAACCAAAGGGGGATATGTCCGCCCCCGGCCTTGCCCTTGCCCGCGCCATCGGGAATCCCCCGTGGATGGCGATTCTCTCGGACAAATGGATCCGCGCACAGGCGCTGGAACACGGCATGATCGAACCCTTCGTCGAAGCCCAGCGGCGCGACGGGGTGATCTCCTACGGCCTGTCGTCCTACGGATACGACGCAAGGGTCGCACCGGAGTTCAAGATTTTCACCAATGTTGACAGTTCGGTGGTCGATCCCAAGCAGTTCGACCCCAAAAGCTTCGTCGACCGCGAAACCGATGTCTGCATCATCCCGCCCAACAGCTTCGCACTCGCCCGCACGGTCGAATATTTCCGCGTGCCGGAAGATGTGCTGGTGATCTGCCTCGGCAAAAGCACCTATGCGCGCTGCGGGATTATTGTGAATGTGACGCCGCTGGAGCCGGGCTGGGAAGGGCACGTCACGCTGGAATTTTCAAACACCACGCCGCTGCCCGCGAAAATCTATGCCAATGAAGGTGCGTGCCAGTTCCTGTTTCTGCAGGGCAACGAACGCTGCGAGACCAGCTATAAAGACCGCGCGGGCAAATATATGGGCCAGCGCGGGGTGACTTTGCCCCGGTTGTAACCCCTTCACCTCATGCCGGCGCAAGCTGGCATCTTGGGAGGAAATGCGGCACTAATCCGCTTGAGGTTCCAGCCTTCGCTGGAATGACCGTTTCAAGAGGGATCATATGGCCACCCGCGAATTTGACATCATCGTTTACGGCGCCACCGGTTATACTGGGCGGCTGGTCGCTGAATATCTCGCCCACCATTACGGCGCACGCGAAGACGGGCCGAAATGGGCAATGGCGGGGCGCAGCCTTGCCAAGCTTGAGGAAGTGCGCGACCTGATTGGTGCGCCTTCCACCACGCCGCTGGTGGTCGCCGATGCCGATGACAGTGCCGATCTTGAAGCGATGTGCGAGCGCACCCGCGTGGTGCTCACCACTGTCGGCCCCTACCAGCTATATGGCGACAAGCTGGTGGCCGCCTGCGTTGCCACTGGCACCGATTATGCCGACCTGTGCGGCGAACCGGCGTGGATGGCGCAGAAAATCGCTGAGCATCAGGCCGCCGCCGAAGCCAGCGGCGCGCGCATCTGCTTTTCCAGCGGGTTCGATTCGATTCCGTTCGATCTGGGCGTGATGATGACGCAGAAAGCCTGCGTGGAACGATTTGGCAAGCCTGCCCCGCGCATCCGTGGACGGGTGCGGGCGATGCAGGGGACGTTCTCGGGCGGCACCGCCGCCAGCCTCGGCGCGACGATGAAGGCGGCGGCCAAAAGCCCATCGATTATCAACGTGCTGCGCAATCCGTTCGCGCTGACACCGGGGTTTGAAGGGCCGGATCAGCCTTCGGGCATGATTCCCAGCCACGAAGAGGATCTCGGCAAATGGGCCGCGCCGTTCGTGATGGCGCCGATCAACACCAAGAACGTTCACCGCACCAACTTCCTGCTTGGCCACCCTTACGGCACCGATTTCAAGTATGACGAAATGATGCTGACCAGCCCCGGAGAAGCGGGCAAGGCAGCGGCCAATGCGGCGCTGGAATTCATGAAAAACCCGTTCGGTGCCAAACCGCCCAAGCCCGGTGAAGGGCCGACCAAGGAAGAGCGCGAAAACGGCTTTTACGATGTCGTGTTCGTTGCCGACATGGCTGATGGCGGGCGGCTGCAATATGGCGTCAAGGGCCGGTATGATCCGGGCTATGGGTCAACCAGCCGGATGCTGAGCGAGACCGGGATTGCCCTGCTGGCCTGCACCACACCGGGTGGGATCGGCACGCCCGGCGCATTCCTGGGCGAAGATCTGGTAGAGCGGCTGGAAGAACACGCCGAACTTACCTTCGCGATTGAGGGCTGAGACGGCGAGATTTCGAACAGGAGAGGCTCGCCGTCAGGTTTAGAAGCTCAGGCGTAAGCTCGCGCGGAAGTTGCGCCCCACCAGTGGCACAAAGTCCTTGGTGAAGCTGGCATGGCGGCGGCCGGTAACATCGAAGATATTGTCGGCCGCAACTTGCACCGTCACGTTCTTGTTATCGGCCAGCGGTCGCCATGCGATCAGCGCGTTGACCAGTGTGAAACTGTCAGTCGGCGTTTCAAAGGTGGTCACCCGGTCTTGTCCGTCAAACCACTGCACTTCGCCGCGCACGTCGAACGCTGTGGTTTGCGCTTCCAACGCGCCAAGCAGGCTCAGCGGCGGGATGCGCGGTACGGCGGTATCATCGGCCAGTTCGGCCCTGACATAAGATGCGCGAATATCGGTTATCAGGCGAACCTTTCCCGTGTCGATAACGGGATATGACAGATCGGCTTCGATCCCATAAAATTCTGCATTCTGCTGCAGGTATTCGAACACCGGCAGATCGTCTTCCTCCTCGCCGGTTTCATTGAGGAAGATATAGTCGTTAAACCACTGGCTAAACGCAGTCAGGCTGAATGTGCCCGCCCCGATGCTGCCGCGCGCATAGGCTTCCAGTCCCCATGCGCTTTCGGTCTTGAGGTCAGGGTTGCCGATTTCGAACGCCTGCGTGGCGATGTGCGGACCGTCAGCGAACAGTTCTTCGGCGCTCGGTGCGCGTTCGGCGCGGGAACCATTCAGCCCGACGCGGACGCCCTCAACCCCTTCGTAAACCACGCCAAGCGCGCCCGAAAACGTATCGAAATTCCGTTTGATGCCCAGCGTCTGTGCTTCGACATCGGTAAATTCTCCGCGCACGGCAGCCTCGATCTGGAATGGGCCACTGCCCAATTCCTGCAAGGTGAACACTGCCAGCTGATCGGTCAGGTTGGGCGGGACATAGGCCTCTTCGCCTTGGGCGAAGAAATCGCGGTGCATGAACTGGACGCCGGTTGATCCGCGCAGCAGGCCTTGATCGCTCTGCACCAGTTCGGCGCGCGCTTCGATGCTGGTGCTGTCGAAGGTGGTGCCGATGTCGGCCCCTTCAAATTCGGTGTGGGTGTAATCGGAATAGCCGACCCGCAGTTTCAGCCGCTCGAACGCGCCTTCGCCCAGCGCGATGTCGCCCTTGAAATCAGCGCGGTACTGTTCAAGCCCGATGGTGACGAGTGCATCGCCTTCTGCCGCGCCCGGACGGGTGGGGACGCCGTAGCTGGAATCGTAATACCCAACCGAAGCACCAAAAGTGCTGTCGCCCAGGATCAGGCCGAATCCGCCATTGACCGTCCAGCCTTCCGCAGCGGTGTTGGGCACAGTGCCACGCTGACTGGCGGCTGCGCGCAGGTCTGCGGCTTCTTCGGGCGCGCCGTCTTCCTCCACCGCGGCAGCGTCAGCCAGCAGATCAGCGCGCAGAGCATCGGACACCTGCAACCCGCCGATCTGTATGTCGCCCGATTTGCGCCACGAACCATCGACATGCAGTACCAGGTTCGAGCTTACGCCGACATCGATTGAGGCCGCACCGGTGCGCATGTTGGTAGCGCTGTCGATCCCTCCCAGCGCATCGAGGTGGAGCGCCTCATCCAGCATCCGGGTCGGGATGCGCTTGTCGATCACATTGACTGCGCCACCGATCGCCTGGCTGCCATACAGCAGCACTGCGGGGCCGCGCAGCACTTCGATGCGTTCAACCGTGATCGGATCGATGGTGGTGGCGTGATCGGCAGAGGTGTTTGAGACATCTGACGTGCCGATCCCGTCGACCAGCACGCGCACGCGCTCACCCTGTTGGCCGCGCAAAATGGGGCGTGAGGCACCAGGGGCAAAGCTGGTGGCAGACACGCCGGGGACCTTGGACAGCAGGTCACCGATCTGGCCGGTCACCATGTCGCGTTGAATGTCGCGTATTTCGAGCACGCTGGTGCCTGCCAGCAAGTCGAGTTCCTTGAGGCCCGAAGCGCTGACGATAATGGTGCCGGTTCCGTCGGTCTGGCGGTTGTGGACGTCATCCTCGGCGTTATCCTCCGCTTTGCCGCTGGATTGGGTGCCGGTAGCGGGCTGTTGTTCGGCTTTAGTGGTGCCCGCAAGCGCCGGGGAGGCCGCGCCGAGAACAACAGCGAGGGCGAAGTGGGAGGAGGCAAGGCGGTTCTTGCGATTGATCATGGGGGTCCCGTTGCTTTAATGAGATAACGTATCACGCACTTAGCCCGATAGGTTGCGAATGCAAGCGGAAAAGCCGCAAATGCAGATCCACGCATTGCAGCCCTTGCCTGCGGGCTCGTGTTGCCGCAAAGCGCTGCCAGCAACTGGACAGCCACCAAGAGCACCCTGACCCATGCCCACATCATCCCCGCTTTCCGGCCAGCTTGTCACCATTTTCGGTGGCAGCGGCTATATTGGCAATTATGTCGCGCAGAGCCTGCTGGAACGCGGCGCGCGCTTGCGGTTGGCGAGCCGTGCGCCGCACAAGGCGCAAGCCCTCAAGCCGCTCGCCAATCTCGGCCAGCTGCAATTCCTTCCCTGCGACATCACCCGCGAAGATCACGTTGCCGCCGCACTTGATGGGGCGAATTACGTCGTCAATCTGGTTGGTGCATTTGATGGTGATCTGACTGCGTTGATGGGCGAGGCACCTAGCACGATAGCGCGGCTGGCGACGGGGAAGGGCGTGCGCGGGCTTGTGCATGTCAGCGCCATCGGCGCCGATGCGGCATCACCCACCGCCTATGCCAAGGCCAAAGCGCTGGGCGAGCAGCGGGTGCTGGCCGAATTTCCCACGGCAACCATCCTGCGCCCGTCAGTCGTATTCGGGAAGGACGATAACTTCCTCAACCTGTTTGGCGGGATGATTGAGATTTTGCCGGTGTTGCCGGTATTCGGGCCGGAAGCGAAGCTGCAACTGGTCTATGCCGTTGATGTGGCCGAAGCGGTGGCAACCGCGCTTGAGCATCCTGATGCACACGGCGGACACACCTATGAACTGGGTGGGCCAGAGCAGCTATCGATGATGGAAATCCATGAACGGATCGCCGCCGCCCAAGGACGAAAGCGGGGTTTTATCGCGGTGCCCGATGGGCTGTCGGCGGCCTTTGCGGCGCTGCCCGGAACCCCGATGAGCCGCGATCAGTGGGCTCTGCTGAAACCCGGCAGCACCGTGGCGGAAGGTTCGCGCGGCTTTGCCGAACTTGGGATTGAACCCAAGCCATTGGGCCTGTTCCTCGACAAGTGGATGACGCGGTTCCGCAAGCATGGGCGCTTTGGCCTCAGCAATGACCGCGCCACGGCGCGCAACGCGGCGGGCTGACCGATCACAAGCATTGGCGGGAGACGTAACGCTCCCGCCTGCCGTCAGGCCCGCCCGCCGATAAGCAAAGTCAGAGCGCCGCGCTGTAAAGCGTTTTCAGATCGGCATAGGCCTGTTCGGCGGCCGCTTCGGCATAGACCGGGCTATCAGGAACGGTCCAGCCGTGATCGCCATCATAGACGGTGACGGTCGCGGGCACGTCTGCCGCCTTGGCCGCATCGGCGAATGCTACCTTCTCCTCAGGGGCCTTGGCATCATCATTGCGGGCGACCGCGATCAGCAGCTGCGCGTCGACCTTGTCCAACAGCGCGTGCGGGCTCATCGGGTTGTCCGCGCGCACCAGCCCGCCGCCGTGGAAACTGGCCGCAGCCTTGATCCGCGATGGCACCGCCGCCGCGCTCCAGATGGTGAATGGCCCGCCCATGCAATAGCCCTGCGTGCCAATGCCCCGTGCCTGATCGACGCCTTCCTGCTGATCGAGCCAGCCGACCGTGGCGGCGGCATCGCGCATGATCGCTTCGGCATCAAGCTTGCCGCGCCACGGGCCAACTTTCTGAAACCCGCCATTGGTGATGAAATCGGCAAAATCGGAAAATTGCTGCCCGGCAACGTCGCGGTAATAGGGGTTCAACACCAGTACCGCATAGCCTTCACCGGCGAGGCGGCGTGCCATGTTGCGCTTGGCTTCGCGGATGCCGCCAATATCGGGCCACAGGATTACCGCGGGGTGATTGCCAGCTTCTGGACGGACGAAAAATCCGTCCATCGTCCCATCAGCGGTATCGAAACTGATCACGCGTTCTGTCAGTCCAGCGGTTGCGGGCTGTGCATTGCTGGCACTTTCACCCGATGCGCACGCTGCCAACGCCGCAGCGCCGCTGAGCGCGCCGAACTGGCGGCGGCTGACGGTTTGCTTGGCCCATTCGGCCAATTTGCTTTCATCGCACATGCTCGTTGTTCTCCTGCTGACCCCTTGCGCCTGTGATAGTCGGGAGCGGTAGGCATGGACAAGCAGAGTTTCACGCGTCAACATGCGCAAAAGAAAACGGGGAGAGCGGGATCAATGAACCTTGTGCGGTGGGCGTGCGGCGCAGCCTTGTTGCTGTCGGCGGGGGCGCTGGCGAATTGCAGCCAGATTTTCAAAAGCGGCGAGGGCGATGGAATCACCCATGCTGCACTGGTTGGGGCAGACGCGGATAGCGCCAACTGGATCAGCCACGGGCGCACCTATTCCGAACAGCGCTATTCACCGCTCGATTCTGTCAACCGCGAGACGGTGGGCAATCTGGGTCTGACGTGGTTTGCCGACATGGACACCGCGCGCGGGCAGGAGGCGACCCCGCTGGTGATGGACGGCAAGCTGTATCTCACCACCGCGTGGAGCAAGGTGAAGGCGTTTGATGCCGCCACTGGCAAACCGCTGTGGGAATATGATCCCAAGGTTCCCGGCGAAACCGCGGTCAAAGCCTGCTGCGATGTGGTGAACCGCGGGCTGGCCGCATGGGGCGACAAGCTGTTCCTTGGCACGCTGGATGGACGCCTGGTCGCGCTTGACCGCGATACTGGCGCGGTGGCGTGGGAAAAGGTCACGGTCGATCAATCCAAAAGCTACACCATCACCGGCGCACCGCGCGTGATTGATGGCAAGGTGATCATCGGCAATGGCGGGGCGGAATTCGGCGTGCGCGGCTATGTCGCCGCCTATGACGCGGCAGATGGTGATGAACTGTGGCGGTTCTACACCGTGCCTGAAGGCGGGCAGGGTGAGGGCGCGCCTGCCTATCTGCAAAAGGCCGCCGAAACATGGAACATGGACGTGCTGGGTGCGTCGGACGCGATTGGCGGCGGCGGAACGGTGTGGGATTCGATGGCCTATGACCCGGAACTGGATCTGCTCTATATCGGGGTCGGCAATGGGTCGCCGTGGAACCGCGCCTATCGTTCGCCCGGTGCGGACGGGACGGGTGAGGGCGACAACCTCTACCTCTCCAGCATTGTCGCGATCCGGCCCCAGACCGGCGAATATGTCTGGCATTACCAGACCACGCCGGGCGAAACGTGGGATTTCACCGCCACGCAGCACATCATGCTGGCTGACATGGAGATCGAGGGCCGCATACGAAAGGTGCTGATGCAAGCCCCTAAAAATGGCTTCTTCTATGTCATTGACCGCGAGACGGGGAAGTTCATCAGCGCCAAGCCCTATGTCAGCGTCAACTGGGCAAGCGGGATAGACCCGGTGACGGGTCGTCCGATCGAAAATCCTGAAACGCGGGTGGACAAGACCGGCAAGCCTGCGCTGGTCACGCCGGGCGCTCTGGGTGGGCACAATTGGCACCCGATGGCGTATCATCCGGGCGAAAACCTTGTTTATATCCCAGCGTTTGAAGCGTCGATGATGTATGCGCCCGCAGCCGATTGGAAGCCCGATACCGCACGCGGGTTCAATGTCGGGTTCAACCTTGGCGCGGGCGATCTGCCGCCCGATCTGGGCATCCGCAAGCAGGTGGCCGGCACGCTCAAAGGCATGTTGGTGGCGTGGGATCCGGTGAAACAGGAGCCGCGCTGGACGGTCGAGCATCCGGGGCCGTGGAACGGCGGCTTGCTGGCAACCGGCGGCGGCCTCGTGTTCCAGGGCACCACGGGGAGCGAGTTCAACGCCTATGACGCAGGCACCGGCAAGAAGCTGTGGAGCTTTGCCGCGCAAACCGGGGTGGTCGCGCCGCCGATAACCTACACCGTTGATGGCGAACAATATGTCGCGGTTCTGGCGGGCTGGGGCGGGGCCTATGCCTTGAGCGTGGATGGTGCGCTGATCGCGGACAAGGCCCCTGTGCGCAACATCTCGCGCCTGCTGGTGTTCAAGCTGGGCGGCAAGGCGCAATTGCCGCCTGAACCCGAACTCGCCGCGCTCCCGCTTGATCCGCCGCCAAGCAAGGCTTCGCCTGAAGTGATCGCGCTGGGACAGGCAAAATATGGCCGCTATTGCACGGTGTGCCACGCACCGGGCGCGGTAGGATCGACCGTGCTCCCGGATTTGCGCCGCGCCGGATCGCTCGAAAGCGCGAGTGCGTGGAACGCGGTGGTCGAAGGCGGGGTGCTCAAGGATAACGGCATGGCAAGCTTTGCCGGATCGCTTTCCAAGGAGGAAATCGAGGCCATCCGCGCCTATGTGATCCACCGCGCGAATGAGGATAAGGCCATCGAAGGGACGAAGAAGGTCGCCCGGCGTTAGGCCTCGCGACACACCTAACCTCTGAACACCACCGTGCGTGTGCCGTTCATCAGCACGCGTTCCTGCGCGAACAGTCGCACGGCTTCGGCTAGCACGCGGCGTTCGATGTCGCGGCCCTTGCGAACGAGATCTTCGGGGCTGTCGGCATGGGTGATGCGCTCGACATCCTGATGGATGATCGGGCCTTCATCCAGATCAGCCGTGACGAAATGCGCCGTCGCGCCGATGATCTTGACCCCGCGTTCGTGCGCCTGATGATAGGGCCGCGCGCCCTTGAAACCGGGGAGGAAGCTGTGGTGGATATTAATGCAGCACCCTGCGAAATGAGCCGATTGTTCGTCTGAAAACACCTGCATATATCGCGCCAGCACGATCAACTCCGCATCAGTTTCCGCCGCCAGTGTGCGGAATTGCGCCTCAGCTTGCGGCTTGGTTTCGGGCGTCACCGGGATGTGATGGAACGGGATGTCGCCGATATCGACCCGGATCGCGGCATCGCGCGGGTGGTTGGAGACGATTGCTACTGGATCAATCGGCAATTCGCCTGTGCGCCAGCGATAGATCAGATCGACCAGACAGTGATCGAACTTGCTGACAAGGATGATGGTGCGGCGCGGGCGGTCTTCGCGCGTCATTTTCCATTCAAACGCATATTCGACCGCCAACGCAGCAAAGTCGGCGCGCAACCCCTCGGCGGTCGAGCCGTCGGGATCGAACACCACCCGCATGAAGAACCGGTCAGTGCCGCCCGCCCCCAAGCCTTCGGCGCCCGCGCGGTCATTGAACTGCTGCGCATCAAGGATGTTGCACCCGCGCTCGAACAGAAACCCCGTCACCCGCGCGGTGATTCCGGGCCGGTCGGGACAGGCGAGAGTAAGGATCAGCGGGGTCATGTGCTTCATGCCCACCTTACTTGGCGAGCGCCGCCTCGCACTGCGCCATCAGCTCAGCGATGATGTCGGCGGCGGGTTCTTCGGCCTTGACCATGCCGACCGATTGCCCGGCCATCACGCTGCCGTTTTCGACATCACCGTCAATCACCGCGCGGCGCAGGGCGCCTGCCCAGAAATGTTCGATCTGCAATTGTGCTTCGCCCATGTCGACCGCCCCCGCATCGAGCAACGCGGCGACTTCGCGCTGTTTGGCGGTGAATTCCTCGGTGCCCTTGTTCTTCAAGGCGCGGACGGGGATCACCGGCAGGCGCGGATCGACTTGCACCGATGCAACCGCCTCGCGCGCGCTCGCGCGGAAGAACGCTTTCTTGAAATCAGGATGCGCGATGCTTTCGGTGGCGCAGGCGAAGCGCGTGCCCAATTGCACGCCCGCCGCGCCCATTTCGAGATAGCTTGCGATTGCTTCGCCCCGGCCGATGCCGCCTGCGACAAAGATAAGGTGTTTGGCGGCCAGTTCCGGCAGGATTTCCTGCGCCAGCACACTGGTGGAAACCGGGCCGATATGGCCACCGGCCTCCATCCCCTCGATCACTAGCGCATCCGCACCCGACCGCAGCAGCTTTTTCGCCAGCGCCAGCGTGGGCGCGAAGCAGATGACTTTGATGCCGCTGTCGTCGGCTTTGATCGCTTCCACGCTGCCTTTGGGCGGGATGCCGCCTGCCAGCACCACATGGGTTACGCCATGTTTGCGGCACACCGCGATCAGGTCGAACAGGCCTGGGTGCATGGTGATGAGGTTCACGCCGAAGGGCTTCGACGTCAGCGCCTTGTTCGCCGTTATCTCGGTGTCGAGCAGTTCGGGCGTCATCGCCCCGCAAGCGATCACGCCAAACCCGCCCGCATTGGAGATGGCGGCGACCAGGTTGCGCTCCGACACCCAGCTCATCGCGCCGCACAGAATCGCGGTGTCGCAGCCGAGGAAATCAGTGCCGCGCTGCATCAGGGCAGCGGTGTTGGGATAGTTGGTCATGGGCGGGCGGATTAGTCGGGTCAGGCCTTATAAGCAATCCGCACCTTTGCCGCAGCGGCTTTGGCCAGCGCAATCGCTGCAACGGCTGTGTCAGCGCGAGCCAGCGCCACGCCCATGCGGCGATAGGGGCGGGTGGTGGTCTTGCCGAAGATACGCACATCGACTGCTGCGGGATCAATCGCGAGCGCATCAGCCAATCCCTCGAACGCGAAGGCGTCGCTATCACGGTCGGCGAGGATCACGGCGGAGGCGGCGGGGCGGGCGGTGATGCTTTGCGGCAAGGGTAGGCCGAGAATGGCGCGGGCATGGAGATCAAATTCGTTCAGATCCTGGCTGACCAGCGTCACCATCCCGGTGTCATGCGGGCGAGGGGAGAGTTCGGAGAAGATCACCTCCTCACCCCCATCCTTGCGTTTGGCCACGAAGAACTCGACACCATACAGCCCCCACCCGCGCCCGCTGCCCTGCAGCGCGGACACTACTTTCGCCGCCATGTCCTGCGCCTTGGAAAGCGCGACGGGCGACATCGCGGCGGGCTGCCAGCTTTCCCGATAATCGCCACGTTCCTGCCGGTGGCCGATGGGCGGGCAGAAGCTGATTCCGTGCTTATGACGCACGGTCAGCAGGGTAATTTCATAGTCGAAGGCGATGAACTGCTCACAAATCACCCGCGCCCTGTCGCCCCGCATATTGGCGACGGCGTAATCCCATGCGGCCTCCAATGCCGGCGCGTCATCGACCTTGCTCTGGCCCTTGCCGGATGATGACATGACTGGCTTCATCACCAACGGGTAACCAATTTTATCCGCAACTGCCTCAGCTTCGGTCAAACTTGTCGCATAACCATAAGCCGAAGTGACCAGCCCCAGTTCGCCTGCTGCCAGATCGCGGATCGCATCGCGGTTCATGGTCAGCTGCGCGGCGCGGGCGGAGGGGACGATGGTGAAGCCCTCTGCCTCCAGATCGGTGAGCACCTCGGTTCGGATTGCCTCGATTTCCGGCACAATCAGATCTGGGAGGTGCTTTTTCGCCGCCGCCCTCAATGCCTCGCCATCAAGCATGGAGAACACCTCGCGCCCATCGGCCAACTGCATCGCCGGGGCGTCATCATAGCTGTCACAGGCGATCACCCGCGCGCCGAGGCGCTTGGCGGCAATCACAAATTCGCGGCCCAGTTCGCCCGAACCGAGCAGCAGGATGGTGGCAATGTGGCTCATCCAAGCGGTTTAGCCGCCCGCGTGCCCAAGTCCAGAGGCGCAATTATGCCGCGCGGCGATGCACCGCCATTGCAACCTGCCGTCCGCCTCCGGCGCGCGCCAGGACCAGACCCAGCTCCGCCTCACGCAAAGTCCAGTCGACCGTGCATTCGACCCGTGCCAGCCCCGCACTTGCGGTCAATTGCGGCGATTTGGCCGATGCAGGGGCCGCCAGCGCCGAGAAGGTGTGCACCACATCCTCGACCCATTCGCGGGCATGGCGCGATTTCATGCCAGGCAGCAGCACGCCGAATCGCTCGCCATCAAGCTGCGCTATTTCGTGTCCTGGCAGCGCCATTGTTTCGAGGAACCGTGCAAATCCCCAAAGCACTTCATCAGCGGTGCGTTGGCCGTAACGCATCAGCAGCGCACGCATTCCGTCAACCGCCAGCACCGTGATCATCTGCCCGCCTCCTGCGGCGAGATGCCGCCGCAGACTGGCGCAGAATGCCTGCCGATTGGCGAGTCCGGTCAGCGGATCCGTTACCGTGCGGGCGTGCAATTCGCCTTCAAGGCTGCGCAATTGCTGCACCGATCGCATTAGGCACAACGCGCCTTCGACAGCGCCGGAATCATTGAGCACGGGCCTGAGACTGAGCGCATACCAACGCTGGCAATCAACTGAGCGGCAGGTATCGCGATCAGGGCAGGTGATCACTGGGAATTCGACCCACCCGCCATGCGCTTGTCCAGTGAGGCCGGCAGCGACGTGTTCGCTCAGAAACGATGCGTGATCGCGTTCGGCCAGGTCGGTGATATGCGGGAGCAGCAGTGCAGCGGAAAAATCAAAGCCAAGATCAGCCATGTTGGTAGAGGCGTGGAGGATGAACCCGTGCCGGTCCAGCCTGATAACAATGTCGCATGAGGAATCGTCCAGCAGGCCGTGTAACGCGCGGCCTTCCACATCACTCAAACCGAATTTCATGTCAAAAATGCCCCGCAGTCCAAACATAAGATCACAATGTTTTGCGAAAAGTAAGTTTGTTAGCCGGATTATCGCAACCAAAAGCAACAAATCCCCTTTCGTTGCTACGATTGACAATAATTTCGTTAGTTATATAAATACAACAGACTAAAAAACGAATCATTCACAGATTTCGTTTACCATGTTTTTCAGTTGGACTAGCGATTCATGTCGCTTTGTCGTGTTTATGATGATTTTTAGCGGTCAACCGAGTTGACGCGCCTATAGATCGATCATGATCCGCACTGATTTGGCGGTGGCGCCGCAGGCTTCAGCAATGCGAGTGCGGCATTCCTCGATCACTGCGCTTGCATTTCCGGGCGTGGCGGGCGTTTCGGCCAGAGTTTCGGGCGGAACTCCCAGTGTCGCTGCGATGGCATCAAGCCGCTCGGGCAGCGGTCGGGCCTTGCCCTTTTCCCAGGCCCACACCGTCGGCTTGCTCACGCCCAGCACTGCGGCGACATCGGAAAGCGTAAGTCCCGCTTCGCGCCGCAAACGGTTTAATCGTGGGCCGAGCGCTTCGCCTTTAGTGATCGGTTGCTGAGGCGAACGACTTTCCGCCAGAGCGGCCTCTGGCGCAAACCCTTGCAATTGTGCTGCGGCCAGTGCTGCCGCGCCAAGCGCCTGTTCGAACGTACAGCCAAATAAACGCTCGCTGCGCCATACGACCACCGCAATGACCGCCCCGGCTTCGGGCAGGTCGAGCGTGAGCCGTTCTCCCTGCGTCAGTTCCAGCCCGGTTTCGAGCAGTAGCCCGGTGGCCGAGATATTGTGGATCGTAACATTGGCTTCGCCTGCTCCTGGAGCAAAACCGCTGGTTTCCAGCCGCAATTCACGCCGGGGAGCTGCACGCTGAGGGTCGCCGGATAGGGATGGATCGAGATGGGCCTTGATGGCCATAATAAGCGCCTTTCGCTCTCGGGGAAGAGCGGGCACAGTCCGTCCCAAAAAGTAAAAGCTGCGTTACCGGAGATGGTTAATTCAGGCGGGGCGGCCCGGCCGTCAGCTAACTGCATCCAGCCCATAGGCAGTGTGCAGCACCCGCACAGCGAGTTCGGTCTCGTCCTCGTCGATCATTACGCTGACCTTGATCTCGCTGGTGGAAATCGCCTGGATGTTGATGCCGCGGTCGGACAGCGATCGGAACATCGTGCTCGCCACCCCGGCGTGGCTTTTCATGCCCACACCGACGACGCTGATCTTGGCGATCTTGCTGTCGGTGATGATGCGGTTGAAGCCGATTGCGTCACGCCGATCCTCCAGCAGCGCCTGCGCACGGGCAAGATCGGATTGCGGCACGGTAAAGGTTACGTCGGTCTCACCCTTATCGCGGCCGACATTCTGGATGATCATGTCGACGTTGATGCTGGCCGCTGCGAGCGGTTCAAAGATATTCGCCACCGCGCCGGGCCGGTCGGGCACGCGGGTCAGGATGACCTTGGCTTCGTTCTTGTCATGCGCAATGCCGGTTACAAGC